>JAGAOP010000060.1 GCA_017623685.1 Spirochaetaceae bacterium
TCAGTTGCCTTATGCCTTAACAATTGCTGTAATTTCTTTTGTAACATACATTGTTGCAGGATTTACAAAGTCTGCTGTAATTTCTTTGATTTTTGGTATTGCAGCAACAATCGGATTTATTTACTTTATGAAAAAGCGTAACGCAAAATAATTGCAATTTTTCTTTCTTTGTAAAAAAGCACCTTTTATTCAGACATATTGTTCAGTTTAAAAGGTGTTTTTTTACTAGACTTTAAACTATTCCGCTATAAAACAAATATTTTTCCTTGTTCATTTCAAAATTTTATATTATACTTCTTTCATGGCTCAAAAAAAGAAAAATCAAGCTGGAATCGCAGTAGCAGTATGGATTCTTTTAGCAATAGTTTTATTTATTATTTTTTTAGTAATGCAAGATGACATAATGCGAACTCTAAAAGATACAGGCTTTTTTACTCACACAGTTGGATCCGAACCGGAGTTTGTAGCAAATTACGAAGTTCCTGAATCTACAACCCCAAATTCTGATTCTGTTATTCAAATTGAAATTCAAGAACCTATTCCCGTACAAAATGAAGAAGAAAATGTGACTCAGCTTTCGCCCATAGTTCCTGTTTCAGAAAAAGAACCTGTAACAGAACACACACCTGTTACTTCTAGTCCAAAAGAAGAACAGGAAACAGCAGATGTAACACCACCAAAAATCTCTTTAAAATTATTCTTTGTAATTATAGATGGGAATGGTACAATTTCTAGAGTGGAAGCTCAAAGATCTGTAGATAAAACTAATTCTCCTTTAACCACAGCTATTACAACCTTATTGGCAGGTCCAAATTTAGCTGAACGTGAAAAAGACTATATGTCTTTAATTCCAGAAGGTAGCCGATTACTTTCAGCTAGCGTAAAAAATAAAATAGCCACTTTGAATTTTAGCGAAGAATTTGAATTTAATCCCTATGGAGTAGAAGGTTATATCGGGCAACTTATGCAAATCGTTTACACAGCCACATCATTTTCTACTGTAGAAAGTGTTCAATTTCTAGTGGAAGGAGTTAGAAAAGACTATATTGGAAGTGAAGGGGTTTGGATTGGTTCCCCACTTTCACCGGCAAGTTTTAAATAATTATTTTGGAACTTTTTTGTAGAGTTTTATTTAACTTGTAAAGTGCAAAAAGTTACGTTTAAAAATCACAACAACAATATTTTGTAAAAGTTGGGCTGCAAAAATAATTTTTATTGTTTTTGGCAGCCCTTTTTTTAGAAGCTTTCAACTATAGCATCAAAATAGCTACGATTTGTTTTGTAAGCATTATCAAATACTGTTAAACTCATTACGCTATAGTCACCTGACTTATTTTTTTTGATAATCTTAAAATCTCGTGTTACCGAATTTTCAGAAGGCTGATAATAACGAATTTCTACAGCAACTTTATCTTTTGTTGCAGTTACTTTTCTACTATCCCAATCTGCATATGTATCTTGAGAACTTAAAGAAAAGGTTCGACAAAATGAATCTAACATCATTTTACTTCCACTAGATGCAGCAGAAGCAGGAAAATCAGACAATACCACAAGAGCCACATTTCCAAGCATATACATGTTTTCTGCAGCTTGCATCCATTGATTATCTAATTTTATCTTTTGAGCATTATATTTAATTTCTGTATCAGGCAATTTCTTTTTTGAAGTAAAACTTCTTTGCTTATCATTTAATGGTGCAGGGAAACCTTTAAACTGGGAAAATGAAGGATCTTCAGAAAAAGCTAATGCTCCAGTTGTAGCAATTTGAAAAAGAGGCATTCCGTCAGCACTAGTAATTTGCTTTAAATTAAATATCGGAATATCAAAAGAATATTCCATTATTACATTTCCACCAAATTGGCTAAAATCTTCTTTGCTTGTAATAGTTGAACTTACAATTTCATCGTTTAGATTACGACGACGAGCAGATAATTCATAAACTAAATCGTGCATATAATTTACTATATCTGTATCTGTTCCAGAAATGTTGTTTAGAAAGCGTTCACCTGTCATTTCAGTGTAGTCTACATCAGGATTCAGGGTAAAAAGTATTTCTATAGATTTGGGAATTCCCGAACGCCCCGTACCAGCACGAGATACTGCACTTGTTCCAGGATACTGTGGAGCATAATACCGCATGGCATATGTCCCTTCATCATAATAAAGAAAGCCAATATAAACTTCATATTCAAAGGAATAATCTCTGTAATAAACATATTGTCCTGAATAATCAGGTAAATAAGTTTTTATTCCAGGAAATGCTGCGACAGAAGATAAAACTAAAATTATGCAACCAAATAAAGCCAAGCTAAATTTGTTAAGGTGTTTCATTTTGCCTCCCTAAAAAACAATAAACAAAACAGCAGCTTTGAAATTAAGCGTTTAATTCAGAAATTGCATCTTTTACAATTCTTGCCACTTTTTCAGCAGCAGAATCAGCAGATACAAGTTCTACCTGTGATTCAGTGCGAAGTTTAACCTCAACATTTGGTAAATTCTTTTCGCCAACAACTATACGAACAGGAATTCCGATTAAATCCATATCTTTGAATTTTACTCCTGGTCGTTCATTTCTGTCATCTAAAAGAACTTCTATTCCTTGCTTTTTAAGTTCAGCGTAAATTTTATCCGCTACTTCTTTCATTTGTCCATCATATTTCACCGGAATGATGACAACATGGTAGGGAGCCGCACTCATAGGCCAACAAATTCCATCTTTATCGTGGTGTTCTTCTATGATAGAAGCTAATGCTCTATCTACACCGATTCCATAACAGCCCATAAGAGGGATTTGTTGTTTCCCATTTTCATCAAGAAAGGATACATTCATAGATTTGCTGTATTTATAGCCTAACTTGAATATGTGTCCTAGTTCGTTACCTTTTTTGCTATAAAACTCAGCACCACAGTGAGGACATTTGTCTCCAGCCACAACTGTACGAATGTCTGCAGCCATGAATGGTGTAAAATCTCTTCCTGGTTCTACGTGTAGATTATCTACATCTGCAATTCCACCGCCTGTAACTGTATCATGAAGTTGTGACACAAAAGAACCATCTTGTTCTATTGTCATTACACTAAAATCAACCAACAAAGGAAGTTTTGTTAATCCTACAGGTCCAACAAATCCATGTGGAGCCCCAGAAAAACGAATTACATCATCTTCACAGGCTAACTCAACTTCACTTGCTTTTAATGTAGCTGCTAATTTTGCTTCATTTACATCCAAGTCGCCACGAATTGCAACAGCAAAGAAACTTTCTGGATAATAAGGCACACCAGTTTCAACTTCCCGTTTAAAATTATTTCCTCCAGGAGCTGAACGTAAATCCAATTCACTGTTATAAACTTTGTAAATCAGCACTTTTATAAACTGAGTTGCTGGCATTTTGAAAAATTCTTCCATTTGGGCTATGGTTTCTACCCCAGGACATGGAACTTTTTCTATTGATTCAGTTGTTGCTTGCTGAGCATTACCATTTTTATCAAGGGCAACATCTAAAGCACAGGATGCTTTTTCTGTATTTGCAGCATATCCACACTTTGGACAAAGAATCAATGTATCATCACCAACTGCACTTTCCACCATAAATTCTTCTGAACCGCTACCTCCCATAGCCCCTGAATCTGCGGAAACAGGAATAACAGAAAGACCTAATCGCTTAAAAATTCGTTTGTAAGCAGCTTCCATGGCAAGGTAGGTTTTATCCAAAGATTCTTCACTTGTATGGAAAGAATATGCATCTTTCATTGTAAATTCTCTACCCCTCATAACACCGTATCGAGGACGAATTTCATCTCGATACTTTGTATTGATTTGATAAAGGGTTAAAGGAAGTTGTTTATATGATTCAAGTTCATCTCGAACAAGAGCGGTAAAAGCTTCTTCTGCAGTGGGGCTAACTACAAGTTCTTGGTCAACACGATTTTTTACTCGCAACATACCTGCACCCATAGTTTCCCAACGACCAGATTCGCGCCACAATTCACCTGGAACAACAACAGAAGGTTTACATTCCAATGCTCCTATGGCATCCATTTCTTCTCGAATAATATTTTCTACTTTACGAAAGGCTTTTAACCCAAGAGGAAAGTAAGTAAAAAGTCCGTTTCCTAATTTACGGATAAGTCCAGCTCGCAACATAAGTTGGTGACTTGCAATAACAGCCTCTGCAGGAATTTCTCGCAGAGTGGCAATCAATGTTTCGGAAGTTTTCATAACCTAAACAGTTTATATTATTCCTTTAATAAATTCAACAAATACAGGCTTATTTGGTTATCCTGATTTAATTAAGATAATTTTTTATACAAATTGAATTAGTAAATCTTGTTAATTTATTGTTCACTTGTTGCGAAAAGCTTGAATTTAGGATATTCTTTTATTATGGCATACGAAGTAACGGCAACACGACGCAGACCACAGCGATTTGAAGACCTGGTGGGACAAGAATTTGTAGCTGCAACATTAAAAAATTCCATTCAAGCAGGAAAAATTGCTCATGCATATTTATTTTCTGGACCAAGAGGTTGTGGGAAAACATCTTCTGCACGAATTTTGGCAAAGGCTTTAAATTGTGAAAAAGGACCAACTGCTGCACCTTGCGGAGTATGTACTGTATGCCAAGAAATTACAAAAGGTTCAAACTTAGATGTTATCGAAATAGATGGTGCATCTAACACTAGCGTAAATGATATTCGCCAAATAAAAGACGAAGTTTTATTCCCACCTAATTCCTGTCGTTATAAAATTTATATCATTGACGAAGTTCATATGCTTTCTACCAGTGCTTTTAACGCCTTGTTAAAAACCATTGAAGAACCACCACCTTACGTTATTTTTATTTTTGCAACAACAGAGCTGCACAAAGTTCCTGCCACTATTAAAAGTCGTTGTCAACAGTTTAATTTTAGACTTGTTGCGGTAGAGCAATTAAAAGAATTACTAGCTCAAGCTGCCACCGAAATAAATGTTCAAGCTGATCCAGAAGCTTTGTATTGGATTGCCAGAGAAGCAACAGGAAGTGTTCGCGACGCTTACACCTTATTTGACCAAGTTGCTTCCTTTTCAGAAAGCCATATTACTTACGATAAAATCCGAAGTAAGTTAGGTCTTGTGGGAGTAGATATACTTAATCAACTTTGCGAAACTTTTATTTCACAAAATGCTGCCTTAGCCTTAGATTTATTAGATAAAATTTTAGAAAACGGCACTTCTATTGAACAGTTTATTTCAAATCTTACAGATTATTTTAGAAGTCTGTTGTTAATTAAAACTGGAATTACACGAGAAGCTCTTTTAGGGCAATCTGCCGAAAGATATTCTTCTGTTGCTCTAGAAAAGTTAAATATTCCACAGTTAGAAAGAGGTCTTTCTTTATTATTGGATCTATATCGCGATATTCGCTATTCTCTAAATCCAAGATACGAAGTTGATTTAGCTATTTCAAGATTATGTGGGTTAACATCTTTTGTTTCTAATAAAGAAGTTCAAAAAATGTTAGAAGATACTAGAAAGTTGCTTTTAGGTTCAAATGCAAATCAGGAACAAATTCCACAAAGCAACTTTTCTTCTACAGAATCAACACCAAAGGCAAATATTCCACCAAATTTAGCAGCCCAGTTCGCAAAGTTTCCTTCTTCTCAGGAGGAAAGCTACCCTTTATCTAACGGCGGCGCTGTACCGCCTGAACACCGGCAACCTTCTTTTGAGTTTGAAAACGAAAAAGTATCATTACCAGAAGAACCTGTTTCTGATTCATTTTTTGTTTCAATACCAAAACAACCAGATGATTCAATTTTAAACCAAGAAGAATCATCAGATGAAAAAAAAATTATTCCTTTGGAAAATTTAAAGGATTATGTAATTAAAGAACTTAGCATAAGTCACATTGTAATAGCTTCTGCTTTAATTGCATCAGAATCTTGGGATTTTTCAAAAGAAGGTTTTGTCCAAATTACTGTTCCTTCCGCTTTTTGCCTTTCGCAGTTGCAAAAAGAAAAAGATTTTCTGAATAAATTATTTTCTTCCCTTACAGGACGTAATTTAGTAATTGAACCAATTTTAAAACAACAAAAACCAAAAGAAGAAATAACAATCCCAATTCAAGCGGAACTTTTATGCAAAATGTTTAAAGGTTCAATTGTAGGAGTAAAAAAGAATGAATCCCTTTGATATTCTAAAAAATAGCCAAGCTATTAAAGAACAAGTTTCAAAAGTTCAAGAAGAACTAAAATTATTGGAAGTCACAGGTTCTTCTGGTGGAGGAATTGTAAAAGTTACAATGAATGGGCATTTTGAAATAAAATCAGTCTATTTAGATCCCATTGTTATAGATCCACGAGAAATTCCTATGATTCAAGATTTAATCGTTGCTGCAAGCCACGATGCTATGACAAAAATTAAAGAACAAATAGAATCTAGGCTTGGCTCTTTTATGGGAAACGCAGGTTTCCCTAATTTCAGCTTTTAGGAAATAATAATGAATGCTCTAGAGGAACTAGCGGAATCTTTTTCACGGCTTCCTGGAATAGGGAAAAAAAGTGGAATGCGTCTTGCAACTCATATATTACAGGCAGATTCCAGTTTTGTTCAACGTTTTTCATAACAAATATTAAATTTGCAACAACGTATCAAACCTTGTTCAATTTGTGGAGCTTTTACTGAAACAGATCCTTGTTATATTTGTTCTAATCCACTTAGAGATAGAAGCCTTCTTTGCGTTGTTGAACAACCTCTTGATGTACAAATTATAGAAGCCTCTAGAGAATTTCAAGGATTATTTCATGTTTTAGGTGGAGTTATTTCGCCACTCGACGGAATTGGACCAGAACAGTTATCCATTGGAAAGTTATTAGAAAAAGTTAAATCTGAAAATATAACCGAAGTTATTATCGCAACAAATCCTACAGTAGAGGGCGACACTACAGCTTTGTATTTGCAACGAGTTCTTGCAGACACGGGAGTTAAAATTAGTAGACTTGCCTCTGGATTACCTGTAGGAGGAGATTTAGAGTATGCGGATAAATTAACACTTGCTAGAAGTTTTAGAGGGCGAACTACTTTTTAATTATTACTGAGTTTAAATTTTTAGAACCTACATAAAAGTTTCTTGAATTTGGTTATCAACCAAGGATAAATAATACTGTCTTTCTTCTTCTATACATGAAATTATATCATTTTTGTAGTCTTCTCGGTTTACAGCTTCGTCAATTTCTAACATCAAAATATCTATTCCAAGAGAGGCGGCCACACCTACAACTACACCAACTACAGTACCAACTGGTCCTGCCATAGTTCCAACGACTCCACCAATAGTGCCAGTGATTGCAGAAGAAGCTGTTTTTTTGATAGTAGCATTTGTAGCAGCTGTTAAAGCCTGTGTTGCAGCCTTTTGTGTCAATTTTGTAGAAAGTTTTGCAAGTAGCTTTGTTGTAATTATAGAAGAAGCCACACCTGCCACAGTTCCACCACTTGCCATAACGATGAATTTACTTTTTCCACTTATTATGGCATCTGGTTTACCTGTTTTTGCAATAATATCTACCCCTGTAGTTTTTATGCTAATTTGGTAAAGTTTACCTGGATTATTAATTCGGTTTTCATCAAAAAGTAGTTTTTTTGCCGCATTAAATTCTAAATATTTTTCTTCAAAAATTGTATCTAATTGTTCATCAATTTTGTAATCAGGTAGTATTTTTTCTTCAAAATTTTTACCTAAAAAGGCGGAAACTCTTTCTTCTAACTGGTTTTCTACAATACCACCTAAATATGTAAATAATTCACTATATTCTCTGCCGAGTGAATAATACCAATCTAGATAATTTTCTGTATTTAATATCATTTTGTCAAAGTATAAATTTACAGCTTCAATTAATTCATCTTTAGTATCTGCGGCAAATTCTTCCCCTAACAAATTATATTTTGCTGTAGTACCAAGTCTATAAATTTCACCTTCAATTACTTCTGTAACTAATGTTGTTTTATCTACCACAAAGGTAGCCCAATCCCTGTGGTTACAAATGCAATATACACCCCAATAAATTAGTAACATGAAAAGAATCAACACTGTAATTAGAAAAAATTGCTTAACAAAGATTTTTCGTTTTTCTACTTTGGCCTTTTCGGCTTCTACCTTTTCTTTTTGTGATTTTTCTAACTTGGCTAAGGCTCTAATTTGTCCAGGAGTAAGATTATCTTTGTTTTTTGAAGCAAACTGAGATGAAAAATCCTCTAGCTCGTTTTGAACCAATTCTTCAATAGGTTCATTTAACTTTATCGGTTGAATTATTTCATTTTGTTGTTCTTTTGTAATAAACCAACTTAAAAAATAGTTTGTTAAACTATAAAATAAAATTCCACCATGCAATACAAAAATTGAAAAAGACACGTAAAAAGATGAATTCAGTTCTCGGGACAAATCGTTGTTTAATATAGCATAGCTAAAAGTATTTATTCCATTAAAAATACCTTCAATTACAAAAGCTATTTTGTTTACAGAAAAAATACTTGTTAATGAACTATTAATGCCACCCAAAAACCATAGTAAAATAGGATAAGCTATTGTTCCGAATATTATAATTATCCATTTTTGCCAGCCAAAAAGTCTGTATTCACCTCGACCTATTTTAAAACGCTTTTTTGCCAATCCAATAATTAAATAAAGCATTATTATTGTGAGGATGATTATTCCAAGAGCAAGAGCTTCGTTTTTAGAAATTACCGTAACATAAACTGTTAAAAAAAAAGCCAATATTGTAGAATAAAAGCCATTCCATAAATAAAATGGCCAACGGATTTTTTTCCACGATGGTATTTTTTTATCTTCTTTGTAGTCTTGTAGCTTATATTTTCTTGTAATTGTTGTTTTATAACATGCGTATTTTGTCATGGGAATGGCAAAAAGCACAACCGCTATAAAAAATAAATAATAATTATCTCGATTTGTTAAAGCTCTGCAAAGGACACAAAAAAACAGGGCCAGAATAAACTTCTTAATAAAAGAAATAATGTTTTCCATTACAAAAAAAATCTTTTTCTGACCCATATATTTGTTAATCCATTAAAAATTTAGATTTTTCCAAGAGCTTTTAGCTCTTCAACACGAGTAACTTCGCATTTTTCATGTTGTTCTTCCAAAATAGACATAACTTTATTTACAGTTTCTTGCTTAAAATCAATGCCACGAGCTTCTAGGTTTTCTCCTAAATTTTCAATAACTTGATTTCTAAAAGGTTTACACTCTAATACAGGACTAGCAGTCAAGATTACAATATCTTCGGCTACTATATCTGCTAACATATTATTTGGAGCTTCTGGATTGATACGTAAGCAGTTTCCATTTATCGAAACTAAAATCATTATATCAAACATCCGTAAGTAAGAATCAATTTCTCGCAACCCGCGTTTTGTTTCTGGATTACCTGGTCTATAACGAGTTCCACTAGGAAAAACCAAAATTGTTTGACCACGTTTTTTTGCAGCATCCATTGCTCGCATAGAAGCCATATTTATTCTGCGACTTTTGGCTTCTTCTGCAGCATGCTCTTCTGGATTGCTGTAAGATGCCAAGGTTCTACTTGGATAAACTACAATCCTTGTAAATCCTTCTGCCCAAGCTTTTACCATGGGGTTTTCTTCGTTAAGTTTCATTCCTGCCATTGCAACAACACGGCTAGATAAATCTTTACCTGCTTCACCACCACAATTTTCTAATAAATAGCAAAGCATAGGTAAATCCATATTGCTGTAATGCTCCATTAAAATCAGTCCACGTTTACCCTGTTTTATTTGAGCAAGGAATTCTTCAAAGTTTTCTTTTCCTTCAAGACGAGAACCAGGAAGCAAATTATCGTTAACCATACTGTCCATAATTTTCCGTGTCTCTGGATTCCATTCTTGATACACATTTGATTCGTCTATTTTATCAGCTGCATGGGCATAGCGTTCCAAGGCAGCAAAGTGGTGCTTATATCTTTCACCTAACGAAGATTTATCCATAAATAACTCCTGCATATGTTTATTTTTTAAAGTTATCATGTTTATTATTATATGTCAAACTGACATTTACTTTTTTTTATTTCTTACGAAAAATGACTTGCATTTTTTATTGACTAATAATAATTCAATGAATATATTTTATTTATGGATAATAAACGTACTTTGCAAACTATTTTTATTTTTGCACTTTTTGCCTTGCTTTTTATACTTATTGTGGGAATGATGTATCCTTTCTTTACAGTAATTCTTTGGACAATTTTGTTGTATATTTTGTTAATACCTTTACATAAGCGTTGCATAAACAAATTGAATCCACAAAAACGATTTTATCAGTTTAAACGTCACCTTTTAGCTGGTATTTTTTCAGTAGGAATATTACTTCTAATTATTGGACCTATTGCAGGTTTGGGAATAGCTTTAGTTCAGCAGTTAATTTCTTTTCTTGATTCAATAGAAAAATTTATTACTGAAAATCCTAGTTTCTTTACTGACTCTAAATTTGGTGTTTTTATAGCTTCTTGTGTAGAGCAATTATCCCTAACTTTTATCGACTTAGATAGCATCGATTTAAAATCAAGTTTGTTGCAGCTAGTTCAACAATACAGTTCAAAAATATTTTCCATGGGAACCTCTTTAATCGGAGGAATGGGAAATTTTCTTTTGTCCCTTGTTTTTATTGCCTTTGCCTTGTATTTTTGCTTTTTAGATGGTCGATATTTAGCCTCTCTTATTTCTAAAGCAATACCAATTCCTCCTGGGAATATGGCTACACTTATGAAAAAATTTACAGAAATTACACGTCACTTGTTTTCAGGATACATTCTTGTTGCCCTTTACCAAGGTTGTGTTTCTTATGTTATTATGCTTATTTTTAGAGTAGAAGGGGCTTTATTATTTTCTGTAATACTGATGTTTGCTTCTTTTATTCCTATAGTTGGAACTGCTATTGTTTGGATTCCCGTAGGTGTTTTTCTTTGTTTTTCTGGATCAATTATAAAAGGTATTCTTTTTATGATTATTTGCGGAATTTGCGTAAGCGTTTTGGATAATTTTTTACGCCCCTTCTTTTTGAAAGATAGAATAAATGTTCATCCATTAATTATCTTCTTTGCAATTTTAGGTGGATTGCAACTTTTTGGTTTAAACGGATTAATTCTTGGACCAATTATTGTAATTTTATTCTTTACGGTTTTAGATATGCTTGTTTCTCCAAAAATAGATACTTTACGCTCAAACAATCTTGAAGAAGAAAACCAAGAAAAATCTTCTTTAACAGAACAAGATGGTTTGTAAACATGAAGCCTAAACTTTTTTTTCTTCCAGTAGATTGGATAATAATTTTTTTTGCATTATTGCTTTGTGTTTTATCTATTACTCTTTTATCTGGAAATGAACAAGGTTCTCCAATTTTATCCGTAAACTCTTTGGACGAAGAATTTTTATATCAATTAGATAAAGATCAAACAGTTTCGATTAAAGGAAAAAAAGGCTTGTCTGTAATTCAAATTAGCCAAGGTGAAGCTTTCTTTATTGATTCACCCTGTGCTAATCATACTTGCATAGCTTCGCCTGCTATCAGTAGAAACGGTGAATGGGCAGCTTGTTTGCCAAATGGTATTTTTCTTAGTGTAAGAACAAAAAAGCCAGAGGCAGACATTGACATAATAGCTTTCTAGATTCATTATATTTATATGGCAAAGAAAAAAGATAATACAATCATTTATAAATGTTCTTCTTGTAATTATACTCAACCTCGTTGGCTTGGACGCTGCCCAGAATGTGGGGAATGGAATAGTTTTGTAGAGCATATTTCTGACGAAAAAAGAACAAATCTTTTAACAGGGGTAAATTCTTTGGTATCAAGAGCTAAGCCAATTCCTTTATTTTCTGTTAATCCTATGGAAGGGTCACGACTTTCTACAGGAATAGACGAATTTGATAGAGTTCTTGGTGGTGGTGCAATGAAAAGATCTGCCATCCTTATCGGTGGTGAACCAGGAATTGGAAAATCAACATTGTTACTTCAAGCAACAGCAAAAATCACAGAAAAATTTCCATCACTGAGAGTGTTGTATGTTTCAGGCGAAGAATCAGCGGCTCAAATTCGAGCCAGAGCTGATAGACTTGGTTTAACGAATTCTGTAAAAAATGGCAACATTGAACTACTCTGTACCACACGCCTTACTGATATTGAAGCAGCTCTTGATAATGTAAATCCGATTTTTGTCGTTATAGATTCTATTCAAACTGTATACAGCTCAGATGCCGGAATTGTACCAGGCACAGTTAATCAATTAAAATTTTGTGCCAACGAATTAATTTCCTGGGTAAAAGAAAGAGATTCAGTTATGATTCTATCAGCCCATGTTACTAAAGAAGGACAAATTGCAGGACCAAAATCTTTAGAACATATGGTAGACACAGTTGTTTCGTTTGAAAAAAACGATGAACAAGTTAGATTTTTGAGAGCACAAAAAAATCGGTTTGGTTCAGTTGACGAGTTAGGAATTTTCGCTATGACAGAAACAGGTCTATGCCCTATTGAAGATCCTTCTTCTTTGTTTATAACCAGAAGAACCGAAGAAATTCCTGCTGGTGTTGCATCTGTACCTGTTTTTGAAGGAAGCCGAGTTTTTTTGGTAGAAATTCAAGCTTTAACTGTTCCTGCAAAAGCTTCTTTATCCAGAGTCTACTCTGATAAAATAGACTCTGCACGAGTAAGTAGAGTTGCAGCCGTTTTAGAAAAAAGGGTTGGATTAAGATTTAGCGACCAAGATTTATATATTAATGTTGCCGGAGGTGTGCGTCTAACAGAAAGTGCAATCGATGCAGCCTTAGCTGTTGCATTATATTCTGCAAGAACCGATTTATCTGTACCAGAAGGAACTGCTTTAGTGGGAGAATTAAGTTTAGCAGGAGAAATAAGACCAGTAAACCGTTTAAAACAACGCATAAAAGCCGCAAACACTTTAGGTTATTCTTCTGTTTTTGCACCTGAAAAAGAAGATGGAGTTGTTTTTGTTAAAGATATTAAATCTTTAATAAAATCTATTTTTCAATAAATTAATTGATTATTGAACCTTTAATTCCATCAAAAGATTATACAATTCATCTTGCGATAAAACACCACGTTTTAAATCCTTGGGCAATAGTTTTTTTTCATCTAATTCATAATCTTGTAGCCAATTTTTATTATAATATTTTTTTAATATGTTAAGCTTTTTGGTGTATTCATCTTCTAAAAGAATGGATTCGTTTGATATTGAAAACCCACATTTAACCTCTTGAAAAATTTTTTCCATTTTTTTTATTCTGCAAACTGATATTTTAATTTTTATTTGTTCAAACATTTTCATCTCTCAAAAAAGCAGAATTTCCCTTAGAGAAAATTCTGCCCTTTGCATAAAATTATTTTTCTAATTCGTTAACTACTTTTATCATAAAATCTGCAGTACGCTTTCCTGCTTCACCACGGTACATCCATGCTTCATCTTTTGCTTTTTGGCGTTCTGCTGCAAGTTCTGCACTATCTGCTGCATTTTGAATTATGGTTTTAATGTTGCTAAAATCTTTTTCTTCTATTTTGATACCGATTTTTTCTACAGTCGCAAATTGCCAAATCTGTTTATCAATATCGTAAGCATCATAAAGACGTAAATCAAGTTCTGCATTAGCATACATAATTGGCTTGTCACAAAGAAAGGTGTAATCATAAATAATTCCAGAAAAATCTGAAATCATTATATCCGCTTTTTTCATGGAATAAATATTATCACGTTCATAATCCCATTCAATATTTGGGACATCTTTATATCGTTCTTCAAGCCGTGCTAAAAGCTCAGATTCAGATTTCTTTGACTGAGGATGAGGTCGAAGAATAATTTTAAATCCACTTTCAACTAAAGGGTCAAGAATTTTTTCACCATACAAAGAAAGTAAGGCACCTGGACCCCAAGATGGTGAAACTAAAACTGTAAATTGATGATTTTCTTCTTGAGGAATAGAAGCAATTCTTTCTTGCAACACATCTAAATAAGTACATCCAACAGTTACTAATTCCTTGGCTTTTAAACCACGTTGCTTTTCCAAAGTTCTAATATCTTCTTCTTGATAATCTCCAGTAAGCAAAATTGAATCAAAGTAGTCTATACCGAAGAGTCGATACATTGTTGGGTCACCAGTGGAATGAAAAATGTGGCAATAATGTCTAACATTTTTGCTACGCTTTAGTTGGTATACGTTTAGTCCAGGTGTTGTCATCATGACAATTCCTGCAGTAAGCATATTTAACTTTGCATAAGCCATATTCCCTTCGCCAATATAGTCTGCTTCTACAAATTCATAGGATTGGTTAAAAATTGGATCATCCTTAGCAGAAGTATAATATGTTAAATGAATTTTTCTGCTTTCAAATTCATCAACTACAGGTTTAAAAACAGTCCAATAACGCTTATCTTCGCAGTAAATTACATAGGGTTTATAAGAAGCATCAGCTTTTACACCTCCCTTTCCAGCAGAAAAAAACAACTTTATTTTAAGAATTAATGCTTTCCCCAAAAAGAAAAGTGTTGCTGCAGCACCGATAAGTATTGAAAAAAGCATACTACCAGTGCCTGGATCAATGTACAAAGGAATAAATAATTGATTCACTTATTTCTCCATTAAAGATTTACAAGTTTCCTTAAGTAACTCTAATACCTTTACCATAATTTCTTTTGGGGCAAGAGTAATTCTCATAGCGAGATGACCATTTTCTGTCCACAAACGAACAAGATAACCAGCCTTTGCTAGTTTATCCTTTATCTTTTGAGTATCGTAATCATCTAAATGCATAAATACGAAGTTTGCATAAGAATTAAAGGCTTTAACTCCTGGAATTTTGTTTACCTCTTGAATAAACCAGTTACGACATTCAATAACATCTTTTGTCATTTTGTCGTAGTATTCCTTATCTTTAAGAGCCACAACTGCCATTCTGCGACTTATGGTACTGATACGGAAAGGATTTAAATCCAAGCGGAAAACCTGTTTTGCCATAGATGAACATAATCCATAACCAACACGCATACTTGCAAGACCATATAGTTTAGAAAATGTTCTAGAAAAAACAACATTGCTATAACAATTCAACAAGTGAGTTACATCATAAGTTATGTCTGAATACCCAAGATAGGCTTCGTCTACAATTACAAGGGATTTTGGATTGTCACGAATAATTTTTTCCAAATCCTTTCCAGAAAGAGTTGCACCTGTTGGGTTGTGTGGAGTTGTTAAAATTATAATTCTAGGAGTACATTCTTTGCTTTTTGAAAGAATTCCTGCCACATCGTGAACATATTCATCTTTATCGGGAACAACATTGTAGTAAACAGCTTTTGCATGTCGCAATTCAATTACAGATTTATAATAATTCCATGCAGGAGCAGGTATCATTACTGAATCGCCCTTATTTAAAACGATTGTCATAATGGTTTTTATTACATCTGAAGATCCGCTGTGAATAAAAATATTATCCATAGAAATATTTTCTTGCTCTGAAATTGCCAAGGCTAATTCATCATCTCGAGTTAAATCGTATTGATAAATATCTTCCATGGTTACATTTTTTAACATTTCTAAGCACTTTGGACTTGGACCAAATAGGTTTTCATTTACATGCAAGCGACCTGTTAGTTGATCAGTGGACACAACTGAATATTGTTTAGTTTCAGCATAGTTTGACAAATAATCCAATCGCTGTGCTGAATTCAACATTTCTTCTTCTTGAAAAAATTGTTCGATAAAGTTCTTAAAATTTGGGTAAAACTGAAGAATATCTTCGGTTGTATCGAATTCTTTACATTCTTCGTCAGAGTAACCCTTAATTTTTAATTTCAGTTGATCAATATGCTTAATATGGAAATCATCCCACAACATATATTTTATTTCTGGGTCATAGTATTCGTTTCGCAGTAATTCAATAAACTTTTGGGAAAATTCTTTCTTAAAGAAGGCTTCACCAATAGTATACCAGGTTTTTTCGCCACCTTTTTTTATCGATGTTATGTATCCATTTTTGTCAGTACCTTTAACACAGTATTCATCAATAAATTCATCGGTGTACTTACAAGCATAATATGAATCATATACATATTCTCGGAATACATTGTGAGCAAACCAGTTATCTGAACAACACAGATATGAATTCTTCATATACTCTTGAGCGGCATAAACTGAAGAAATATTGTTTTTTTCATCCCATTCTGTATTATCGATAATAATTAAATCTTTATATTTGTCCTTTAGTGGATAATATTTTTCTTTTAAATACCCAACAACAAGAACTATTTCTTTTATTCCAGCATCATGTAACTGCATAATTTGGCGATCCACCATTGTTTCGCCTTTAATTTCAAATAATCCCTTTGGAAGATAATTTGAAAGTGGCATACATCGCTTTGAACGACCTGCTGCCATAATTATTGCGTTATCAACTTTATATGGTAACATTGCTTGGTAACCGGCATCTGTAATGGTTCTGTCTTTTACCCAACCTTTTTCTTCGCATGATTTTTTTGCTTCATCATCTGAGTAGTCCTCTAGATTCTTATGCAGAGCATACATCAAATTAAATTCTTTTTCTGTCATACCAAAACTCCTATATTTTGTACACCTATCGAGGCACCTGTTGGTTCCAATTTGAATCTTCAAAAATATTATCTTTTACATGATACCATGAATTATCAGAAACAGTAAATATTTTATCACTTTTACTATGGTGTGGCATAAACAAATCATCTGTTGTAACATACACACCTTCTTTTTTAGGTTCCATATTTATTGCCTTTCCTGTCCACGGATTTACAGGATTTTGGACAATTCCTAATAAAGCTAAACTAGGCACATCCGCATTTGTCATAAAATTCATATCTATTTGAATTGGACCCGTAGCATTAAAATCTTTTACTAACAAAAACGCATGAAAATCATCTTTTGATTGATTTCCCACTTTTGGGGTAGTAAATCCTTCCGAGGCAAAAGGCCCGTAACCCATACCATGATCGGAGACAATAATTACTCGGGTATTATCATAAACACCATTTTCTTTTAGGTAATTTAACCAGTTACCAATCGCCAACAAAGAAACTGTATTTATATCGTAACCAGGTTCAACTAAAAAATTTATTGTTTCTTGAGGAACCAAGTTTAAGAAAACAACATTTTCGTTGCTATGGGTTGTTTCGTTAGCCATCATAACAAAACTACCTGTTTTAGAATCAAAACCAGTGATTCTATCCAAATAATGAAGAATTGCATACCAATCAATAAATGAATCCATATCTGCGGCTGTTTCACCTGCCCACCAAGAACCTTTATAGTAAACTACAGGTCGTAGAATAGCTGGAACTTCTCGGAAAAGGCTTATCCAAATTAAATTACGTTCTATTCCATCAGATAAATTATTTGCTAATTCATCACTAACAAATTCTTTTTTAAAGTCCCCTGTATATCTTCCGTTTAAAGATATACCTGTTACATAATCATATTCTTCGGTAAAACTCATATCAGAAACATAACTATAATTTCCCCAAGAAAGATCTGCCAAAGTTGCAGAATAGCCTGCTTCTTTTACAAATATTTCTGGAAGAACCATTAATGCTTCGTTATGTTTCTCTTTTAGTAACTCTTCGCTACGTTTATTCATTTCGCTAGGTGTGTATTCATAACCACCATAAATTGAAGGAGAACCCATTAAAGTGTGACCATTATAAGCCAAGGCATTTTTATAAAAAGTAAATCCATCAAACATTTGGTTTAGTTGTGGCTGATCTTGCAAAATATGTTCAAAATAAGAACTTTCTGCCCTATCCAACATTATTACCACCACATTTTTTTCTGTCTTGGAAAGATTAAAATATTTTACAAAGCCAGAATCTTCTTGCTCTCTACTTGCAATAGCTTCGGAAAAATCTTTGTAATCTTTGTTTATAGTTGAGATATTTATAATTGAAAGAACAACAAAGGCTATGGTTAAAAGAAGTGCACAGGACGAAATTATTTTTCCTTTTTTTAAAGTAAATAACAAGAAAACTCCAACCCATAATAAAGCAAACACTAGTAAGTTTATCACCAAGAAAAGTGTTTTTTGAGAAGTCATGCCTCCGATAAACTTTAATGTTGCATCCATAGAACCATAATCACCTGCAAAGGCAAAGGTATTCACAACAGAACAAAATAATCCACCGGCAAATAAGGCAGCAATTATAGTTTGTAATTTTTTTCCAAACAAAAAGTATATACACATTGGCCAGAATAAAAATAATCCTACACTTTGCCAGAATGAATGGGGCAAAAATTGAGTTGGACTAGCGTATTCCCCTATGTTGGAAAATTCTTGAACAGATGAAGAAATTACTGAAGAAGGAATTACAAGACCTGACAAAATTACAAAAGCAACTGCTGAAAAAATAAATAATTTGTGGCGAAGACCTTTATTTTCCATAATAGATACCAGAGGCTTGTCCAAAAACCATTTTACTAATTTAATAATAAGCGGAACAAAAAATACAATGGATAATGCTGCAACAGTTAAACCTCTCTTTACCATGCTGGCACCACCACCATAAATGAATAAAATATATATTCCGACGAAAGCTACTCCTGCACACATTAAAATGTACAAAATCTTTAGTGGATTCTTTAGTTTATAGAAAATATTTTTTATTAAAGAGAACACATTATTCATTGTCCAATATAAAACAAGTCCCGCAGGGCTATCATACAAAAGAACAAGAAAAATTAATGCCATTCCGTAAATCTGAAGTTTTTCTTTAAAAGGGAACCCCTTTGTATAAATCGCTCCTGCAATGATATTTATTAAAGTCATTGCTATTGGAAGAATATTTATCGGGAAGTTACCAATATAAAACAAAGCATCAGGCTGTCCCATGTCGCGGATAAAAGCAAAAGATTGTCCTTGAAGAGCAGGCATATTTGATAAACAAGAATAAGCTGCCATAAAAAAAGGAATCTGAATTAAAAGCCCAAAACTAGAACGCAAAGCCATCATCGGATGATAATGATTTTGCCTATAAAATGTAGACAAAATCATGTATTGTTCATCACCCTTAAAAACCGCCTTTATTCGGTCAATTCCAGGTTTAAGTTTTTTTTGGGTATCTCTTTCCACTTGTTGCCATTTTTCTGCCACAATATAAAGAGGTAAACATAGCATTGTAACAGTAAAACTAACCCCAAGAATTGCAATACCAGTATTATCAAAAAGTTTATCGATTAATTTAAAAGCAATTTCTATAATCTGTACTAATGGATATATGATTACAGTGTACAGAATGTCCCCAATATGCATTGAAAATCACTCCTTTTCATTCAAAACAACTAGTATAATTATTATATATCTTAGTTAAAGTTTTGCATAGTATTATATTTCTTTTATTAGTTCAAAAGACTTTCAAAGGTTATCACTAAAATTTAAAGAATTCCATATTTATACTTTTCAAATTAGGAAACTAGACAAACCTAGTACTTGAATTAATCGGAACTCAAGAAAATTGAAAAGTATAAATTAATTTCTTCAATTTCACCAAAAACACTGATGAACTAATTATAAAAAAAATAAAAAAATCATTTGTAACAAAAAACAGTATTTAGCTATTAAAACTATCCTAATTATTTCCTTGAATTTGTGCTACTTCCTCTAAAACTTTGTATAAATCTTTTGCCGCATTTTCGTAGGTATATTTTTTTAAGACAGGTTCTGCTGCTTCCACAGGCTGCTCTAACAAAACAGAAAGGTTTACATCAGTATTTTCTGCGTCAATATAAACTGCACTGTTGCCATATATTTCTGGTAAACTAGCAGCCTTTGCTACAATAATTCTAGCACCAACAGAAAGAGCTTCTAGTGGCGGAATACCAAATCCTTCATAATAAGATGGGAAAACAAAGGCCTTGCAATGTTCCATCAAAGCTTTTACTTGCCCATCAGAAACATAACCAAGCAAAGATACATTTGGCAAAGTCTGCAAACACTTTAATTCTTCTGGAACCAGCCCCGAAATTGCTTTTCCAGAAATTGCAAAAATATCTTTGGGATGCTTTTTAGCATATTCAGCTATCCATTTTAAGTTTTTGCGTTTAGAAAGACTTCCTAAAGTAAAGTAAAACTCTCCGTTTAACTCTGGAAAATTTTTTAAAATTGAAGTATCAGTTTCGACTGTCTTAAAATGCTCCCATCCATTAGGAATTACCTTTATTTTTTCGGGTGGCGTTTTATACACGCTTATAATTCTGTTCTTGGTGAATTCTGAAACTGTTACAATTTGTATAGCTTTTTTTGCAGCCCTTTTATACATCAGTTTATCTAAAAAGCAAACCAATTTATCTCTAAAAGAAACAAAATCTTTAGAAAAATCCTTTGCATAAATATCATGCACTACAACAATTCCTGGATTGAATATTGGGCAGGTATTTCCTAAGCAAAGCGGTATCATTTTTTGTTTACGAGCTTGTTTATTGAATTCTCCTTGAACCCACTTTGGAAAAAAAGTACATTCCACTGAACTTTTTATAACTTTAATATTATTGAACTCTGGAACAAATTTTGCGTTTGAAGGAATAAGAATCGCTAAAAAATCCTTTTGAACCATTTTATCTAGCCTAGTACATACTTCTAGAGCAAAGCGTTCAATTCCTGTAATATTACGGCAAAGGAAGTCACCGTTAATAAGGTATTTCAGTTTGCTTCTCCTTCTTTTCCAGATGAAAAAACAAAAAATTTCTGCCCTAAATAATTCAATATAGTAAAAACTACACTACCGAAAATCATTGCCACATTATCTTGTAGGTTTTGGGAAGAAGAACTTAAAATCCATCTGGCAAAGGGTCGTGCAATACCATATCCGATTAAATAACAAAGTCCTATGCAAATGATAAATTTTATGATTTCTTTTTTAGAAAAACCCTTAGAAGTAAAGGTAAAATATTTATTCAAAAAAAAACTACAAATGCTACCAACAATATAATTTGCAGCAGAAGAAATCCAATAATTTACATGTAATAAATTATACAACGAAAACATAACTGCCCAACCCACTATTGTGTTAATACAGCCAACTATTCCAAATCTAATTATCTCGGACAAATTTTTGTTCATTTCTTTATCTTAAAACAACGTAAAAATTATTATCTTGCCCATAAATATCATGGTAGTAAGTGGAAAGAAGCAAGGGATAATTAGGATTTTCCTTTAAACCTACATCTTCACAGGAAAAATTTAATGAGTTGAATAAATCATCGTTCCATATTCCACCTTCTGCAGGAACAATAGTTATCATTTTTTTTAGCAAAGGATAATTTTTTAAGCTTTCTTTGTATCCTTGTGCATGACCTATTGAACCTTTAAAAGAAATATTGCACCCAGAATCAGAGTCTACAAATTTATTCAAATCTGAAATTAAAATATTCGTTCTAAAATCTTGATAGGCTTTTTGTTCCGCTAAAGCATTCCCATAAATATTCATAAACACTAAACAACCCCAAAATAAAGCTGCAACAGTTATTTTTCCTATGTAGCGAATTCCAGACGTAGAATTTTGAGTTTGCAAAAGCAATAAAGCTATAAAGGAAACAAATCCATTAAAGCCTAAAAAAGCCCTTGGTGCAAATAAAGAACGTTCAAATAAAATATAAGGTCCAAAAGAAAATACAAAGGCAAAAAGGAGTATTAAACTTACAAACAAAAAAGTAAAAACTTTATTTTGTTTTGAATAAATAATTAAACTTGCAAAAGTGAAAAGAACCATAATTATCCCAAAAATCTTTGTCCATAACCCGCCAAAGTAACCAAAAGTGAATTGGGAATATTTTTTAACATTTTCTACAATTCCTTCTAAAGATAATTTTGTGGAAACATAATTTCCAGAACTATTCTCTAGAGTATTCATAAAGAAAATCATAAAAATTAGCAAAGCACAAATAAAAGCAGCAGCACTTAATCCAGCAAAACCAAAAACTTTTTTATTATCTTTTTTATCTAGCCAATCTAAGAGGCAAAAATAAATTGTTAATAGTATGTAAATTCCGCAACCTGCTTGATAGCACATGCAACCCAATATAACAAAAACTACCGATGAAAAAACAAATGCTGCTTTGTCTTCTTTACAAAAGAAAGGTAGAATAGGAAACAATACTGCTAAAACCATATAGGGAGAATCAAATCTATAGGCAAAGTTTTGACCAAAAAAAGGTGAAATAAAAATAAAAGTTGAAGCAATTACAGAAAAAATTCTGAATTGTTTTTTGTCTGCAACCCAAGAAAGCATTAAAGTAGCCAAAGACATCATCAGTATCGATAGAATACTTGTTAGAGGTGCAATATCTGATAGCACAAAATTTGTGTGTATCAAAATAGACAAAACCTCTGAAACGTAACGGCTATAACCTATCCAAGAGCGACTTCCTTCATAACTCCTCCAAATATCATCATCGTAGTAAAATCCAGCTTGGATTATTCCCCAAAAAATAAAAAAATAAGCTATTAGCGTAATGCCTAAAAACAAAAGTCCTTTTTTTGTTGCTAAAGCCGAAAAAAATTCACCAAAGGATTTTTTTATTTCAGCAAAAATATGATTTCCTTTTTTGGAAAATAAAAGGAAATTCAATAGGGCTATAACAAACAAACCAATAAAAGAGCAATGCTGTATTATTTCTATCCATCTAGCTGGGTCTCTTAAAGTCCTACCCATTACACTTTCAACCATCTGTAAAATTGCTTTTGTAACTGGAGGAATAATAAATAAAATAAAACCCATTCCTACTATAACTGAAAGCGATAATATTATAGTTTTGCTTTTTTTAGTCATCTGTTTTTTCCCTTATTATATAATGTGGACGTTGTTTAACTTCGGTATATATTTTTGCTAAATACTGACCTAAAACGCCAGTACAAAAAAGCTGAATTCCTCCAACTGTAAGAATTATACAAACTAAAGAGGGCCAGCCAGCCGTTGGGTCACCAAAAACCAATTTTCGCACAATAATAAAAATTACCATACAAAAAGCTATAAAAAGAGATAATATTCCCAAAATACTGGCTAATACCAAGGGTTTTGTGGAAAAAGCGGTAATTCCATCAAGAGAATACAAAAACAGTGACCAAAAAGACCATTTTGTTTTTCCTACACTGCGTTCAATATTTTCGTATTCAAACCATTTTGTCTTAAAACCTACCCAAGGAAAAATACCTTTGGAAAAACGGCTTCTTTCAGGCATTCCAATTATTGAATCCACCATATTACGTGTCATTAACCTAAAATCTCTGGCTCCATCTACCACTTCTATATCTGTAAAAGCTCGCATTAGCTTATAGAACATTTTGGCAAACATGGATCTTATAGGTGGCTCTCCTTTTCTTGTGACTCGTCTTGTGCCTGCACAGTCAAAACCTTGTTCTGTAACAACTTGAAACATTTCTGGAATTAAACTTGGAGGATCTTGTAAATCCACATCCATTGTAACAACATAACTTCCTGTGGATTCTTTTAATCCACAAAGTAAAGCCGCCTCTTTGCCAAAATTTCTAGAAAAACTGCAATATTTAATATGATTATCTTTTTCTCTTAAAGAACGTAATACTTCAAGGGTTTTATCTTTTGAACCATCATCCACAAAAATTACTTCATATGAATTAATTTTGTTTTCAGATAATAAATTATTCATTACTAAGGTTATAGCATCATAAAAAACAGGAATTGCCTCTTCTTCGTTATAACAGGGAACTACAATGGATAGGCTCATAATTCAACTCCTTTTTAATTCTACTATTACAAAAAAACTTCGTCAATGAAAATATCTGTTACGGTACTCCATTCTCTGCCTTTAAGATCAAAGCTATACTCTTTTGTTTTAGTTATCATTCCTTGTTTAACAGCAGAAATAAAGTCTTCGTAAGAATATGTTACTGCTACGCCTGCATCTAAAAGTTTAGGTGTATCGTGATATGCAACAATTGGTTTTTTTGCAGCCATTGCTTGATAATACTTTGCTGTAATTCCTAAGGGACGATCTTTGTAAAAATCAGTTTCGTAAGGAACCATTACAACTTGGCAATTTGTAATCCAAGCTGGTACCTGAGTAGGAGAAATTCCAGGAACATAGATTATATTTTTATAGGTTTTAGCTTGTTGAATCACCTTTTCTGGTGGATAATTTGGGCAAACCACAACATAGTTATATTCAGGAGTTTCAAAAGCTGCTTTAAATAAAAGTGGCCATTCCACCCCCCAAGCTCCAACATACAAAACAGTATTTCCACATTTTAATTCTTCTGGAACTGGATATTCTTTTTTGTAAGAATCTAAATCAATTCCGTTAGAAAGTATTTTATACTTTACTTTTGAATCAAAATCTGGAATTTGTTTACGGTATGCATCTAAACCTTCTTGGTTTACAATTAAATTCATGTCTGCTTTTAAAAGAATATTCTGTTCCATTTTTTTTACTCTTTCTGGAACAGAAGCGTAAACCATTGGGTCCGACGGGCGATAAATAATTTTTGCCTTGGGGAATAATTTTTTTATTTTATCTACAAAAATAACACCTTCACAAGATTCAAACACAAAACACTCTGCTTGGGGAAAATTCTTTTTTGCAAATCTTTTAAATGAACCCAAAGAAAGTTTCAGTAAAAAATTCATCAAGGAATTTGGCAGAATTTTTCCAAATCCATCCGGCAACCTAAAAGTAGGAAAAGTCACGTTAAAAATAGAACCACCTGTTTCAAGGTTATAGACACTTCCTTTTGTTAATGTTCGTAATACACTTGGATTAAGCTGCTCTCGTTTCATGAAATAACCATAATAAGGTCTCGGAAAGCTAAAAAATATAGTTTCCATTCCTTTTGCAGCTGTAGCCTCTGCAAATTTGTGAAAACCACCAAGTCGCTTAGTTTGCCAATTATGGGTTGTTATAAAAACTATCTGTTTCATTTTCTACAAACCTATGGTATTTTATCACTAATAATTTTTAGCGTCCAGAAATATATTCTTTTACTTTAGAATTTAATCTCGGCTATATAAATCTCTCGTGTAAACTTTTTCTGCCACATCCTTTATTTCTTCAGAAAGTCTATTTGCAATAATAACATCGCAGCTATTTTTGAATTTGTTAAGGTCTTTTTCAACAGGAATTCCGTTAAACTCTTTTTCTAAAAGTGTTGGTTCGTAAATTAAAACTGATATATTTTTTGTTACCAATCGTTGTATTATACCTTGAATTGCTGAAGCTCTAAAATTATCTGAACCAGCTTTCATGGTTAAGCGAAAAATTCCAACAACCTCGGGATTTTTTTTACATATCATATTTGCAATATGGTCTTTTCTAGTATCATTTGAATCTACGATTGCAGAAATTAAATTTTCTGGTATTGTGCTAAAATTTGCTTTTAACTGTTTAGTATCCTTTGGTAAACAATATCCTCCGTAACCAAAAGAAGGATTGTTGTAATGATTACCGATTCTTGGGTCAAGACTTACTCCATCGATTATAGCTTTTGTATCTAAGCCACGAAGCTCTGCGTATGTGTCTAATTCGTTAAAATATGCCACACGCAGGGCTAAATATGTGTTTGCAAAAAGTTTTACAGCTTCAGCTTCTGTACTTTTCATAAATAAAGTGGGAATATCTTTTTTCTCTGCACCTTGTAATAGAAGATTTGCAAAAACCTTTGCTTTTTCTGTTGTATCCCCAACAATAATCCTAGAAGGATGTAAATTGTCGTACAAAGCCCTGCCTTCCCTCAAAAATTCTGGAGAAAACATTATTTCTAGCTCAGGATATTTTTTACACATACTCTGAGTAAATCCAACAGGAATTGTAGATTTGATTACAACAGTGGCTTGTGGACAAAAGTCTTGAACTTGTTGAATTACAGATTCTACGGAAGAAGTATTAAAAAAGTTTTTTTCTGTATCGTAATCTGTGGGTGTTGCAATTATAATAAAATCTGGATTTGAATAAGCTTCTTGAATGTTGGTTGTTGCCTTTAGCGACAAAGGTTTTAATAAAAACTCCTGTATTTCCTTGTCTACAATAGGTGATTTTTTTTGATTAATTAGGTCAACTTTTTCTTTTACAATATCCAAAGCAACAACGTTATTATGCTGAGCTAAAAGAACAGAAATAGAAAGACCCACATATCCTGTACCTACAACTGTAATATTCATCTAAATTCCTCTTCGCTTATGCTTTAGTCCTTGCTACTACAATAATCTGCAAGATTTATTCCTGTAAAGGATTCCATAGCACGAATATTAATATCGTTACGATTTTCTCCAGCTATATTTGTATGCATAAGAGCAGATCCTTGGGTATTTCGTACAGTAAGCGGATGAATTATTTTAGAATCTGTGAAAACTACCTTTGTATCTGTTTTTAATTCCATAAATTTCAACCATATATCATCCGTACTAAAACAATGTGTTTTTATAGCATCTATATCAAATGCTTCTTCTGGAAAAATATTTGCTGGATATAAAACTCCTCCGCAACCTGTGGAAAATAACTGATGAGATGGTTCTTTTATGTCCGTACATTCCCATTCCCACTGATTATATGGCTTTATAGTTCCATCTTCATTCTTTTTCATGCAGTGAACTCGCCGACTGCACACACATTTTGGAAACTTTTTGTGGCATAGGTATAAATCTTTTACAAAATTTTTATCGTAAAGAATATCATCATCAATCGTGATGATTGCATCTTTAGAATATTCTTTCATTGCAAACAAATATTTTTTATGAGGTTTTACATCTGGATAGCCTGTTTTTATTGAAAAATTATACTTTTCGAGTTTTCTTAAGCTTTTTGGAATATCTGTTTCCTTAGTGTCAGTTCCAAGATACAAAACTATTTCTTTAGGTCTAATACTTTGATGTAACAAAGAACGTATTACTAAATGTAGATTTTTTAACCGTGCTGGATAAGAAGTAAGAGATATTACCACATCTTCTGCAATTTTCCCCTTAGTAACTGGTAACCAAAGCCTTCCTTCTGCTAAAATTCTGCGAAACAGTCTTTTAATCATTTTATTTCCCTTATAACTGTTTTAACAGCTTTGCCAAAGATTCTGTATAAACTTGAACAGAAAACTCTTTTGACTTTTCTATACTAGCTTTACTAAAGGATTCTACTTTTTCTGGCTCAGCTAAAACAAATTCAGTAAATTGCACAAGTTCCTCTAATGTATTCCATCTAAATCCACAATCTGATGTAACAATCTCTGCGAGACCACCCTTATTTATAACCACCGGAATACAACCAGCACTCATAGCTTCTATGGGAGTAATTCCAAAATGTTCCATCAAATAAGGATTTGTTTCTTGAAACCCTTTTGCATGCCAAAAAAAAGTAGATTCAGCATATAGTTCTTCAATTTCTTTCCAAGTTGGTTCAAATACAAACCTTACCAAAGGTGAAATTGATTCTAAGTGATTTCTATAGCTAACAGATTCACCTTTTATTGAACCAGCAATTATTAAAATACAACGTTCTTTTAATTTTTCAGAGGATAAAAATGCCCGTATAATTTCTTCAATTTTTTTTGAAGGTTCGATTCGGCTACAAACAAAAATTGAACCAAGTTTTTTTTGAGCTTGAACATTTACAAAATTAACTGGAGGATATAACACTTTAATTTTTTCTTCTGGAATAGCCCAAATTTCTTTTAACCAATAAGAAGTAAAGTTTGAATTAGGCAAAAAGAAATCATATCGTTCAAAAAAATGTTTATCTGTTAGCTTTGCAAAAATCTTGAAAAAAGGGAATTTTTTGTAGAAAGGAAAAGTAACTTTTTTATCCGGTGGAAAATGAATAATCGCTATGTTTTTTTTTGCTTTTCCTGTTAATAAACCTCTCGAACAATAAAAAAATAAGTCTTTTTTTCTTGTTTTTGCGTGTAATTTCCTTTGAAAAAGAAAGTTTTCAAATCTTCCTCTTTGTACACTTGATTTAATATAATCAACTGAAATATTTTTTTCAATTATTTTTGTTCCATAAATTTCGTTTAGAGTAGCTGCCATCATGGAACTATCTAATTTTACTGTTTTTTTCCAATATTCAGTGATTATAAAAATTGAACTTTCAGGATATATGTTTTGAAGAGCTTCAATTAAGTTGGCAGCATAAGATTCTGTACCACCACATTTATATGCTAAATTTGCAATATACAAAGAAATTTCTTTTGGGCATAAACTCATGATACTATTATATATCATGTTTTAAAAAGATACTATAATTACTAGATGATGATTAGAAGATTTATATCCATTATCGTCGAATTAAATCTAAAATAGACTTTTTTGTAAAATTAATAACTAAAGGATTCAGCCACAAAAATAAAATTCCAACCTTTACTAAAAAGGCTTTATATCTAGAAATATTTTTCCTAAAATAGTAAACCAAAGAAATATTATTACATCTTGAAGAAAAATTTGTTATCGTAGGAAAAGGTTGTGTCTTATTTTTTTTTGAAGCTTTACCTTCTAAATGAATAATCAAAGGACCGTCAATTAATAAACGCTTTTTTTCATTTTTCATTAATCTGTATTGTAAATCTACTTCTTCGACATACAAAAATATTTTTTCATCAAATAAAGCAAAATCATTATTTAATAAAAACAAGTCAGCACCACAAATATAATCAACTTCCCCTATTTTTTTTTCTATATTCTTTTTTTGAATTAATTCTTGTTTTTTTTTGTTTTTGAATATTTGCAAAAAAAACTCTTTCATTAAACCATAATTTGCTCTAACTAAGTTTTTTATAATTTTATCACAATCAGGAAACTTCTCGTATGAATGAGTTATTTTCATATTTTCGTCTACAAGGTTGCAGCCTAAAGCACCAATTTTTTCTTTTTCTGTTGAATTTTCCCAATAATCAAAGAAATACTTTATAGCATTGTTTAATAAAATAGTATCGCTATTCAAATAGAAAATATATTTACCCTTTGCAACCTTTAGTCCTCTGTTATTTGCTGTTCCAAAGCCCAAATTTGCATTATTTTCTATAAGAATAACCTGTGGAAAACTTGTGTTAACCATTTCGATAGAGCCATCTACAGATCCATTATCAGAAACAATAACTTCAAATTCAATATCTTTTGTTTGTTTATAGATGGAATTTAAGCAGTTTTTTAGTAATTCTTTTGTGTTATAATTAACAATAATAACTGAGACATCCATATTTTTAGATTACCATATATTTTTTTGTTCAAGTAATTTTGTATTTTTACACCAAGTTATGTCCTTCTTGTTAATAAAGGAACAACAAGAAGGACATCAAGGTTACGCTACATATACACGCTAAGGATAGTTTCCAAACGAGTTTTACCAATAATTTTCATAAAACTAGCAAGTCTAGGTCCTGCGTCTTTTCCGATAAGAGCTTGATAAACAGCTTGAAACAAAGCCTTTGGTTCAAGTTCACATTCTTGGGCAACAGCATAAACTGCTTCTGAAAGGGGCTTTTCTTCCAAGGTATCCATAATTGGTAATACTTGTGTATAAATCTTACGAATGGCTTCTAATTTTGCACCTTGAATATCTGCCTTTGAACCATCTGATCTTAAAGCAAAACGAAAATCTTCTGGAGCACATTCTGTTATCCAGTGCCAAGCACATTCACAGCGAGTTCGTAACTTTTCAATTTGCTCAGGTTTAACGTCTGGTAAGGATTCAATTACTGCATCTATGTTACCAGAATTTGTTTGAAGTAAATTGCAAAGATGTCGTAGAGGCATTTGATAAGGCATGACTTCTGGCATTCCTTCAACCTGAGATAGCTCATAAATACGTCGTTCCTTTGCATACACATCTTCGTTTTTAGCTTTTTCTACGCCCCAAGCAATTCGCTCAGTTTTATCGTAGTCTTCGTAGGTTTTTAAAACATCAAGATCAAAACTGATGGAAAATTCAGTGTTAGGGCGAGTTCCTGCAAACATATATCTAACAATTTCTGGTGGATAGTAGCGCAATACATCTGGTAAGGCAATTACTTCACCACTGGAAGATGACATTTTTCCAGGTTTACCTTTTGTCCCGATAAAATCGTAACGGAAAGTTACAGGAGCAGGCCACCCATATATTTCATCAGATACTAAGCGTGCTGTATCAAATGAACCACCCTGACTATGATGGTCTTTTCCAGCAGGCTCAAATAAAGTTTTCTCATGTTTCCATCGCATTGGCCAGTCAACACGCCAACCTAATTTTACTCCAGTTGCTTTACGAATATCCACAGTTTCTGCATTACCACATTCAGTACAGTGGTAAGTTAATCCATATTCTCCATCATAACCATCTAAAACTGTTGTATCACGACTACAATTTTCGCAGAAAATTGAAACAGGCCAGTATTCTTCTTCTGGTGGAATTTTATGAGCGTCATCACGATAACGATTTAGACAATCTTTTATTCGTTCTCGATTCTGTAAAGCAATTTTCATGCCTTCATCATACATATGAGAACGATATCTTTCAGCTTGATACAAAAATTCTGGTTTTATTCCCACTAAAGGGAGGGTAGATTCTACATCAACTTCGTGATGTCGTGCATAAGATTCATCTCTTTCAAATGGATCTGGTACCATTGTAATAGGAAATCGTAAATGTTTTTCAAGCTCATCTGCTTTTGGCATATTTTTTGGAACTTTTCGGAAAACATCGTAGTCATCCCAAGAATAAATAAAACGAACATTCTTACCTCGATCTTTTAATGCTCGCACAACTAAGTCTACAGAAATAATTTCTCTAAAGTTTCCAATATGGACCGTACCGGAAGGAGTAATTCCAGATGCACAAGTATAAAGTTCTAAGTCTCCACGTTCACGGATGATTTTTTCGGCAGTTTGATCTGCCCAATGGGTCAATTTTTGTGTTTCTTTTTTCTCACTCATAATATTGTTATTATATAGAAAAATAGTATTAGGGTAAAGCCTTGTAGTTTGCTTGGAATTTTAAACTTAATAAAACAAAAAATTTTCAATAAATCTATCTTTAGCTTATTTTTTCTTTTAAAATTTTGTTGTGAATTCTAACAACTTTATCTTTAACATCTAAAAAAACATCTACAATAATTGGATCAAAATCTTGACCTCTGCCATTTTTTATTATTTCAAAACATTGTTCTATAGGCATAGCATCTCTGTAACAACGTTTTTCTGATACAGCATCAAAAACATCTGCCACCGCCATAATTCTTGCACAAAGTGGAATTTCCTTCTCTGATAGCTTTTCTGGATATCCTTTTCCGTTCCATTTTTCATGATGATATTTTGCTACTTGAAATGCCATTTGAGTATATTCTTTATTTCCAAGATGACCAAAAGTTTCTTCTACTAATTTCCCACCTACAGAAGAATGATTTTTGATAATTTCATATTCTTCATCTGTTAAACGAGAAGGCTTTTGAAGAATAATATCAGGTACCCCAATTTTTCCAATATCATGCATAGGTGCTGCCATACATAAATTCGAAATATAATCTTTAGTCAAAATTTCTTTATATAGACCACGATTTTTTAATTCAGTTGCCAAAAGATTTACGTATGCAGAAGTTCTTTTAATATGCCCACCTGTGCTACCATCTTTACTTTCTACAAGAGTTGCAAAACCCATTACCATTTCATCATGATATTTAGATATTTCTTCGTGTATGGGATCTTCTTGATTCATATAAATACAAATAATAAAAAGTGTTACAATAACACTTGTCATTAAAATCTCTGGAAAAATTCCTTGTATAATAGCAATTCCTCCCGCACAGACTATAAACATAAGAATATTCCAGCGTTTATTTGTTTCTATATAGTTCCAACGTTTAACTACAGCTAAAACCATAAAAAATAAATAAACTCCTACAGAAGCAAAACAAGTGTACGCTGCAATTCCCATAGAATAATTTGTCCAAGTTCCTTGTCTGAATTCCAAATCATTAATATTTGCAATTACTATAAAAACAAATATTAAATACGGAAGGGAAAACAAAATCTTTGATCTTTTTTTTAAAGAACCACCTAGTGCTTTTAAGAAAAAACCAAAAATCATATAGATAACAGTATCTAAGGAGATTAAATACAACATATGTAAAATTTTATTTAGCGTTAAATTTACAACATCAAGATAATTTACTGTTACGGCTGTAATTCCATCAAATAAAATACAAAAAATCGTAAATATTAATAATTCATCAAAGAAGGTACTATTTAAATTTTTTTGATATTTTTTACATTCTCTAAAATAATTTATAGTAACATAAATTACAATCAACAAACATCCTACTTGAACTTTACAATAATTCATTTTTTCTCCCATTAAAAACTAGTGGAAAAATTATATCACATTTTCACACATAAAATAGGAAAAACCCAAAACTTCGAAAAAAATATTTCGTGAATGATGAGATTTCTATCAGCACCAATTTCTTATTATAACCTTTATACCCTACTTGTTTTGGTGATTAAGGTTTTTCAAAACAATACCTTTCGCAAAAGAGGGAAGTCTTGTAGAAAATCATTTACATATCCTAAGTAATTAGTACTTTTTTTCATTAATTTACTGATAAAAAAAAAGTTGCCAGTTCATAAAACCGACAACTTTTCTTTTTACAGATTGCAAAAAATGCCTTTTAATTTATTTCAAATATTCCTGCAAAATCTTTACTGTTCGTTGAATTGCTTTTTCTCGGAAGGTACGATAATCTATTTTTGCTCCAGTAGAAGCGTTGTCTGAAATTGCTCTCAGCACAACAAAAGGTATTTGATTTATCAATGCAACTTGTGCAACTGCAGCTCCTTCCATTTCACAGGCGGCAGCATCAAAAAAATCTCTTATCTCCAAAGATTTTTCTTTACTTGCAATAAATTGATCTCCTGTTGCAACTCGACCTTTTATAACTTGCCATTCTTCTGAATCAGAGGCAATTACTTTTTTGCATGATTCAAATATTGATTGAAAAAGCTCTTGATCTGGCTCCATATCAACTGAACAAAAACCAGCAACAAGCCCTTTTGGATCACCAAATTCTGTTGTGTCAAAATCATGCTGAACTAAAGCAGAAGCAACAACCACATCTCCTGGACGTAATTCTGGAGCAAGCCCACCTGCTACACCAGTATGAATTATTTTTTTTACAGAAAAGTTATCCACAAGCATTTGAGTTGTTACTGCCGCATTTACTTTTCCAATTCCAGAAACAACCAACACTACATCTTTACCAAATAATTTTCCCTGCAAAAACTTTCTACCGCAAAGTTTTGTTTCTTTTACATCTTGAATTTCTTTTGCAAAAGTATCCATTTCTAAATCCATTGCAGTAATTATTCCAATCATAGCATGCTCCTAATATAATGCTTTGTTTATGAAAGAAGCATTCTGTCGTTAGTTAGTCCTTCGCTATTTGCAACTTTGAACTTTTCTAACAAGTCTTCTACTTTAAGATTCTTTTTTTCTTCGCCAGAAACATCGTAGATAATATTACCTTCGCTCATCATAATTAATCTATTTCCGTAGCGAATAGCATTTTTCATATTATGGGTTACCATAAACGAGGTTAGGTTATCTCGTGCAATAATTTCTTCCGTTAGTTCAAGAACTTTAGCTGCAGTTTTTGGGTCTAAGGCAGCAGTGTGTTCATCTAGCAACAATAATTTTGGTTTTTGCAAAGTGGCCATAAGCAAAGTTAATGCTTGGCGTTGACCTCCTGAAAGTAATCCTACTTTTGATGTCATTCTGTTTTCAAGACCCAAGTCCAATGAAGCCAAAAGTTCTTTGTAAAGTTTCTTTTCTTCGTTGGTAACTCCCCAACCCAAAGTTCTTTTTTTTCCACGACGATATGCTAAGGCAAGATTTTCTTCAATTTCCATGTTTGCAGCTGTTCCCATCATAGGATCCTGAAACACTCTACCAAGAAATTTTGCTCTAAGATGTTCTTTCCACATGGTAATATCTGTTCCATCCAAATGAATTGAACCAGTATCTGATAAATGAACACCAGCAATTAAATTTAAAAGTGTAGATTTTCCTGCACCATTTCCACCAATTACTGTAACAAAATCACCTTCTTTTAGCTCTAGATTTATATTTTTTAAAGCTCTTTTTTCGGTTATAGTACCTGGATTAAATGTTTTAGAAATATTAACCAACTTAAGCATTATTTTGCCTCCTGAGGTAATACTTGTTTTTTCTTTGGACGCTTTAATTTTAACACTGGCAATGCAAGGGCAGCAGCAACAACAATAGCTGTTAAAAGTTTTAAGTCTGTGGATTTAAGTCCCATTTGTAAAACAACTGCAATAATAATACGATAAATAATTGAACCTAGTACAACTGAAAGTAGAATATACCAAAAAGCAAAGCGTTTTCCAAAAATTACTTCACCAATAATAATTGAAGCTAGTCCGATAACAATTGTACCTGTTCCCATACCAACATCTGCATAACCTTGGCTTTGAGCAACTAAGGCTCCAGACAAGGATACAAGACCATTTGAAATCATAAGACCTATTATTTTCATAGTGTCTGTATTAACACCCTGAGCTCTAACCATGCGTTCATTATTTCCTGTTGCTCTGATTGAACTTCCTAGTTCTGTTCCAAAAAACCAATACAAAGCAATTATTATAACAGTTGAAAAAATTACTCCTGATAAAAGAGAACTAATGGTACGATTTAAGCTCATTTTTACTTCAATATTTGACATGAGTGTATCTATTCCCAACAAAGGAATGTTTGCCTGTCCCATAATTCTGATGTTAATTGAATATAAGGCGGTCATTGTCAAAATACCGGCCAAAATTCCAGGAATCTTTAACTTTGTATGCAAAAGTCCAGTTACAATTCCTGAAAGCCCGCCTGCAACAAAGGCTGCTAAAAGAGAAAGCAAGGGATTCATTCCATTAACAAGAAGTGTTGCACTAACTGCACCACCTAGAGCAAAACTTCCGTCAACTGTCAAATCAGCAAAATCCAATACTTTGTATGTAATATACAAACCTAATGTCATTATTCCCCACAAAACACCTTGAGATGCAGCGCCTTGTATGGCAAGTAATATACTACTCATAATTAATCCTTAATCAATATTTTATATATGTTAGCAAATTTTACTAATTATGTCATCACAAAAAAAGCCGAAACATACGCTTGTATGTTTCGGCTTAAAATCCTAAAGATTAAACTTATTTAAGTTGAGCTTTAATTTCTTCTGGCAATTCAAGAGAAATTGATTTTGCCATTTCTTCGTTTACAAATAAGTCGCAAGTTGCCAAATATTCAATAGGCATTTCTGCAGGATTTTTTCCATCACGCAAAATTGCTACAGCCTGTTTTGCTGTTTGTTTTCCAAGTTCGTAATAGTTTATTCCGTAGGTTGCAACACCACCAATAGAGGTCATTCCTTCTTCACCAGCAAATACAGGGATTTTTGCAGGAACAGCAACCATTGCAACTGTTGCCATACCAGCAGCAATCATATTATCTGTTGGTGTATAAATTGCGTCCACTTTTCCAACCATACTCTGAACAACTTGCTGAATTTCGTTGGAATTAGAAACAGTGTAATCTGCATATTCAAGACCTAATTCATCGCAAATATCCTTTGCAATATCTATCTGGAATTTTGAATTTTGTTCGCTAGAACAGTATAAAAATCCAATTTTCTTTGCAGAAGGAACAATTTGCTTAATCAACTTCATCTGTTCTTCAACAGGTGTTAAGTCTGATGTTCCTGTAACGTTTCCACCAGGAGCTTCGTTTGAAGCAACTAATTTTGCAGAAGCTGGGTCTGTAACTGCAGTAATCAAAATAGGAATTGTTCTTGTTTGAGCAGCAACTGCTTGAGCAGCTGGTGTTGCAATAGCTAAAATTAAATCAGCTTTATCATTTACCAATTTTTGTGCAATTGTAACACAGTTTGCTTGTTCACCTTGGGCATTCTGATAATCGATAGAAATATTTTCTCCATCAATAAAGCCTTCTTCTGCAAGACCGTCTACAAAACCTTTGTAAGAAGCATCTAATGCAACATGTTCAACTAATTGGATTACACCAATTTTATAAGTACCTTCTTCAGATGCACTCTTATCACTTTGACCAAGTGCAAACACAGCACCACTACAAAGTAGCACCATGAAGCATACACACACAAAAGATTTTAATAATTTCATCTTGTGACTCCTTATTACAGTAAAGATTACTTTAACTTTACTGTATATTCTTTACTATATATAAAAGATTATATATTAAGTCAATAGAATTTAAATAACTTTACAAATTTTTTTGTTATTATTCAAAATTAATTAAATCCTCTGGAATCTCTATTCCAAGCAGTTTTGCTACTTCCATATTTACAGAAAATTTTAGATTATTCTGATATTCTATTGGCATTTCCGCAGGTTTTTTTTCGCCTCGCAAAATTGAAATAGCTTGTGTTGCAGTTTGTTTTCCTAACTGATAATAATCTATTCCGTATGTAGCTAATGCCCCTTGTTCTAAGAGTGCTTCTTCGCCACAGAAAATAGGTTTTTTATCTTCATTTGCAACTAAAGTTACTGTAGCCATTGCAGATGCAACAGTATTATCAGTAGGAACATAAATAGCATCTACTTTTTTTATTAAACTTTCTGCAACCTGTTGAATATCATTTGAACTAGTAACACTTCCTTCAAGATATTTTATTCCCAAGGAATCGCAGGTTTGCTTTGCAATTTCAATTTGAAACTTTGAATTTTGTTCACTTGAAGAATACAATAGACCTACTGTCTGAATCTGGGGAATAATTTTTTTTATCAATTCAATCTGTGCTTTTACTGGTGTCAAGTCTGAAGTTCCTGTTACATTTCCACCAGGAACTTCATTTGAAGCAACCAATTTTGCAGAAGCTGGATCTGTAACAGCAGTTATTACCACTGGAATTGATTTTGTTAGATTTGCTACAGCTTGAGCTGCTGGAGTTGCAATAGCTAAAATAATATCATTTTTGTTATTAATTAGCTTTTGAGCAATAGTAACACAATTTGCTTGTTCACCTTGGGCATTATTATAATCAACTGCAATGTTTTGACCTTCCACATAGCCACTTTCTGCTAAACCATCAATAAAACCTTGTCGTGCAGAAGTTAATGCTTTATGCTCCACCAACTGAATTATTCCAACTTTGAATTCTACATTTGAATCTTTTTTTTCACATCCTGTAAACAAAAATATAAAAGCTAGTGAAATAAAAATTAAACTTAATCGTTTTTTCATTATATACTCCTGAAAATTTTATAAAATAATCTTACTAAAAAAAAATTAATACATCAATGACTGACTAAAAATTAACTAATCAACAAAAGAAACATTTACTTTTGCACCGTTTTCCTTTGCTTCGGAAAAAACTTCTTTAAATCGATTTAATGAATCTTTATTTCTTTTGGTGTAAGCTTTGCACCTTGTAAATTCAATATCCCAAGGTTCATGGGGTTCTAACAACAAATCCCACAATGCATCTAGATTATTTCCGTAATAATCAGGAAAATTCAAAGCTTTTGCTAATTTTTTATGCACATCTTTTTCTGTAAAGGCAAAAAATAAGCTTATTTTTACCTTCATCACTCTTCTCCATAAAGAAGCAAAAATGTTTCATAATGATCGTCTGTATAATAAATCAATCCGTCATTGGAAAAAACAATTCTTTTGGCTCCTCTGGATTTTTTATTTAAAGTATCTATATCACATTCTTTATAGGTTCGTCCTGTTTTTTTAGGTAGCTTTCCTTCCAGATTTTTAAAAGTGTCGCCTCCAATACTTTTTCCAGGTGCAACTTCTTCTACAGAGCCACCTTCCCAACCCAAATCTCTTGCCTGAGATTTAGTAATATAATTGTTTGGTAAACGATTATATTTATGGATAAACAAAGCCACTTCTTCTTTTGAATAATAGTTTCCCTCCAAAGAAACTTTTTCTTGTGTAGATTCATTTTCAACTTCTTCTATGGAATCAATAACACTTTGGTTTATTTGACTTTCAACAAGGGGTTCCTGATTTGTATCTATAAAATTCCCCAGATTTATTCCAGCTAAACTGGCAATTATCAATATCACTGCAGGAATTATTGCTTTTAATTTGTTCTTTATCATATTATTCCTTCCATAATTTATGAATTATATCAGTTTTTAAAAAAAATAATAGTATCAAAACACAAAAAAAGCTAGAACCAGAACAACCAACAACTTCATTCCTTTTTCATTTTTAAAGTCTGTCTTATTTATTAGTATTTTTTATTACAAAAAATTTTAAAACTTGTGTAGTAAAAAAAACTATGATAAAATATTGAAGTTACTCTTTTACTATTTTTTGTGAGGAAGATATGAATTTATCTAGAGCAAGCGGCATTTTGCTGCATCCAACTTCTTTGCCGGAAACACCCGGTATCGGAACAATCGGCAAACAAGCCTATAAATTTGTTGATTGGCTTTCATCTGCTGGTCAAACTTTATGGCAAATCTTGCCCATTGGTCCAACAGGATATGGAGATTCACCTTACGCTTCTTTTTCAACCTTTGCAGGCAATCCTCTTATGATTGATTTAGATGATTTGGTTGAACGAGGCTGGGCTGAAGCAGCTTCTATTGTTCCCCCTGAATATATAAAAACAGATGGACCTATTCAGTATGGTTCAGTTGTTTGGTGGAAAATTCCTGTACTAAAAAAAGCAGCAGAACATTTTCTTGACACCGCAAACTCAACTGATAGAGCTGCTTTTGAGGCTTTTAAAAATGATTCAGCTAGTTGGTTAGATAACTACAGTATTTTTATGAGCATCAAAGAATTTTACGATGCAAAAGCACAAGAAGAAGACAAATTTGGTGCCATGTGGAGCAATTATTGGCCTCAAGATTTAGCTTCCCATGATCCAAAAACTGTTTCCGCTTGGCACGCATCCCATGTAAAGGAATCTGAAATTCACAAAGTAATTCAGTTTTTCTTCTTCACTCAGTGGTATGCGTTAAAAAATTATGCTAACAAAAAAGGTATTTCAATCATTGGCGACATTCCAATTTTCGTTGCTGCTGATTCTGCTGACGTTTGGGCAAATCAACATCTTTTCCAATTAGACAAAAACGGAAAATCAACTGCTGTTGCTGGTGTTCCACCTGATTATTTTAGTGCCACTGGACAACTTTGGGGTAACCCTTTATATGACTGGGATGCTATGAAAAAAGAAAACTATCACTGGTGGGTTCTTCGTATTCAAGCCATGCTAAAAGTTGTTGATTTTATTCGCATAGACCACTTCCGCGGATTTGAAGCATATTGGTCTGTTCCTGCTGGAGAAGAAACTGCAATTAACGGAAAATGGATTCCTGGGCCTGATCATGCTTTATTTGAAGTTATTAAAGAAAAACTTGGAGATATTCCAATTGTGGCAGAAGACCTTGGACTTATTACCGAAGGTGTTCGCAAGTTACGTGATGATTTTGAGCTACCAGGAATGAAAATTCTTCAGTTTGCCTTTGATATTAATGAAGCAGGAAAAGAAGGGTTCGTAAATGCTTTCCTTCCTCATATGTATACACCAAATTGTGTTGTTTACACAGGAACCCATGATAACGATACAATGCAAGGTTGGCTAGATAAAGCTTCCGATGCAGAAATTAAACTGATTAGTGAATATATCACTGGTGACGAAAACGCATTAACACGAGAAACTCTTTGTCCACATCTTGTGCAACTAGCTTTTTCATCTGTGGCAAAATTTGCAGTTATTCCTCTACAAGACGTTTACGCTGTTGGCGAAGAAGGTCGCATAAATACTCCTTCAACTTCAGACGGAAAAAACTGGATTTGGCGTATGACACCAGAAATGTTTGATGAAAAGTCTGCTGCTTGGCTTAAACGCATGGGAGCTTTGTACGGTAGAAATGTAAGTAACCCAGAATAGTAATATTGTATAATAAAAAAAGCAGCCTAAGTTTTTGTTAAAGCAAAAACTTTCAGGGCTGCTTTTTTTTTATAAAATCTATTTCAAAAAATTATTGTTTCCAAGGAAAGATAAAACTTTTAAACCCACGAGGTCCTAGAGTTTCTTTATCTTTTTCTATCAATGTTTCCCAAGGAACATTTTTTCTAGCTTTGGTATTTGCAATCTCAGGATGTTCTTCTAACCAATCATATTTATAAAGCCGTAATCTTAGTGCATTTACATGGGCCAAAACAATTCCTGCAAAACCAGGTAAAATGAAAAAAACAAAAAATGAAATAATCATCATAATTAGGCTGTAAAGAAATACTGCCATGGAAAAACCTACATTATCAAAAAATATGATAAAGCATTTTTTTAGGCATTTACCAAAACTGTTTTTCATCAAAGAACGGATAGGCAAAAACCACTGCAAAGAAATCAAGCAAACAAATACAAGCCAAAATAATACAGCTGCAAGAAGCGGTCCAAAAAAATCATCCGCTTTTAAGTAAAATGGTATTCCGAGTATTGCAACAATAAAAATCAAGGCAGACATTAGTCCAAATAGCAAACCATCTTTCCAGAGAGAAGGATTTTTATATTCTGAAAAATAAGACTTTAGAGAAACAGATTTAAAATCTGCTATTTTTGCACTTATTCCACCAAAAGCAAAAATAGATGTGGTAATTATACAAATTCCTGTAACAAGAATAATGATTCCCAAAAATGGATTTGTACTTAAAGTAATACTAACACCAAAAAAAGTGAGAGTACACAATGCTAAACTAATAACATTGGCGAGGAGTAACAAAAACATATTATCCCAGCCATCGCAAAAATTCTTCTTAAAATAAAATAAAAGCATATAATAATATAATAATAAAATAGATACATAGTCAATTAAGTTTATTTGTGTTATATTGCTATTATGGAAAATTATAAGACGAATAAGCTTTTGACTCTAATTTCAAATATTCATTCCAAAGTATCAGATTATTTGCAAAATAAATTAAACGAGGAAGGATTTAAAAATCTATCTTCTTCTCATGGAAATATTATGTATCAACTTTCAGTTCAAGATTCTATTTCTATGACTGAATTAGCAAAAAAAGTGAATCGTGATAAATCTACAGTTACAGTACTTATTAGAAAGCTAGAAAATTATGGTTTTGTTGAAAGAGTTTCTGATCAAAAAGATAATCGTATTGTTTTTATTTCTCTTTCCGAAAAAGGAAAAGCCTATACCCAAAAAATGCTTGAGATTTCTAAGGATTTATTAAGTACTTGTTATAATGGCTTTTCAGATGAAGAAAAAGAAGCCACTTTAGAATTGCTTAAACGTATATACAATAACTTTGCTTGACATTTGTTTTATATACAACTATATTTAGCTTAGAACTGAATTTGACTGTTATTAATTAAATATTTTCACAAATTGAGTTTTATCTTTACTCTTAAAGAGGCTAATATGAAAAATAAAAAATTTTTTTTACCCATTGCATTTTTTCTTTCCCTAATTTTTATTTTTACAGGGTGCAATAAAAAAAACGAAAAAGACACAATATCAGTTGCAGTTTTTGTTCCAGGAATCATGGCTGATAGTCCTATATATAATATGCTAGCACAGGGAGTAACTTCCGCAGTAGAAGAATATAATTCAAATGTTGAAGATGAAAAAAAAGTCAACATTACAATTTTAGAAGCTGGAACAAATCAGGCAGAATGGGCTTCAAAAATAACAGCTTTAGCAGCTTCTGAATTACACGACGTAATTATTTCTTCAAACCCTGCTTTGCCAGACATAATTGCTCCTTTAACAGTTCAGTTTCCTAAGCAGAAATTCATTATACTGGATGCCTTTTACGAAGGTAACAAAAGTATTGCTACAATTCGATACAATCAACGGGAACAGGCATATCTTACTGGCTATATTGCCGCTTTGATTTCTACAGCTAATACAGAAGATTTGCCCTTTGCCAACCCAGAACCAAAATTAGGTTTTATTGCAGCTCAAGAATATCCCGTAATGAACGAAATACTGCTTCCTTCTTTTATAGAAGGAGCTAAAGCAGCTAATCCTGATAGTTCCGTAGAATTTAGAATTGTAGGAAACTGGTACGACGCAGCAAAAGGTGCAGAATTGGCTAAAGCACTATATAAAGAAGGGGTAGATGTAATTTTGCCAATTTGTGGTGGTGCTTCTCAGGGAGTTATTTCTTCAGCTAAAGATTTAGGTTTTTACATTACATGGTTTGACGACAACGGATTCAGTAAAGCACCTGGATATATTGTTTCTTCTTCTGTAATGGCACAAGAAAGAATGGCAAAAGAAATTACTTTGCGTTTTTTAGATGGTTCTTTAGAATTTGGCAAAGCAGAAACAGTTGGAATCCCAGAAGGTTATGTAGATTTTGTCCAAGATGATTCATTGTATATCGAAACTGTTCCGGCAGATATTCGCCTAAAAATGAAGAACCTTGTGAATTCAATTAAATCCGGGCAACTTTTATTACCTTCACCGTGAAAACAATTAGATTAGATAATATTTCTAAATACTTTGCAAATAAAGTTGTTCTAAAAAAAGTGTCATTAGTTCTAAAACAAGGAACTATTCACACATTGCTAGGTGAAAATGGGGCAGGAAAAACCACATTAGCATCTATCCTTTGTGGAAAACAAAAACCTTCTTCTGGGCAAATTTATGTAGAAAATAAGCTTTCCTCTTTCAGTTCGCCTTTAGATGCCTTAGAAAAAGGTATTTCTATTGTTCACCAACGACCTGTTTTTGTAGACAACTTAACTTTGTGGGAAAACATTGTTTTAGGCTTTGAACCTGTTCATTCACCCAAAATTCTTGGTTTGATTAATAGAAAAAAAGCATTTAAGGATATTTCTTTACTGTTAAAAAAATATAATATCGGGTTAAATTTAGATATCACAAAAAAAGCATATGGATTAGGTGCCGATGGTATTTTTTTTATATCTTTCTTGGCTGCTTTGTATCAAAACCCAAAATTTCTTTTGTTAGACGAACCTTGTGCTGCCTTAGACGAAATTCAACGTAAAAATTTTTATAGTTCTCTAAAAAAACTTACTGCAAATGGTTTAGGCATATTAATTATAACCCACAATATTTCAGAAGCTTTAGAATATTCCGACCTAGTTTCCGTGTTGAAAAAGGGTGAATTAGTTTACCATGGTATTCCAGAAGAAAAGGAGGTGAATAAAGCTTTATTACCAGTTTCAACTTTTTCAGAACGAAAAAATATTTCTTTTAAAACTTCTAAAACACCTATTTTTTCTGTTACGGACTTATTCGCAAGACCAAAATTCGGTCCAGCTCTGTTTAATTTATCTTTTTCAGTTTATGGTGGCGAAATCTGTTTAATTAAAGGACAGCAAGAAAGTGGCATGAATACTTTGGAAAATATTATTACCGGAATGTATGATGATAAATGCCAAGGAGTATTTTCTTTTGGAACAGAAAAACCTATTGCAATACAAAAAATTACACCACAAATAATTCGCCGCTTTGGCACAGGAATAATTCCTTTCAATAGAGTTTTTCGCGGTTCAAACCCAGATTTAATGGTGGAAGAAGTAGCTGGTATTTACGAAGCTCCATCCGAAATAAAAAATGTTGCCGAAAAAATCATTGCAGATGCTAATATTTCTATTTCCCTAACTGAAAAAGCATCAAATCTTTCTGGTGGAATGTTACAAAGATTGATTCTTGCTCGTGAACTTTTTTATAATCCAAAATTTCTTATTTTAACAGAACCTTTTCAAGGTTTAGATCGAGTTGCTTCAATTTCGCTGATAGAAAAATTACTTTCTGTAGCAAAGTCTGGTACAGGCGTTCTTGTTTTAGCAGCAGAATGTTTTTCCTTGCCGGAATATTCTTCTTCAATGTTTTCGCTAGTAGGTGGAAAATTGCAAACTTTTTGTAAAGAGGATGTTCCTTTATGTTGAAGAACCTAAAATTTTATTCTAAAAATATTTTCCAAAGTTTTTTAGCTTGTCTATTTGGCATTTTAATTTCTCTGATCTTAATCATTTTTCTTACTGAACGCCCTTTTCATTCCGCTTTGGATTTTTTTACTGGAGTTTTTTCTTCAACCTTTTATATTGGTTCTTTTTTAGATACCGCAAGCCTGTTGCTTTGGGCTTCTTTAGGTGCTATTTTAGCTTTTTCTTGTGGAAACATGAATTTAGGTGGAGAAGGGCAAATTTATCTTTCTGGTTTAGTAACAGCTTTAATTTTAGGAAATTCCCAAGACGTTCACTTTGCAATAAAAATAATTTTAGCCTTTTTAAGTGCATGTTTTGTAGGCGGCTTTTGCGCCTTTATCCCAGCTATTCTTAAAATATTTAAAGGTAGCAGTGAATTATTAACTTCATTTTTAATTTCTTCAGCAACAATTCCTCTTGTAGACGCTGCAATATCTGGCTCATTTAGGGGAGAAACAAATAATCTTTTAGCAACAAATTTTATTCCAGAAGCATTTAGATTAAAAAAACTCCTTCCTCCTTCTACTTTTAACATTAGTTTTTTTATAGCAATTTTTTTTACTGTTATTTTAACTATTATTTTTTATAAAACAAAAAAAGGAAAGGATTTTTGCCTTTGTGGAGTTGCCCCGGAATTAGCAAAATATTCTGGAATACCTGTGGCAAAATATTCTGTTCTCGGAATGTTTTTGTCCGGAGCCTTCCATGGAATAACTGGCTTTTTTGCTGTTTGGGGAACATTTTATACTTGCCATTATGGCTTCTATTCTGGAATGGGCTGGAACGGTTTAACCTGCGCTTTAATCGCTAGAAAAAATCCATTGGCACTTATTCCTTCTGCATTTTTGTTATCCTGGATTTTTACCGCTGCAGATAGAACTAGCATGATAAATGGCTTTTCCTTTGACCTAGAAAGTTTAATTCAAGGAAGTATCTTGTTCTTTATTTCAGCACAATTTGTATTACCAAAATTCTTTGCAAAAGAAAAGGAGAAAAATCATGGAAGTTGTAATAGACTTATTTAGATTTGGTTCTCCTTTATTAATAACAGCTGTAGGAGCTTTAATCAGTGAATTTGCAGGCATTATGGCTGTTTTTGCTGATGGATTTATAAATTTGGGTAGTTTTTTATGCTACACTGTAACTTTTTTCTCTGGTTCCCCTGTTTTAGGGGTTTTTATCAGTGTAATTATATGTGTTTTGCTAGGTTGGTCTGGAGCATTAGCTACAAAAATATTAAAAGCTAATCCTTTTTTAATTGGTTTAGCAATAAATTTAAGTGTAAACGGTTTAATTTCTTTGTTGTCCGTAAGTTTTTTTGGAACACGAGGGGTTCTTTCTACTTCCGAAGATATATTTTCTTATGAATTTTATATTGGGTTAGTAATATGTTCTTGGGTTATGGCAATTTTTATTGCAATATTGCTTGGTATTACAAAATATGGTTTACAAATTAAAATAACAGGAACAGCTCCCGAAGCTTTATTTTTTAGAGGAATAAAAGTTAGCCTTTGGGAAAACCTAAGTTGGTGTATAGCAGCAGCTTTTTCGTGTTTTGCAGGTTGTATTTTAACTGCTCATTTATCATCTTTTGTTCCAAATATTAGTGCTGGAAAAGGCTGGTTGGCATTAGCTGCTGTTTTTTTAGCAAAAAAAAATATTTTCAGTTTATTTATAGCTGTTATGGTTTTTGTTTCTGCTGAGTTTCTTTTTTCTGGAATACAAAATATTTCTATTTTTCAAAATATTTCACCTTCTGTTACTTTAGCTTTTCCGTACATAATTACATTAATACTAATATGTTTTGATATTAAGAAAAAAACATAAAAATCACAAAAAGAAATCATCTAAATCAACTTCTGATGTTCCATCTTCGCTTAAATTAACTTCTTCTACTTCTGGTTCAACAATAGATTCTTCTTCTATCTCTGGTTCTTCCGGTTCAGCAACATCTGTAACAAAACTCACTAATGTACTATTGAGTTTATCCATCTTTGCTACATTTTTTTGGCTTTGTCTATCTATTTCTGCCATTTGCTTAACTACACCAGAGGCATTGTTTTTAACCAACTTTAAACTAGACTGAATTTGTTTATATATTCCTTTTAACGAAGAAATTTCTGTTGCAATTTGCTCACGATGTTCTAAAAGCAAGGAACTTGTTTCTGCATTTTTCTTTATAAAGTTATTTAGTTGGGAATTTTCATCTAAAATAGTTATTACAGTATTATCTATTCCCCTTAACCCTTCAGAAACTTCTAGATAAAATTTTATTACACCTTTAATTTGTTCTGTTACAAGATTGAATACTTCCGCTGCAGCCTTACTTGCAACATTGGCATCTTTAACACTTCTAACTATTGCATATAAAGAAGAGGTTATTCTTGTTGCATTATCTGAAGTTGATTCTGCAAGTTGTCTTATTTCTTCTGCAACAACACTAAATCCTTTCCCCGCTTCTCCTGCATGAGCACTTTCTATAGCAGCATTCATTGAAAGCGTATTTGTCTGTTCTGCAATATCGTTAATTATATCTACAATTTCTGCAACTTCATCTAACTGGCCATTTACATCTTGCAGTAATTTATATGTTGAATAAATTTTTTCATCACCATTATTTATTAACTGCTGAATTTCCTTTGTACTGTCTGCTTTTTCCTGTGTTTTTTGAGCAATTCCAGTTAAATCATTTTCAATTTTTTTAATTGTTTCTCGATTATTTTCAACTAGTAAACTTTGCTGTTCAGTGTTGTCTGCTAAAACTTGAAAAATTTCTAGCATATTTGTACTTGTTGTATCAGAACCAGTAATAGCACCATCAAGTTTATCTGTATACCTTTCAACTTGCTCTAAATTAGTTTTAATTTGACGTGTTTCTTGTGAAGCACTAACAGCAGAAGAGTTAATTATTTGGCTACCTTCGTAAGCTGATTTAGAGGCATACTTTGCGTTACCAATAACTTCGTTTAAAACCTTAAATGTCGAATCTAAATTTCGCTTAATTTCACAGAATTCATCGTTTGAAGAAAACTTTTTTTCGCTATATTCAAATTGATTTACAAAATCTCGTTGTGCTAAGTTTTCAGAAATATTATGTAAATATTCCATACTTTTTGCACTATATTTTATTTGTCTTGAAAATAAAACGAAAAAAACAAGTACTAATAGAATAATACAAAATAAAGTAACACCTAATCCAATCCAACTAAGCATATCAATAAATAAAGTTATTTCTGCTTCGATAGAAATAAAGGTTTCATCGATAGTTTCTTTGATTTGTACTTCTGAACCATCTTTAATTTGTGATTTTAGTTGCAAAAAACTTTGAATATTTGATTCTAAAGTTTTTCTCCAAAAATTCCTTGCCCAAGGTTCAACTATTTCTTCATCAATAAAAATAGGGTTATTATGAATATCTTGTTTTTCAAAGATATAATTTATATTGTTTCGTTCAGCTAGCAAATAACGATAATATTCAGTTGTTTGAATAATAACCAGTGTATTTAATAAAAGAACAACTACTAACAAAAAAGAGAAAAAAAACAAAAAACTGGAAATTATTATTAGTTTTTTTTTTGCTAACATAAAAAATATCCTTCCTCAAATTTAAGAATACACTATATTTTACTATCGGTAAAGAAAAATAATTTCTCTAATAAAGAATAGGTTAGTCTGTAAATTTAATTTTTTTTTCCTGTAGAAGAAATCATTTATTTAAGTTATACTTGCAATATAAATTCATTTATTACATAAGGAAAACATAATGGGTGGAATTTTTGGCGTTGCCTCAAAATCTGATTGTTCTTTGGATTTATTTTTTGGAGTAGATTATCATTCTCATCTAGGAACAAGAAAGGGTGGTCTTGCAGTTTTAAAAAGTGATGGAACATTTGAACGTTCTATTCATAATATTCAGAATTCCCCATTTAGAACAAAATTTGAAGATGATATAGAAAGTATGCAAGGTTCCATGGGAATAGGATGCATAAGCGATAATGAACCTCAGCCTCTTCTAGTTCATTCACATTTGGGAAACTTTGCCATAACAACTGTTGGTGTTGTTACAAATAAAAATGAGCTTGTTGCAGAAATCTTAAAACAAGGCAACACTCACTTTTTAGAAATGAGTGGTGGCGAAATAAACCAGACAGAACTTATAATTGCACTGATGAATCAAAAAGATTCTATTACAGAAGGTATTCTCTTTGTTCAAGAAAAAATCAAAGGTTCATTAACCATGTTGATTATGACAAAAGAAGGAATTTATGGTGCAAGGGATAAACTTGGGCGAACACCTCTTCAAGTGGGAAGAAAAAAAGATGCTTTCTGCCTTTCTTTTGAAAGTTTTGCATATATAAATTTAGGTTACACAGATTACCACGAACTTGGTCCTGGAGAAATTGTTTATTTAACTTCAGAAGAAATGAAAATCTTAAATGAACCACGTAAAGAGATGAAAATCTGTACTTTCTTGTGGGTTTATTTTGGTTATCCTACTTCTTCCTACGAAGGGGTAAATGTTGAACAAATGCGATATAACTGTGGTCGATTTTTAGCTCGAAGAGATAAGGGTCATATTAATCCAGACAGTATTGCTGGTGTTCCTGATTCTGGAACTGCACATGCTATTGGATATGCCAATGAATCTGGTATACCTTTTTCTAGACCTTTTATCAAATATACACCAACTTGGCCTCGATCTTTTTTGCCAACAAATCAATCTCAGCGGGCTTTAATTGCTCACATGAAGTTGATTCCTGTTCAGCCACTTATAAAAAACAAAAATATTTTGTTAATTGACGATTCTATTGTTCGTGGAACACAACTTCGCGAAACAACAGACTTTTTGTATCAAAGTGGAGCAAAAGAAGTTCATGTACGTCCTGCTTGTCCACCTATAATGTTTGGTTGCAAATACCTTAATTTTTCTCGTTCCACATCTGATTATGATTTGATTACACGTAGAATTATTAAAGAAAGAGAAGGGCTACAAGTATCACCTGAAACATTACAAGAATATTGCAACCCAGATTCAAAAAAATATTCTGAAATGTTGGATACAATAAAAGATTCCCTACATTTTACAACTTTACGTTATCACCGCCTTGATGATATGTTAGATAGTGTTGGCATTGATAAATGCAATATGTGTACATATTGTTGGAATGGAATTGAATAATTTTTTTTCTTAATTTATGTTGGATAAACTTTTTTTTAGTTTTAATGCTATTTTGCCAATAATTCTTATAATCCTTTTAGGATATGTGGTAAAAAGAATAAAACTTTTACCTGAAAATTTTTTTCCTTTGCTAAATAGATTATGCTTTTATGTTTGTCTTCCTATTTTATTATTTTACAATATTTATAACGTAAATAATATTACAGAAATTGTTCAAAACTGGAAAATTGTTCTTTTTGCAATTTTAAGTATTTTTGTTATTTTTTTTCTAGGTCTAGGTTTTGTAACTCTTTGGATAAAAGATAACGCACAAAAAGGTGTTGTTCTTCAATGTATTTTTCGTTCTAACTATGTCATTTTAGGAATCCCACTAGCCACAACTTTAGCCGCTGGAAATTCAGTTTCTTTAGCAATTAGTTCTGTTCTTTCAGCTGTTGTTGTTCCTTTGTTTAATGTTCTAGCAATTTTAGCCTTATCAATTTTTGGTAAAAAAGAAAAACTTTCAGTAAAAAATATTATTAAAAAAATTATTACGAACCCTTTGATTATTTCTGTTTTTGTAGGAATATTTGCTTTGGGTTTTCGTGCCCTGTTGCCAAGTTCTGCAGCTGGAATAAAAGTTTTTACAATAAAAAATAACTTACCTTTTTTGTATTCCTCAATAGAAAAAATAGCTAACATCGCTTCTCCAATAGCTTTAATTGCCTTAGGAGGAAATTTTACCTTTTCTGCAATTCCTAAACTTAAGATCCAAATTTTCTCAGCTACTTTTATTCGTCTTATTTGTGTACCTAGTATTTTTCTTGGGATAGCTTATTTTCTTGATTTTAATTCAAATGAATTTCCTGCCTTAATTGCTTTATTTGCCACATCTGTGGCTGTTTCAAGTGTTCCCATGTGCGAAGGTATCGGTGGAGACACACAATTAGCCGGCCAGTTAGTTGTTTGGACTACAGTCTTTTCTGCTATAACCTTATTTCTAATTATTTTTATTTGCACACATATTGGAATCTTTGTGTAAAATTGACGCTACTACGTAATATCGATATAATTCTTTTATGAATATTTTTGCTGAGTTCCTTCCTGAATTTATGCATTTTTCCACTTTGGAATCTGCGAATTTAATCCTTTTGTTAGGTTTAATAATGTTTTTAGGTGCCATTGGTGGTCGCCTTTTTCAAAAATTGAAAATTCCACAGGTTGTTGGGTACATTGTTATTGGTGTTCTTATTGGACAATCTGGATTTCAAGTTTTAAGTATTTCTGTTATTAATGCCCTAGAACCTTTAAGCAGCGTTGCTCTAAGTTTAATCGGATTTCTTATTGGTGCAGAACTTAAACTTAATGTAATAAAAAAATATGGAAAACAATTTGTAGGTATTTTGCTTTTAGAAGCTATTGTTCCATTTTTTGTAGTCGGTACTGTTATTACCCTTGTTTCATATTTTGTGACCAAAGATTTTTCTTCTTCTTTATCCTTAGGTATTTTATTAGGTTCTATTTCTTCTGCAACTGCTCCAGCTGCCACAACGGATGTTTTAAAAGAAAATAGAACAAGAGGGCCTCTCACTGTTACTGTTTTGGGAATTGTTGCTATGGATGATGCTGTAGCATTAATTCTGTATGCAGTTACTTCTTCTATTGCTGCCAGTTTATTAGGAAGTTCTGGAGAACCATTAACTCAACAACTTTTAGGTTTACTTTATGAAGTTGGTGGTTCCATGATTTTAGGTTCTTTAGTGGGCATTTTATTAACTCGTTTTATCCGCAACGTAATGACCGATGAAGGAAGAATTTTATCCTTTTCTTTGGGTGCTTTGTTTCTTTGTACAGGTTTATGCAATTTGTTTATGTTGGATAATATTCTTTCTGCTATGTCTCTTGGTTTTTTTATGGTGAACTTTGCTCCAGAAAAAACTCGTAGTACCTTTGCCCTTGTGGAAAAATTTACTCCCCCAATTTATGTTATGTTTTTTGTTCTAGTAGGAGCAAAACTAAACATCTGGAATGTAACTGCATTTGTAGCACTTTTGGCTTTTCTATATATACTTTGTCGAACCTTAGGTAAGTCCATCGGTGCAAAAATAGGAGCAAAAATCACAAAGGCACCCAAAACTGTGGAAAAATATTTACCTTTTTGCCTATTAAGCCAAGCTGGTGTTGCTATCGGACTTTCTATTGCTGCAGGTCAAGATTTTGCTAATTCTGTAGGACCAACAATTATGTTAATTATTACTGCTACAACTTTTGTAGTTCAGTTACTTGGACCTGTTTGCGTAAAATATGGTGTAGAAAAAGCTGGAGAATGTGGGCTAGATATAACAGAAGAAGATTTAATGAAAAACCTTTGTGTTAAGGACATTATCCGAAATGAAAAAAGCATTTGCCGACAGAATTCACCGGCAGTAGTTAAAGAAAATGAAACATTGTGTAGCATTATTTCTTCTTTCAGTCATAATGAAAATCTAAACTATGCTGTAAAAGATGAAGAAGGTTTTTTAGTAGGCATTATTTCATTAGAACACATGAAAGAAGCTCTCTTAGTTACTGAACTTTCAGATAGTTTGATGGCATGTGATATTATGGAACCTGTTTCCCTCACTTGTAACCCAAATACATCAATTCCTGATATTTTCAAACTATTTTCTGAACAGGGAATAGAAATGATTCCTATTGTAGATGAAAAAGGACTTTCTTATGGAATTGCTGAAAAATCTACTTTAGAACATTTTATTCACACGAAAATTGTTGAATTACACCAAAAAGTTTCTGCCTTAGGTTAAAAAAACAATAACAAATATAAAGAAATAGGCAATAATAAAGCAAAAACATAGCCAAATGGATGACTTTGTTCTGAAATTTGGCTATTTTCATCTGCACACAATTCATTTTTATACACTTCAATCAATTTTTCATCGATTGAAGAAATAATTTTTCCAGAAGTGATTTTAATTGAATCTTGTCGAAACTTTTCTAAATAACTAAAAATTCCTATCGAAAAACTACCAAATTTTCCAGGTAAGTTTAACTTTGAAGAAAGTGCAAATTGTGATAAAAAAACCATACCCACAAGGATAAAACTTCGCCGTAATCCATCTTCTAAAGCACCTAAAGTTATTGGCAAAGCCTTGTTACCTCCAATATAAAAAAGAACCTTTCCATAGGGTGTTAGCAAAGAAAAAAATGTTACTGCTAAAATCATCAACAAAGATGGAAGAATTTTTATGTTGCCTCTTCTACTAAAAGCTAAAAAAAAGAATAAAAGGGTTTCTAAGATAATTATCTCGGTTTTCTGTTGAAAAAGAAAGGCGGGAAAACAAATCATTACCGAAAAAAACAATAATTGAGCAGAAAAATACTTTTCCCAAAATTTTATTGTTCTGTCTTTAACAAAAACTGGCAACTTCATGTTTCTTCCTTTGTGACTAAAGCATACCAACTTGATTTTTTTGTAAAATATTGGGTAAAAATACCTAATAACAAACCAGATATTAAACTTACCCATAATAAAATAGGAGCAATTAAACTAACCTTATCCCCAAAAAAGAAAAATTTTGCTACCAAAATTTGTGCTAAACTGTTACACATTGCTCCAGCTAAACTTATTCCCACACAACTTAGGTTTTTTCTTTTTTTAAAAAGTTGAAACAATCCCCACATAACAAAGGCTGAAGCAAAGGATCCTGCGAAAGAAAATAAAAAAACATAGGAAAATAAAGTTCCAGAAATTAATCCTTGTCCTATTATTTTTAATAATACTAAGAAAAAATAATTTTTTCCTGAAAAAATTGGTAAGGCTAAAATAATTGGAAGATTTGCTAGTCCTATTCGTATAAAAGGCAATGGCTTCGGTATAGCATATTCAATCGCAGACATAAATAAACATAATGCTGTAAAAAAAGCCATATCCTTTGTGATTTTTTTTTCTTCCATATTTCAAGTATAATAGTGTCAAAAAAAATTGTACAGTATAAAACCTTCCTTTTGTTTTTAGTATTTTTCCACAAGCTAGGATTGAACCAAAGCAAGTCTTTTCGTATACTTGAATAAAGGACTTAATTTTATGAAAAGTAATTTTTCTGATAATTTGTTAAGCCAACTTGGCAAAGACATTCTTTTTTTTGACGGTGGAACAGGTTCTGTGTTACAGTCCTGGGGTTTACGTCCAGGTGAACTTCCTGAAACTTGGAATATTTTACAACCAAAAAAAATAATTGATTTACATTTTAATTATTTTTTAGCAGGATGCAATATAATTAAAACCAATACTTTCGGTGCTAATTCTTTAAAGTTTCCACAAAAAAATGCTACTTTTCTATTTGAAAAAGAAGCTAATACTTTGCCTTTTTTAGAAGATGTTGTTTCTAGCGCAATTCAAAATGCCCAAGAAGCAAGACGGCTTATTGAAAATTTATCTTTACATCAAGAAGAAATTTCCTTACTCAAAGAAAAGTATCTTTTCCCAAAAACCAAAAATCCGCAGCAAGTTCCTCATTATATCGCTTTAGATATTGGACCGCTTGGTAAACTATTGGAACCTCTTGGAGATATTTCTTTTGATTGTGCAGTAGAAATTTTTTCTAATACATATCGTGCTGCTTTTAACAATGAAAGCTCTATTTTGCCAGATTTAATTTTAATTGAAACAATGAATGATTGTTACGAAGCAAAAGCTGCCATTATTGCTGCAAAAGAAGTTCTTTTAGAACATAATCTTTCTTTACCAATATTTGTTACAACTGTATACGATGAATCAGGAACATTACTTACAGGTGCAAATCCTGAAACAATGACCACAATTTTGGAAGGTCTTGGGGTTACTGCTTTTGGAATGAATTGTAGTTTGGGACCTAAGCAAATGAAAAATATTCTTCCAGAATTGACCAAAAATGCTAGTGTTCCAATTATTGTAAATCCCAATGCAGGGCTTCCTCGTAGTGAAAATAATTCCATAATTTATGATGTTACCCCAACAGAGTTTGCAGAAATTGTTGCAAGTTTTATTGATGATGGTGCAAGTATTTTAGGTGGTTGTTGTGGAACTACTCCAGAACATATTTGTAACCTTGTGGATGCTTGTAACAAAAAAAAATGCCCTGAAATTCAAGAAAAAAATATTAGTTGTGTTTCTTCACATATCAAAACAGTTAAATTTGGTGACTATCCCATTCTTGTGGGAGAACGAATTAATCCAACTGGAAAAAAGCGATTTAAAGAAGCCCTTAGACAAAATGATATTCCTTACATAATAAATGAAGGCTTATCGCAAGAAAGCAAGGGTGTTCATATTTTAGATGTGAATGTGGGGTTACCAGAAATAGATGAGCCAACAATGCTTTGTTCAGTTGTAAAAGAATTACAAAGTGTAACTACTTTGCCTTTACAACTAGATACTTCAGACTTAACAGCCATGGAACAGGCAATGCGAATCTATAATGGAAAGCCTTTAATAAATTCTGTAAACGGTAAACTCGAAGTAATGGAAAAAATTTTTCCTTTGGTAAAAAAATACGGCGGCATTGTAGTTGCTTTAACTTTAGATGAACAGGGTATACCCGATACGGCTAAAGGAAGAGTTGCTATTGCAAAAAAAATATATGCTAAAGCCGCCGAATACGGAATTGCTGCAAAAAATATTATTATTGACCCTTTAGCTATGGCTGTAAGTAGCGACACAAAAGCTGCAAAAACCACATTGGATACGCTAAAATTTATTCATCAAGAACTGCAGGGACTTTCTATACTGGGGGTTTCAAATATTTCTTTTGGGCTACCTCAAAGGGAAATTATTACAGCTGCTTTTTTTACAATGGCTATGCAAAATGGATTAAGTGCTGCAATTATGAATCCAAATTCAACAGAAATGATAAAAGCATATAAATGTTTTTGCACACTTAGTGGATTTGACGATAATTGCTGTGAATATATTTCTTTTGCTCAGTCTTATCATATTGAAATGGAGTCTAAAACCATTGATAAAATTTCTAATTCCAATTCAGATATTTCATTACAATCTTTTTCTGAAGGTTCTTTGGAATACGCTATTGTTCGTGGCTTAAAAAGAGAGGCAACAGAAATAACAAAAAATCTTTTGCAACACGAACAACCTTTAGATATTATAAATCAACATCTTATTCCAGCTTTAGATTTTGTAGGAAAAGGGTTTGAAGCTAAAACCATATATTTACCTCAACTTCTTATGAGTGCGGAAGCTACGAAATCAGCTTTTTCTGTAGTTAAAGAAAAAATTTCTGCCAATGGAAATGAAGAAATCAAAGGAATAATTGCTATTGCCACAGTAAAAGGTGATATCCATGATATCGGTAAAAATATTGTAAAAACTCTTTTAGAAAACTATGGCTACAAAGTTTTGGATTTAGGAAAAGATGTTCCTCCAGAAGAAATTGCTTTATGTGTTCAAGAGAATAATCTTCAGTTGGTAGGACTAAGTGCTTTAATGACAACGACAGTACCCTCTATGGAAGAAACTATTAAGTTAATCCGTAAAAATTCACCAAATTGTAAAGTTTGTGTTGGTGGGGCAGTTCTTACACAAGAATATGCCACAATGATTGGTGCTGATTTTTATGCAAAGGATGCATTAGAAACTGTAAAATATGCTCACCAAGTTTTTTCCAAATAAAAAATGCAGTTACTATCGACTATTCCCTTTGAATTTCGTATATTTATAAATATAGAAGTGAGGTATTCTATGAGTGAACCAAATAATGAAGATAAAGACCCCTTTAACTTTTTTAAATTAGCACCAGATTCAAATAAACCTGATGATAATTCTGATAACAAAAAGCCTAAAATTCCATATTGGGGAATAATGTTAATTATTGTTGGAATAATAATGATTATTAATCTATTATTCATGGTGAAACAAGATACAACTATTCCTTTTTCTGAATTTAGAGCAATGATAGAATCAGGGCAAATTGTTTCTGTCGATTTAGGAGAAACCCATTTTATAGGTTATTTTACTTCTTCTGAAACTCCCAGTACAAGTTCATTTCCTATTGTTTCCAGTAAAAACAGTGGCAACTCCGTAAAAACAGTTGGAATTCTTACAGAAGATTTTTTGAACCTTCTAAATGAAAAAGGTATTTCCTATAAGTTTGTTCCGAAGCAAAACGGACTCTTCATGCAACTTCTCTTTAATATAATTTTACCTTTTGGTCTTTTCTTTATTATGTGGATTTTTATTTCACGAAAAATGGGAGGAGGACTAGGAGGAAGTATTTTTTCTGCTGGAAATTCTAAAGCAAGTGCAGTAGAAGAAGGCACAGTAAAAACCAGATTTACGGATGTGGCTGGGGTTGACGAAGCAAAGGAAGAACTTGTTGAAGTTGTAGATTTTTTGAAAAGTCCAGAAAAATATACTGCTATAGGTGGAAAAATTCCGAAGGGGGTTCTTTTAGTAGGACCTCCTGGAACTGGTAAAACCTTGCTAGCCCGTGCTGTTGCTGGAGAAGCAGGTGTTCCTTTTTTTAAAATTTCAGGCTCTGATTTTGTTGAAATGTTTGTAGGCGTAGGTGCTAGCCGGGTTCGAGATTTATTCAAGCAAGCTAGAGCAAAGGCTCCTTGTATCGTATTTATTGATGAATTAGATGCTATCGGTAAAAGTCGTGTTAATTCAGTTCATGGAAATGATGAGCGAGAACAAACATTGAATCAGTTGTTAGTTGAAATGGATGGTTTTGACAATTCAAAAGGATTAATTCTTTTGGCAGCAACAAATCGCCCTGATGTTCTAGACCCTGCTCTTTTGCGACCAGGTCGTTTTGACCGTCAAGTTGTAGTTGATCGCCCAGACGTAAAGGGTCGAGAAGCAATTCTAAAAATTCATGCAAAAAATGTTAAGTTAAGCAGTGATGTAAACTTAGCAGCCATTGCACGTACAACATCTGGATTTGCAGGAGCAGATTTAGCCAATGTTGTAAACGAAGCAGCTTTACTTGCAGTTCGTGCAGGAAGAAAACAAGTAAACATGGAAGACTTTGACGAAGCAGTTGAAAAAGCTGTTGCCGGTTTACAAAAGAAAAGCCGTGTTATCAAGGAAAATGAACGAAAAATTGTAGCTTTTCACGAAACAGGTCATGCCTTAGCTGCTGCTTTTACAGAAGGTGCTGACAAAGTTCATAAGATTTCTATTATTCCCCGTGGTATGGCAGCTTTAGGTTACACTTTGCAAATGCCCGAAGAAGATAGATATTTGAGAACGGAAAAAGAACTTTACGGTGAAATAGATGTTCTTTTAGGTGGTAGAGCTGCAGAACTTATTGCTTTCGGTGAAGTATCTACTGGTGCATCTAATGATTTACAACGGGCAACAGATATTGCCAGAAGTATTATTACAGATTACGGTATGAGTTCTAGATTCCGTAACGTTGTTCTTTCACAACGTGGTGGGGGCTATGGTTCAGATTCTCCATCTCTTGTAAGAGAATATTCTGAAACAACTCAGCAATATATTGATGAAGAAGTTGCACGAATTATGGAAGAACGATTCGCAAGAGTTTCTGATATTTTAAATTCTAACAAGGATGTTATGGATTATATTGCAAATCGGCTTTTAGAAAAAGAAATTATTGAGGAAGCTGAATTTACTGATATAATTAAAGCAAAGAAACATTTAGAAAATACTGATGAGTAATTTTACGATTATAGTTGGAATTATCTTAGCTATACTATTTTTTATTTTCGCCTATAGCTTGTATATTAAATTTACAAGAAATAAAGTTGTAAGAAAAGATATTCCAACTGTAGCTGCAACTCCTTCTGGCGTTTTATGTCCTTTGTGCAAAAGTAATCTTTTAAAGGGTGAAAATCTTTTTTCTAGAGTTTTTCGCCCTGTTAAAGAGGGTGTTGAATCAGAACAAAGATGCATTATTTTAGGATGTCCCCATTGTCATCCCTATTGCCAAGATGGAATTAAAAGAATTTGTCCAGTTTGCCACAAAAAAGTTCCTTGTGACGGGCATTTGGTTGCCCGTCTTTTTACACATGCAAAGGGAAAACGTCATGTTAGAATAACTGGCTGCAGCGAATGTACCCATAAATAATTTTTTTAACACCTTGCATAGAAAGTAAAAAAAAAGATATACTTCAATTATGAGTAATTCAAATAAAATATGTTCTTGTGGTAGTGGAAAAAGCTACGCAGATTGTTGCGAACCAATTATTAAAGGTACTCGTCTTGCTTCTACAGCAGAAGAGCTTATGAGAGCTAGATATTCAGCCTATGAACATCACGAAGTTGATTTTATAATCAATTCTTGCGACCATAGCGAAGGTTTAAACGAAATTGATCGTGAAGCAACTCGTTCTTGGAGTGAAGAATCAACTTGGCATGGCTTAAAAATTCTTCGTGTTGAAAAGGGTAGTGCAAATGACACAACTGGTGTAGTTGAATTTCAAGCTACATATACTCGAAAAGGTCTTAGGGATGTGCATCACGAAATTGGTAATTTCACAAAAATAGATGGTCAATGGAAATATTCAACTGGTCATTTAAAAACTGTAACCGTTGTTCGTGAAGGTCGTAAAATTGGGCGAAACGAACCTTGTCCCTGTGGCTCTGGAAAAAAATATAAGGCTTGCTGTGGCAGATAAAATATTTACCGGATTTCATGCTGTAGAAGAAAATATCCGAAGTTTTGTTTCAAAAAGTAACGAAATATCCCTTGAACTTTTTTATTCAAAACCAGGACCTCGCGTAAAAAAAATAATTTCTTCTGCAAAAGCTACAGGTATTCCTTGTAATGAAGTTTCTGAAACTGAATTAAACCATTTAGTTTCTTCATTAAATGATAGTGCAAAAGACCACCGTGGAATTGTACTTCGTGTTTCTGGTATTTCTATAAAAGAAAATATAGTTTCTTTGGATTTATGGTTAAAAACAGTTGCTGAAAAATCTACAGTTGTTATATTAGATTCTGTAACAGATCCCCATAATGTCGGAGCAATTATTAGAAGCTGCGATCAATTAGGTGCCGACTTAGTTATTCTTCCAGAACGTCGTGGTGTAAAAGATGCAGCCTCTAACGAAGTTGTTGCTCGTACTAGTGCTGGAGCAAGTTCATGGGTTCCAATTGCTCAAGTATCAAATTTAAATCGAGCTTTAGAATTACTAAAGAATGCTGGATTTTGGATTTATGGTGCTGATGCTGAAGGAAAAAATACTACACAAATTAAATTTCCTAACAGAACAGCTTTACTTTTAGGTAGCGAAGGAAATGGTATTTCTCGCCTTTTGCTTCAAAACTGTGACGATGTCGTTTCAATTCCAACTTGTGGCAGATTAGATAGCTTAAATGTATCTGTTGCTGCAGGAATTTTACTTTACGAAGTTAAACGACAAAAACTTTCATAACAATGCAACTAAACTTCATTATTATGTGTCTAATTAATATCAGACAAAATGGAGGAAAAAATGTCGGATTTGTCATCAAAAATTAAGGAAATTAAGCAAAAAGCCAAACAAGATATTTATTCAATAAAAGAAGAACGAAATAAACAAATTCAAACCCTAAAACAAGAAAATCTGGCTATTTTAAAACCTACAAAAGCCGCTTTGAAACAACAAAGAGCTATAGCAAAAGCAGAAAAAAAAGCTGCTGAAGCTGCTCTACCTAAAAGATATTCTATTGGGGAAGAAATTTTCAATTCTGTAACTCATGGAATTGGAGCTGGTTTAGCAGTTGCCGCTCTTGTACTTTTAATTATACGTGCTGCAATTTATGCTCCACAAGATGGAAAAGGATTTTACATAACAAGTTTTGCTATTTTTGGTTCTTGCTTATTTATTTTATATTTAATGTCAACATTATATCATGCATTAACTCCTTATGGTGCAAAAAAAGTCTTTGCAATTTTTGATCATACTTCAATTTATTTGCTAATTGCTGGAACTTATACACCTTTTTGTTTAACAACCCTTAGAGGACCAATTGGATGGGTTTTATTTGGTATAATTTGGGCTTTAGCGATTGCAGGTATGACATTTTATGCAATATTTGGTAGCAGGATGAGAGTTCTTTCTGCAATAACTTATATATTAATGGGTTGGCTTGTAGTTTTCGCATTTAAACCAATGGCTGAAGCTTTACCAAAATTGAGTTTAATATTACTTATTCTCGGTGGAGTTGCATATACTGTTGGTTGTATTTTTTACGCACTAAAAAAAATAAAATGGATGCATTCTATTTGGCATATTTTTGTTATTTTTGGAAGTGTTCTTCACTTTTTTTCAGTTTACTTTTCAATTCCTTTAGCTTCTTAAAGCAATTTTATAGGCAGAACTTTTGAACTTCAGCTTGAACTTCCTTTATTCCACCTCGGCACAAAGCTGAAATTAAAGGTCTGCCTATCATCACTTGTTTAGCACCAAGTTTTGCAGCAACAATTATATCTTCTTTACATCTAATTCCACCATCAACCCATAATTCATTGCAATATAAAGATAATTCTTGGGAATATTTATGTAAAAAATCAGCAGTGCTTCCTTTTTCTGTTTCTATTCTTCCACCATGATTTGAAACTACAACAATTTCAGGTTTTACTTGTTTAACTAATTCTACATCTTCTTGGGTAAAAACACCTTTTATAGCAAAGGGATGTTTTGTTACTTTTCTTAATTCATTTATTTTAGTTGCATCTTTTTTTTCAAGGTGAACTTTATTTCTCATAGTGACTATATTATATGAATCTATATCAATACCAATTATTTCTGTAATTTCAGAAGCCCATTCCATTCTCTGAAAAATTTTTTCATTTGGATATGGTTTTATAAAAACAGCAGCTTTTTTTGAAATAGATTTTACTGCTTCTATTCCGTATAAAAGCTTTTCATCTGGACATCCATCTCCTATAGAAAGCAAAATATTAGCCTGAGATGCTGCATTCATAATATCAAAATAAAATGACTTTTCATCATGATAGCCAATATTTTCTATTGCCCCAGTTATAGGTGCTAGTCGTATAGGTATTAAATTTGATACTTTATTTTCTATAGATAAGTTGTCTGTATATTTTTTCCAATCAGATGTGTTACTTAAAAAATTTGCGTTTTCAAAAACGCCACCCATTCCTGGTAATTCGCCAATACATCCACTTCCATCACAAATAGGACAAAAATGGCATTTAAAATCTAATCCCCGAAGCATGTTCCTACTTCCCGCCCTGCTAATAACATTTTATCATTTAAAGGTACTTTTTTAATCTTTCCTGCTACTTCGCATAAAGGAACACCTATTACTTTTCCATTTTGAAGAGCAACCATTTTGCCAAAATCTCCTTTTGCAAGCATATGAGCTGCAGCTGTACCAAAAACTGTTGCTAAAGCTCTATCATATGGTGCAGGAGTTCCTCCACGTTGTAAATAACCTAAAACTGTTACTCTGGATTCTAAACCTGTTGCTTCTTCTAGTTCATGGGCAACTCTATATGCAATAGAGTAGGGCATTTCTTTTCTTGCTTTTTTAAAAGTTTTTTTATCTAATAAATATTCTTTTTCGGAAAGAGCACCTTCTGCAACTACAACAATGGAAAATTCTTTTCCTTCATTCTGTCGTTTTTTTAAATGTCTAGCTATTGATTCAATATTGTACGGAATTTCAGGCAAAAGAATTACATCTCCACCACCAGCAACTCCAGCATATAACCCAAGCCACCCAGCTTTGTGACCCATTACTTCTACAACCATAATTCTGTTGTGACTATGGGCTGTGGTATGTATTCTATCGATAGCTTCTGTTGCAACATCAACTGCAGTATGAAAACCAAAAGTTACATCTGTATGGACTAAGTCATTATCTATAGTTTTGGGTAAACCTATAACATTTAAACCTTTTTGAAACAATAGATTACCTGTTGTATTTGTTCCATTTCCACCTAAAACAACTAATGCATCTAAGTTCCATTTTTTGTAATTCTCTTTGATTAAATCTAATGGGTACTTTCCATCTTTATTTGGAATTGGGTTTTTAAATGGTTTTTCTCTTGAAGTTCCAAGTATTGTTCCACCTCTGGTTAATATACCTGAAAAATCTTCTGAATTAAGTTTTCTTCCTTTTCCTTCGATAAGACCGCGATATCCGTTTTCAATACCTATAACCTCCATGCCATACTGTTCCATGGCTGTTCTTGCAACACCACGTATAGCAGCATTTAGACCAGGTGCATCACCACCAGAGGTTAATATACCGAACCGTTTTACCTTTGAATTTTCCATTTTTTATGGAGATGAGGGGACTTGAACCCCTTACCTTTTGAATGCCATTCAAACGCTCTAGCCAGGTGAGCTACACCCCCAATTTATAAATTTATGATAATGTATTCAAAAAAAACTGTCAATAGTGAAATTAATTGGTTACTTTTCTAGATATTTTTGTTTATTTTCAACAGATTCTTTTATAGAATTAAATAAATTTTTTAATTCTGAAGGGATTTCCTTTGATTTTGTATTTTTTGATATATTTTCTATTTTTTCTTCTTTAATTACTTGTTTTTTTTCTGAAGTTTCAGGTGTTTTTGGTTTTATTTTAACTTCACCTTTTTTTAATCTATATATAATTGTATCCACAGGAACTTGTGGAATTTTCATATTTAATCCTTTTAGAATATATGTTCTGTATGTTTCAAATAATTGTTTCCAACCAGGATGATCAATTTCAATAAGCATTACTCCATCTTTAATATCAATAATTTCGCTATGATCAAACATTTTTCTACCTGCTTCTGGTAAAACGGTACTTTTTATTGATAATAAAATGTTTTCCCATTCATCATAAATATTTTTAATATTTTTAAATTTAGTTGCGTCAATATTTTTTGAGATAGAATTTATTACACTGTTTATAAGTTCTTTTGAATCATAAAATCCGTCAGGCATTGTATTCTCCTGATTTTACAAAATAAACTTTTGTATTTGAAGTTTTATATCTATCATAAGGTTCACCAGGTAAAAAAGTACAAAAAAGTTGATCATATTCTGGTAATAAACTTGTTACTCTTTCTCTTTTGTTGGGATCTAATTCCAACATAACATCATCCATAAGTAAAACTGGTTTCATTCCTGTAATTTCTGTATAATAAGTTGCTTGAGCAGATCTTAATAATATTGAAATTAGTCTTCTTTGACCTGTAGAAGCTGTTGGAACAAATGTTTTTCCGTGCCGAATAAATTTTATTCTATCACGATGTGGACCTGTCATAGTTGTTTCCATCATACAGTCAATTTCTCTTTTTGAATTTAATATATCTATTATTTCATTAGAATTTGGTGTTTGATTTGAAGTTTCTTTCCATGAAGGTTCATAATTTATATAAACACCATCTATTCCACAAATTTCTTCGTACAATTTTGTAAATATTGTATTAAATTTAAAAATCATTTTTTTTCTTTTATCTTGAACATATAATCCTTTTTGAACTAATTGTACATCATAAATATCCAACATTTCATATTTTTTATTTTTAAGTACAATATTTCTATTTTTAAGGATTTTTTTATAATTTCTTAATTCATTTATATATAAAGCATCGTACATCGATAAAGACTGGTCTATAAAAAAGCGGCGACGTTCTGGTTCCCCAACCGCAAAATCTAAATCATCATGACAAAATAAAACACAAGGTATTATATTTATTAATTCTTTTCTATCAGTTATTTTTTTTGCATTTTTTTGAATTCTTTTTTTACCATTTTCAAAGACTGAATTAATACTTGTTACGTCACCTTTTTCGTTTTTAAATAAAACTCGAACGCTAAATGCATTATTTCCAAACTTTATAATTTCTTGTTCAGTTCTAGTTCTAAAAGATGAACCATAAGCTGAATAATACAAAGCCTCGAGGAAATTTGTTTTACCTTGACCATTTTCGCCTACAAAATAGACCTCCTTTGAAAGAAGGTCTATTGTTGTATCTTTTAAATTTCTAAAATTAGTACAAGAAAGTGAAAGAAATGGCAATTTTTATTCCATCTGCATTGGCATTATAATATGAAAATAATCAGATTCAGGAACAGTTTTTAAAGTTACAGCTTTCATTGCTTCTGTAAATTCAAATTTAATTCGTTCTGAATCCATTACTTTTATTGGTTCATCAATATACATATAATTCATTGCCATTGTTATTGGTTCACCATCATAACGACAAGGAATTTCTTCTTTTGCTGTACCAATTTTTGATTCTTGAGAAGTGATTAATAATCTTCCAGGTGTTAAATCAAAATAAACACGTCTTGCTTTTTGATCTACAAGTAGAGCAACACGTTTTAATGCTTCTGATAAATCTTTTTTTTCTAATTCAAAAGAAAATTGCTGATTTTCAGGAATAACTCTGGAATAATTTGGAAATTGTCCATCTAACAATACAGAAGAAAAATTGTAATTACCAAATTTTATGTAAATCATTTTTTCAACTATAGCAACAGAAATTGTACCTTCAGAAGGAGCCCTTTTTAGAACAATATTTAGAATTTTTGGTGGAACAATTACTGAATTAAAATCTGAAATTCCTTGGCATAAAGGTTTTGAAATAAAAGCTAATCTTCTTCCATCAGTTGAAACCATGTTGAACATTTCATCTTTTTTTTCAAAATAAACACCATTCATAAAATATCTTGTTTCATCATCAGAAATTGCAAAAATAGTTTGATTTATCATTTCTTTGAACTGATCAGCTGGAATGTCAAAGTATGGAACATTTTCAGTAGAAGAAAAATCTGGAAATTTGTCACTTGCCATGCTCTTAAGGTCAAATTTTACCTTTTTAGATATTGGTTTGATTGCAACCTTTATATCATCTTGGATAAATTCAATTTCTCCTGATGGTAAAGAAGATAAAATGCTCATAAACTTATCGCAAAAAATAGTTGTTGTACCTTCTTCTTCAATCATTATTGGAATTTTTGTTTCAAAGTTTACTTTTATATCTGTTGCTTTAATAATTAAAGAATTATTTTCTGCAATTAAAAGAACATTTGAAAGAATAGAATCTACGTTTTTTGTTGAGATTATTTCTTGGGCAATAGAAATTTCTTTTATCATTGAATCTCTGTCAAAAGTAAATTTCATGTAAACCTCCTAAACTACTCTATTATATATTATATTTATAAATTTTAGTAGTAGTAATAATAAATGTGTGGAAAACTTGTATAACTGCTATATTTTTATATAATATAAGCAATTACAGTTTTAATAACCTTATGTTTATTTTTTTGAATTATCCACAAACTAAACAATTTGTAAATCGTTCACATTAAACACACAATATTTTATCATATTATCCACAAGTTGTCATTCTTTTTTAAATTCTTTTATTTTCTTCATAAGAATTTGTATTGTTTCTTCAAAAGATGCATCTGAATTTAATTTATCAACTATCTTTTGGCATCCATGCATTACTGTGGAATGATCACGTCCACCAAATTCTTGGCCAATTTCTGTAGTTGAATATTCAGTCATTTCGCTAGCTAGATAAAAAGCTACTTGTCTAGGAAAACTTATATTTTTAGGTCTTTTTTTGCTTTTCATATCTGAATAATTTAAGTTAAAGTATTCAGCAACAACTTTTTGAATAGCTTCGATTGAAACAGGTGAAGCTTCTTGAGTAAATGTGTTAAATATTATTTTTTTTGCTAATTCAGTGGTAAAAGGTCCTTTTGTTAATTCAGCGTAACTAACTATAGTATTTAAACAAGCTTCTAAGTCTCGAATATTTGTTTGAATATTTTGTGCAATTAAATCAACTATTTCTGATGGTAAAGTTTTACCCATAAGTTTCATTTTGTGTTCAATGATAGCACATCTAATTTCATATTTTGGCATATGAATATCTGTGTTAATTCCTCTTTGAAACCTAGATCTTAATCTTTCTGTCATACTTTTTAGTTCTGAAACAGGACGGTCACAAGTAAAAACCAATTGCTTATTATTTTCATACAAAGCATTAAAAATATGAAATAACTCTTCTTGAGTTCCTTCTTTTCCTTGGAAAAAATGAATATCATCAATTAATAAAACATCAGCTTTTCGATATTTCATTTTGAATTGACTTTGAGTTTTACTTTGCAAAGAATGAATAAACTCGTTTGTAAAATTTTCCGCAGAAATGTAAATAATTTTTAAGTTTGAAGTTTTATATAATTCATTTCCAATTGCTTGCATTAAATGGGTTTTTCCTAAACCAACACCACCATAAATTAGCAAAGGGTTATAACCTTTTCCAGGATTTTTTGCTGATGCCAAACAAGCATTATAAACAAATTCGTTTTCATCGCTTGAAACAAAATTTTCAAAAGTATACATAGGATTTAAAAGAGGATGATGTTTTTTTTCTTCATCTTCTTTTGAAGCTGTTTCAAATGAATGTTTTGTTTCTACTTTAGTTTCAGAAGTTTCTGTTTCTATTGAACTTGAAGCAGTTTTATTTTTTTTTATTACAATTATTTCTAAATCTAAGTCTAAACCTGAAATTTCTAATAATTTTTCTTTAATTAATTTTTTATATCCTCTAATTTCCATCTGATCATTCATGTATGAAGATGGAACTGATGCAGTTATTTTATTTTCATGTGAACTAACATATGAAATATTAAACCACATTTTAAATTCACTTTCTTTTTCGTCTTCGATAAATTCTTGATGTATTTGTTTTAAACATTCGTCCCAAAATGGTGTATAATCTATTGAACTCATGTTCATATTATAAACTGCCTTTACTTTTTTTTTCAATACAGTTATACTATTTTAAAGTAAACAAATCATATATTATTGTTTGTAATTTTTTTGTTTAAAGAAACCCAATTTTTCTTTTCAATTAAGGAAACATAATGAGCGCATCCTATTCTGCTTCAAATATAACCGTATTAAAAGGACTTGAAGCTGTTCGTAAACGTCCTGGAATGTACATTGGTTCCACAGGTCCTGATGGCTTACATCATCTTGTTTATGAAGTTGTAGATAACTGTATTGACGAAGCTATGGCAGGCTTTTGTAATACAATCGAAGTTGTTTTAGAAAAAGACGATATAGTAAAAGTTATAGATAATGGACGTGGTATTCCTGTAGATATTCATCCAGGAGAAGGCATAAGTGCTTTGGAATTGGTTTTAACACGTCTTCATGCTGGTGGTAAATTCGATAAAGGTTCTTATAAGGTTTCTGGTGGTTTACATGGTGTTGGTGTTTCTTGCGTAAATGCCCTTTCTACTTGGTTAGAAGCTTACGTTGAAAAAGATGGCAAAAAATATTTTATGAAATTCAATGTAGGCAAATCTGAATCTCCAGTAAAAGAAATAGGTACATCAGAACGTCGTGGAACAACAATTCGTTGGAAAGCAGATCCTTCAATCTTTCAAGAAACAACAACTTATAATTTTGATGTGTTATGTAGTAGATTAAGAGAGCTTGCCTTTCTTAATAGTGGAATAAAAATAATTTTTCGTGACGAACGACTTACAACTCCTAAAGAAGTTATATTTCAGTTTGAAGGCGGAATAAAACATTTTGTTTCTTTCTTAAACGAAGGAAAAAAAGTTATTCCAGAAGAACCTATTTTTATTACTGGTGAAAAGGATGATATTCAAACAGAAGTTTCACTTCAATATAATGACGGCTACAATGAAAACATTCTTTCTTTTGTAAATGATATTAACACAAAAGAAGGTGGAACCCATCTGGACGGGTTTAAAATAGCTCTTACACTTGTAATGAATGAATTTCTAAAAAACAATGCTAAGTTGCTTAAAAAAATGGATAAAGAGGAAAAACTTACAGGTGAAGATGTTCGTGCAGGATTAACAGCAGTTATTTCTATGAAAGTTCCAGAACCTCAGTTTGAAGGACAAACAAAAACTAAACTGGGAAATACAGATGTTCGAGGAGTTGTTTCATCTTTATTAAATGAACAACTCACTTTATTTTTTGAACAAAATCCAAGAGTTATAGAACAGATTCTAGAAAAAACAGTTTCCGAAGCCGCAGCTCGAATTGCAGCTCGAAAAGCTAAAGAAGCAACTCGCCGTAAAAATGGATTAGATAGTTTTGGTCTACCCGGTAAGTTGGCAGATTGTTCTTCAAAAAAACCAGAGGAATGTGAAGTATACATTGTAGAGGGAGATTCTGCAGGTGGTTCTGCCAAACAAGGTAGAGATCCAAAAATTCAAGCTATTTTACCACTTTGGGGAAAAATGCTTAATGTTGAAAAAGTTCGAGCAGATAAGGTTGTAAATAATGATAAGTTGCAACCAGTAATTGCTTCTTTGGGAACAGGCATAGGTAAGGATTTTAATATAGATAAATTGCGCTATCATAAAATCATAATTATGGCAGATGCTGACGTAGACGGTGCACATATTGCAACTTTGCTTTTAACATTTTTCTTCCGTTATATGCCTCAGTTAATTGAAGCTGGTCATGTTTATATTGCTATGCCACCTTTGTATCGTGTTGAATATAAGAAGGAAAGAAAATTTGTTTTTTCTGATGAAGAAAGAGATCAAGCATTACTTGAAATTAAAACGAAACATAATATTCCACTTGATGATAATTCTAAGAAAATTGAAGTTCAGCGATATAAAGGTCTTGGTGAAATGGAGTGGCAAGAACTTAAAGAAACTACTATGGATCCAGCAAACCGAAAAATGAAGCAAGTTAAACTTACAGATGCAGTAGAGGCTGATAAAATATTTTCTACGCTTATGGGTGAAGAAGTTGAACCACGCCGTAAGTTTATAGAAGAAAATGCTGTTTATGCAACCCTTGATGTTTAATTAAGTATATAAAGGACGTTTATGGAAGAAATACAGACACCAGAAGGTGGAACACTTATTCCTGTTTCTATTGAAACAGAAATGAAAAAATCATACATAGACTATTCTATGTCTGTTATTGTATCTCGTGCATTACCTGATGTTCGTGATGGTTTAAAGCCAATTCATAGGCGAATTTTATTTGCTATGAACGAAGAAGGTTTGCATGCTTCTGGAAAAACTAGAAAATGTGCAACTGTAGTTGGTGATGTACTTGGTCGTTATCATCCTCATGGAGATGCTTCTGTTTATGATGCTTTAGTTCGCTTAGGACAACATTTTTCCATGCGATATATGCCTGTTTTTAAACAGGGAAATTTTGGTGGAATTGATGGAAGCCCTGCTGCTGCAATGCGTTATACAGAGGCAAAAATGTCTACCATTGCAGAAGAAATGGTAGAAGATATAAAAAAAGAAACTGTTGATTTTATTCCAAACTTTGATGACACAAGACAAGAGCCAACAGTTCTTCCTGCAAAATTTCCCTTTCTTTTAACAAATGGGTCAAATGGTATTGCTGTAGGAATGGCAACAAATATGCCACCTCATAACTTGCGCGAAGTGTGTGCAGCAATTTGTGCTTATATTGATAATCCAGAAATACAAATTGACGAATTATGTTCTATTGTCAAAGGTCCAGATTTTCCAACTGGTGGTATTATTTTTGGAAAACGTGGAATCAAACAAGCTTATAAAACAGGAAGAGGTAAGCTTCTTGTTCGTGGTCGTTTTACAATAGATGTTGATAAACGTGGAAAAGAAACAATTATTTTTACAGAAGTTCCATATCAAGTTAGAACTGATGATTTATGCAAAAGAATTGGTGAACTGGCTCGTGATAAAATAATTGAAGGTATAGAAAGTGTAAATGATGGTTCAGCAGGGGACGATGTAAAAATTGAAATAGCTCTTAAAAAAAGTGCTATAGCAAAAGTAGTTTTAAATCAGCTTTTTTCAAAAACTGCATTGCAATCTTCTTTTGGTGTAATAAATCTTGCTCTGGTTAATGGTCGTCCAGAAGTTCTAACACTTAAAGATTTAATAAAACACTTTGTTACTCATCGCCAAGAAGTTATTACAAGGCGAACAAAATATGATCTTCGTAAAGCAGAAGAAAGAGCACATATTTTGCGTGCTTTAATTGTTGCTATCAATAATATTGATGAAGTAATCAAAATTATTCGTGCTTCAAGAGATACACAATCAGCAAAAAATGCTTTGATGGAAAGATTCGACTTTGATGATGTTCAAGCTCAAGCTATTGTTGATATGCAACTCAAGCGACTTACAAGTTTAGAAATTCAAGATTTAAAACAAGAATTGGAAGAACTTGAAGCCTTAATTGTTCACCTAAAAGATTTGTTAGCTCATCCAGAAAAAATTCTTGCTTTAATAAAAGAAGAAACAGACGAGATTGCAAAGAAATATGGTGATGAGCGTCGTACAGACATTGTTACAGACGAAGTAGAACAAATCAATATTGAAGATTTGATAAAAGAAGAAGAAATGGTTATTCTTATATCAAATCTTGGTTATATTAAACGAATTCCTGTTTCTGCCTATAAAACTCAGGGTAAAGGTGGAAAGGGTAGTGCAAGTGCCAAACTTGTAGAAGACGACTTTATAAACCAAGTTTTCATAGCTTCTACCCACGACTATGTTATGTTCATAACAAATGAAGGTAAAGGATATTGGCTTAAAGTTCACGAGATTCCAGAAGCCGGGCGTAATTCCAGAGGCTCTCACATAAAAGGACTTTTGACAGTTTCTCCAAATGAAGAAATCACAACAGTTGTTTCCTTGAAGGAATTTAGTGATGATCAATATTTGTTTATGACAACAGCAGCTGGTGTTGTAAAAAAAGTTCAAACTAGTCAATTTGCAAATGCAAAAACCCGAGGTATTATTGCAATTCGTTTAGATGATGGAGATAAATTAGTTTCTGCTATGCTTACTTCTGGAAATGATGAGTTACTATTTATTAGTCGTCGTGGTCAGGCTTTGCGTATAACAGAAACTTCTGTTCGTCCAATGGGTCGTGCAGGGCGTGGTGTAACCGGTATGAAACTTGCACAAGGTGACGAAGTAGCTGCTGCTCTTTGTGTTGTTCCAGAAGAAATGATGCTGTTATTAACAGAAAAAGGTTCTGGAAAAAGAGTTAGTTTTGAAGAATTTTCTAGCCATGGACGAGGAACAGGTGGCCAACGAGTTTATAATATTACCGAAAAAACAGGTGAAATAATTGGTGCAATAAATGTTGCTGAATTTGATGAAGCTGTTTGTATTACAAGTCAAGGTAAATCTTTAAGAGTTGCAGCAGATTCAGTTGCAAAACAAGGTCGTTCTGCATCTGGGGTCCGAGTATTCAACATAGACCCACCAGATATGGTTATTGGATTAGATAGAGTTGCCAACGAAGAAAAAGAATAATTAGGAATGAGTTTTTGTTTCACGTGAAACATTAAATATTGTGCAATAATAATTGTAACTTGTGAAAAAGAATATTTGTTTATCTTTTATAGAAAGGTTCAAAGCAGATTCTTGAAATGGATTTTTCTATTATTGATGAGATTTAGGGTATGGGGATGAAACTCATCAAGTTTATCAGGCAAAGGCTGAAGACATTTATGTTTTCAGCCTTTTTTGTTTCACGTGAAACATTATAAAATACTTTCTTTTACATATATTTTATGATAAAATATTTATATGACATACAAAGAAGAATTTATTAAATTTATGAGTGAAAGTGGAGTTTTAACATTTGGTAATTTCACTTTGAAGAGTGGAAGAAAAGCACCTTATTTTATTAACACTGGAAACTATATGAAAGGTTCCCATTTAGCAAAATTAGGTACTTTTTATGCAGAGTGTATCAAAGAAAATAATATTGATGCAGATATTTTATTTGGTCCAGCATATAAAGGAATTCCCCTGTCTGTTTGTGCATCCCTATCTTTATTTTCAAAGTATGGTATAGATATGTACTATAGTTTTGATCGAAAAGAAATTAAAGATCATGGGGAAGGAGGAATGTTCATAGGTAAACAGCCAAAAGATGAAGATAGAGTTATTATAATTGAAGATGTAATGACCAGTGGAAAAGCTTTAAAAGAAGTATTACCTAAATTACAAGAAGCAGCAAAAGTAAAGGTTGTTGCAATGGTAATAACTGTGGATCGCATGGAAAAAGCTTTAGAAGGTGAACTTTCAGCTGTTCAATCGGTTTATCAAGAATATGGCATTCCAGTTTATTCTATTGTTACAATTAACGATATAATTCAAGCACTAGAAAAAGGAATAATACCAGGAAAAGAACATTTACAAGCTATGAAAGATTATCGTAGTCAGTACGGAGTAGAAACTAAATAAAAAAGATGAATTATTCATACATAAAAACAGATGGTGAAATTCTCCAACTGATAAAAAATTGGAAGGTACAAAATATTCAGCAAATTGCTATGGATTTTGAATGTGAATCTAATTTGCATTGTTATGGAGAACATCTTTGTCTTGTTCAAATTTATGATGGTAACAACTTTTTTTTGGTTGATACATTGGAAAAGAATGTTACTAACACTGGATTAAAAGCATTATTGGAAAGCAAAGATATTCAAAAAATATGGTTTGATTGCTCTTTTGATGCTAATCTTCTTTGGAAAAAGCACAAAATAAAAATTTGTAATGTGTATGATTTATTTCGTGAAGCTACTACCCTTGGAATAAAAGGGGGTTTAAGTTTTATGGTTCAAAAATATGTTTTACAATCAGAAGAAAATCAAGTTAAAAAGGAAGAAGCAAATTTTAAGGAAAAAACTTCAAAAAAAAGGTTTCAACAAGCAAACTGGATGAAAAGACCTATCAGTCCTGAACAAATTGAATATGCTCTTTCTGATGTAAAACATTTATTTGAATTAAAAAAAATTTTGGACAATATGGCAAAGGAAAGAAATTTGCTAGATGAAATTATTAAGGGAATGGAAATTTTGCCTCATTTAAAAACATCAAAAAAACCTGGATATCTAAAATTACCTGGTTACAAAAGGATGAATTATCAACAAAAAACTTATGCCAGATATTTTTTTGAAGTTTGGGATAATACGGCAAAAATATATAATTGGCCACCTTTTTGGGTTTTAAACAAATACGTTATTACTGATTTTGCAAAAAAAATCCCCTATGAATCCATGGAAAAATTATTTTTCCAAAGAAATAAAAGTGGAGAACGGAAAAAAACTGATGAACAGGAAAAGCGACTGCTGCAGAATCTTATATTAGCAAAAGAAAAAGCAGATAAAGAAATTAACAAATAATTTTTTTCAAATGTGTACTTTACTAAAGAATTAATATATACTTTTTATATGAACAAAAAGAAAACAGCAATTTTATGGGATATTGAAAATGTAACACCTTCTTCTGGGTCATCATATATCCAATCTATAATTGATAAAATATCTGAAACAGGTACAGTTTCTTATGCCATGGCATTTGGGGATTGGAATAAAAATGCTATCCGTAATATTGCTGCAGAATTAGCTTCAAATAGTTTTGAATTGATTCATATTCCTGCCTCTAGAAAAGATAGTTCAGATATGTCTATGGTAACACATGGAGTTGAGTTGATTTTTCAATATCCTCATATTGAACGATATGTTTTAATAACTGGTGATGCAGATTTTAGACCCTTATTACTGTCTTTGCGAAAATACGGAAAACAAACAATGATAATTTGTGACGTTAAAAGGAATGCATCCGAAGATTTATTAAAAATGGCAGATGAATATCTAGATTACCGACAAATAATTGCAGAAGATGATGTTTCTGATGAGGATACAAAAGATGATTTAAAAAATAAAGAGAAAGGCTTAGATAGAAAAATGTCTAAACAACAAGCTTTTGAATTATTAGAAGAAGCTGTTAGTATAATGATTACAGAAAAAGCAGGAAAACCCGTTCCTATTGGTGCAGTAAAAATCAGGATAAAATTATTAAACGCTGCTTTTGATGAAAAAAAATTAGGGTTTCGTACATGGAAAAGTTTTGTAAGTAGGGCAGTTCAAGAAACTCATATTCGATATGCAGGTATAGATGAACAAAATATTATGCTTGATGATGTGGCATTAGTAAAAAAACATATTCCAGAAGTATTTTCGGATTTGTTAAAAAATCTTCCTGAAGAAAAGGAAAATACAGATTTAGGTTGGATTCGTTTTGAAGAAGTTTCAAAAAAAATCAACTACAGAAATTATGGATATAATCAGTTTAAGAAACTTGCCCTTGATGCAGAAAAAAGAGGTTTTGTTGAAGTTAGAAATAATGGTACTACATGGGAAATAAAGAAACTATAATAGATTAGGAAATATATAGGGGTATGGGGTATATAATAATCTTATAAATTTAACTACAATATTTCCTTAAAATATTTATGCTTAGGAGAAACCAAAATGAAGTCACCTAAAGAAATTGCTTTGGAAAAAAGAATAATTTCATTGTTAGAAGAAATAGCTACAGAAAATGGTTTTATTCAAAAGAAAGAGGAAAAATATTTACCATTAGAAATTGTAAAAGATTTAATGGAAGATGTAGAAATTCATATGGTTCAAGATTATGCCAATGATGTTTCAATTATTCGATTAGGATACAACGACCATGGTCCAGTTCATATGAGGACGGTAACAAAAAACGCAATAAAAATGATGGCGTTGCTAAAAAAAGCTGGGGTAAAGACAAATTTAGAAGAAGAAGGAATTGGATCTTTTGAAGAAAGTTTAAGTGCGGTAATTTTAGCTTCTTTTTTTCATGATTTAGGTATGTCTGTTGGGCGACAAGACCACGAGGTTTTTAGTGTTTCTTTAGCTTTTCCATATATAGAAAAAGTGTTGAATAAACTTTTGCCCTGTGAAGAAGAAAACGAAAAGAATAATTTAAAACGAAAAGTTTTAATCCGGTCGTTGGCGATAGAAGGAATTGCAGGGCATATGGGTTCTAGAAAAGTTCACTCTTTGGAAGCTGGAATAATTCTTGTGGCAGATGGTTGTGATATGACAAAGGGTCGAGCAAGGATTCCCATGGCTATTAGCACAGAACCAAAAATTGGGGATATTCATAAATATTCAGCAAATTCAATAGAAAAGGTAAAAATTCATTCTGGAACTGATAAGCCCATTCGTATAGAAGTTACAATGTCTAGCGATGTAGGTTTTTTTCAAATAGAAGAAGTACTTCTACAAAAAATAAATTGTAGCCCAGTAAAACCATATATTGAACTTTTGGCAGGTGTCGAAGGTTCAGAATTAAAGCAATATTTATAATTATGGAAAAGCAAGATTTTAATCGGTTAATGGAGCATCAACTTTCAGAAATAAAGGAAGTTTTTTTGAATAAAAAACCTACTTTACTTTTACATGCTTGTTGTGCTCCCTGTAGTTCTTTTGTTTTAGAACGCCTTGCTGAAGTTTTTTCCATTACAATTTATTATTATAATCCAAATATTCATCCACAAAATGAATATGACCGTAGAATTAAAGAGTTAGATGATTTTATTCATAAATTCAGCCTTGCAAAAAATATTAACTTGATTGTACCAAAATATATTCCAGAAGAATATTTTGAAGCAACAAATGTTTTAAAAGAGGAATTTTTACAAAAAGAAGCCGAACGTGGTGAAAGATGTTTTAGATGCTATAATTTTCGCATGAAAAAAGCCTATGAATTTGCTGTAGAAAATAATTTCGATTATTTTACAACAACTCTTTCGATTAGCCCACATAAAGATGCAAAAAAGATAAATTTCATCGGTGAAGAATTAGAAAAAAATTTTATGAGCCAAAAGAATTCAACAAAATATTTGTTTGCAGATTTTAAGAAAAAAAATGGCTTTAAACGGTCTTTAGAAATTTCTACAGAATATGGCTTATATCGGCAAGATTATTGTGGTTGTGTTTTTTCTGCAAAAACTAATTTAAACCAGTTATAGCATCTATATTTGGTTTTCCTGCAGGTACAAAAGGGAATACGTTTTCCTCCTGTGGAATTTTACAACGCACAAAAGCAGGCCCACCATTTTTTGGGAATGCCAAATTATACCATTCATTGTTTTCTGCAACATCTACAGCTGGAATACCAAAGCCCTTCGCTATAGTGATTAAATCCGGTTGCTTCAAAAAAATGCTAGCTGAATAATTTTTGTTAAATAAAAATTCTTGTTGTTGCCTTACCATGCCTAAACTACCATTTTCAAAAACAATAACAGTTACATTTAGATTATGTTCCGCAAGGGTTGCCAATTCTTGAATATTCATCATTATTGAGCCATCTCCGGAAAAACAAATAATTCGTTTGTCTGGATTTGCAAAAGCAGCTCCGATAGCAACAGGTAATCCAAAGCCCATAGTTCCGAGAGATCCACTGGTTAAAAATTGTCTAGGTTTTTCCACAGGAAAAGCTTGAGCAGACCACATTTGATGTTGCCCTACGTCTGTTGTTACAATAAGTGCATCTGGGGAAATTCCTGCTTTATTTGCCATTTCTGGAACAGAAGAAATAAATTCTTTTGGATTAATATTGTTTGTTTTTTGTTTTGATTTATTTTCTACAGTAATATTTTTTTGTTTTAATTTTTGAACATTTTCTAACCAGGGATTTACAGGTTCAAGATTGTCTAATTCCCTAAGTCGCTGAGTTACTGCAGGAATAATTGATTCACAGTCTGCAATAATATGATAGCTAGATTGTAGGATTTTGTTCACTTCTGCTGCATCAATATCCACATGTAGAATTTTTGCTTTTGGGCAAAATTGAGAAACAATTCCTGTAGCTCTATCATCAAAACGAACTCCGGCGGCGAAAACAACATCAGAGTCATAAATAATTTGATTTGCAGTTGTAGAGCCATGCATTCCCACCATTCCACACCATAATTTATTTGATTCAGGTAAACAACCTATTCCCATTAAACTTGAAACAACAGGCATTGGATAAACCTGAAGTAATTTATCTAATGCTTTTGCACTTTGGGGTGTATTGCAACCACCACCTGCATAGAAAACAGGTCTTTTAGATGCAGCAAGAGTTTTTGCAAAATTTTCTATCGCAAGATCAAGTTCTGAACCCTCAGTGCTAAAACGGATGGAACTTTTTTCAAGTTTTCCAGGTGAAGGCCATTTTTCAAACTGGCATTTTGCAAGCTGGACATCTCTTGGAATATCGATAAGAACAGGTCCTGGTCTACCAGACATGGCAATAGAGAATGCTTTAGGGATTGCTTGTAAAAGTTCAGTAGGAGATTTAACCAAAATACTATGTTTAGTAATGGGAAAAGATAAACCAAAGGTGTCAGCTTCTTGAAAAGCATCTGTTCCTATAAGATAGGAATTTACTTGTCCTGTTATTGCAACTAAGGGAATTGAGTCGCAGCGAGCATCTGCAATGGCGGTTAATAGATTCATGGCACCAGGACCGCTTGTTGCAATGCAAACAGCAGGTTGACCAGTTGTTCTAGCAATTCCTTGAGCAATAAAGCCTGCTGCTTGTTCATGACGAACCAAAATATGTTTTATGGAACTACGAACTAATTCATCATATAACGGAAGGACTGATCCTCCGGGAATTCCAGCAACTTGCTTTATTCCTTGTTGCTCTAGTAATTTTACAATAATTTGAACTCCAGTGGCTTCTATCATTATTTCTCCTAGGAAATTAATATGGATTTTTTCAAACTGCTATTGATTTATTTATTTTATCCTATAGCAACAAGATAAAAAATACAATATACTTTGAAAGTATGAAGAATAAGCAAAATCGGGAACTTGCAATTTGTGGTTTAGCAGCTGTAAAAGCTTTGGCAAAGGAACATCCCGAATCAATTCGCAGACTATATTTTACTAGTGAAAAAGCAAAAATTTTTGGAGATTTGTGCAAACTAATGGCTCAAAAAAAATCTCCATATAACCTTGTTCAACAAGATGATTTAGAAAAGTTAAGTGGAACAGTTCATCATCAAGGTGTAGTAGCTATGGTGGACTTTGTTGAACCAGATGCATTAACCCCTTCAATTATTGCAACCTGGATAGAAAATAATGAATCAGCTTTGCTTTTGGATAGAATCGGCAATGCAAATAATTTTGGAGCAATTATAAGAAGTGCAGCTTTTTTTGGAATAAAAAATATTATTATTTCTACCAGCGAAGTTCAATCTGCTATAACAACAAGTACTTATCGAGTAGCACAGGGCGGTATGGAATATGTAAAGGTTTATGCTGTACGTTCAATGGCACGATTGCTACAAGATATGCAAGGAAAAATGGTAAGAATTGGAACTGATGTAAGAGGTAAGACTTCCGTTAGTCAGCTTGGTTCCTTGTGTGAAAATAAACCTGCCCTGATTGTCTTGGGAAATGAAGAGCATGGTATTTCTCAAATTGTAAAAGAAAACTGTGATCATTTAATTGTAATTCCATCCTCATTTATGTGTTTAGAAAAAAAAATAAAAGCGGAAGATACACCAGTTGAAAGTCTAAATGTTGCACAAGCAGCAACTATAATACTTTATGAAGCATCAAAATTAAGGTGAATAAATGATTTTAAGTAAATATGAAAAGGTTACACACCCATTAGAGCCTGTGTTCTGTGAAAATAGTCGATTTCTAATTTTAGGAACAATGCCATCTCCGATTTCTAGAGAAAATAATTTTTATTATTCCCATCCACAAAATAAATTTTGGCAAGTTTTATCGGCGGTTTTTGATTGTTCTTTACCCTTCAATGTAGAAGCCAAAAAAAAATTAATTTTGAATAATAATCTTGCACTTTGGGATGTTTTATCCACCTGTGAGATAAAGGGCGCTTCTGATGATTCAATTCGTAATCCAGTTGCTAATGACTTTTCAGAAATATTAGCAAAAGCCTCTATTGAACGAGTTTTTACTACAGGGTTGCAAGCCTACAAGCTTTATAACAAATTATGTCTTTCCTCTGTGGGAATAGAAGCAATTCAACTTCCATCAACTAGTCCAGCAAATCAAGGACGCTATCCTCTTAATTTATTGATAGAAAAGTACATGATATTAAGAGATTTACAAAATCCTCTTTATTGTCCTGTAACTTAGGGAAATTCAAATGTAAAGGAGCAAATAACCCTAGTCTTGCTCCTTTTATAAACACAGTGTTGCATTTTGAAAGAAAAAACTGTATTTTTAGGATAAAGGTGAATTATGGTTTTTAATGCAAAGTGTTCTAAATTTTTTTGTATTCTTTTGTTAGGGTTATTTGTAACTTCTGTTGCCTTTGGAGAAATTCCTAATTTTTTTGCTGGGGAGGCTAGGGTTTTTAAATTAGACCCTCTTTACGATGGTATAATTGGCGGAACCGGTTTAGCTTTAACCGGAGGAATGCTTCTATACGATATTTTTGGTGAAAGCAAAGAATTCGATGGAATTCAACCTGATTTATCTTCTGTGAATAAATTAGACAGATGGGCTGCTCAGCCATATTCTAATACAATTCATCTGACAGGAACAATTACAGAAGTGTTGGCAATGGCATCTCCTGTAGTTTTAGCTGCTACAGACATTGGTGAATGGGGTATATTTACTGTTATGTATGCAGAATCTCTTCTTTGGGCAAACGGATTAAAAGAATTGACAAAGACCTTAGTTTTTAGAGAAAGACCTTATATGTACTTTGATGGAGCGCCAGAAGATAGAATTGAAAATGGTGACTTTGCCCGTTCATTTCCTTCGGGACATTCCACAATGGCTTTTAATGGTGCAGTTTTTACTAGTTATGTTTTTAGTAAATACTTTCCAGATTCAAAATGGAAAGTTCCTGTTATTGCCACTTCTATGAGTTTAGCGGTGGTAACTGGGGTGCAAAGAGTTTTAAGCGGCAACCATTTTATAACAGATGTTTTGGCAGGGGCGCTTCTTGGCTCTTTTACAGGTTTTATGGTTCCTTATTTGCACACATTGCCCTTAAAAAATGAAAATTTAAGTGTTAATGTAACACCTGTTGGGTTATCTGTAAAATATATGCTATGAAATATTTAATTTGTTCAGATATACATGGTTCTGCAAAAGCCACTAGATTGATTTTAGACCAATTTTATAAGTTAGAATGCCAAAAAATAATACTTTTAGGTGATATTTTATATCATGGGCCACGAAATCCTTTACCAGAAGAATATAATCCAAAAGAGGTTGCCTCTTTGCTAAATGAAAATGCAGCAAATATTATTGCTTGTAGAGGAAATTGTGATAGCGAAGTAGATCAAATGATGTTACAATTTCCTATTTTGTGCGATTCAGCCTTGGTTTGTCAAAACGGATTACGGCTTTTTGCAACCCATGGACATATTTATTCGCCAGAAAAAATGCCACCCTTGTTTGCCGGGGATATTTTTCTTTTTGGTCATAGCCATATTCAGGTGCTAGAAAAAAATAAAAGTGAAGTAATTTTGTGCAATCCAGGTTCAGTTTCTTTGCCAAAGGGAAATTTATTTTCTGGCTTTGCTACTTTTTCAGAAAATAGTTTAAGTCTTTATAAATTAGATGGAAAATTAATTCAAGAAATGAAGCTATAAAGTTTAAATGTCTTTGAAAATAAGATTTTGCAAATGGCTTGTACCTTCTTTGTTCATTCGTTATACTGAAAACATGGCTACAACAACAGACGACAAAAAAATAATTTACTCAATGGATAGAGTTTCGCGCTCTTATGGTACAAAAACTGTTTTAAAAGACATCAGCATTTCTTATTATTATGGTGCAAAAATTGGTGTAATTGGAGCAAATGGTTCTGGTAAGTCTAGTCTTTTCAAAATTTTGGCAGGAGTTGATACAGATTTCGTGGGAGAAACTCATGTTTCACCTGGTTATTCAATTGGATATTTGGAACAAGAACCTGAACTAGAAGCTGGAAAAACCGTAAAAGAAATCGTAAGCGAAGGTGTAAAAGAAGTTACAGATCTTTTGGAAGAATTCGATAAAATAAATGAAGCCTTTGGCGATGCAGATGCAGATATAGAAAAATTATGTGAAAGACAGGCTGAAGTTCAAGAAAAACTTGATGCCCTTGACGCTTGGAATTTGGATTCACGATTGGAGCTTGCAATGGATGCCTTGCGTTGTCCTCCTCCAGATCAGGTTGTAGATGTACTTTCTGGTGGAGAGCGTCGACGTGTAGCATTGTGTCGTCTTCTTTTGCAAAAACCTGATATTTTACTTTTGGATGAACCTACTAACCACTTAGATGCAGAAACTGTAGCTTGGCTTGAACGTCATCTTCAACAATATGAAGGAACAATTATTGCAATTACCCACGACCGATACTTTTTGGATAATGTAGCTGGTTGGATTTTGGAGTTAGACCGAGGAGAAGGGATTCCCTTCAAGGGAAATTATTCAAGCTGGCTTGAACAAAAAGAACGTCGTCTTGCTCAAGAAGAAAAGGGTGAAAGTGAACGACGAAAAGCCTTGGCAAAAGAACTTGAATGGATTCATATGAGTGTGAAAGGTCGCCAAGCTAAACATAAAGAACATATTACAAAATATGAGCAACTTTTAGCTCAAGATGGTAAAGGACAAATTAAGGATACAAAAATTACAATTCCTGCGGGACCTCGCCTTGGTGGTGTTGTTATTGAAGCTGATAAACTAAAAAAAGGATTCGGAGATCGTCTTCTTTTTGAAAACCTAAGCTTTAATATTCCAGCTGGTGCAGTTGTAGGAATCGTAGGACCAAACGGTGCCGGTAAAACAACCTTGTTTAAACTTATTGCGGATGCAGCAGGACAAACTGTGGAAAGGTTAGATGGTACACCTGGTGGGGAAAAACCAGACGGAGGAACTCTACGTGTAGGAGAAACCGTAAAATTGGTTTATGTAGACCAAATGCGAAGCCTATTAGATGATAATAAAACTGTATGGGAACAACTTTCTGATGGATTAGATATAATCAAACTGGGTGCTGTAGATGAAAAAGGACGTCCAGTAAATGGATCAATCCGAGAGGTGAATTCAAGAGCATATTGTTCATGGTTTAATTTTGCTGGAGCAGATCAGCAAAAAAAAGTTGGGGTTCTGTCTGGTGGCGAACGCAATCGATTAAACTTAGCAATGATGTTAAAGCAAGGTGCAAATGTTCTTTTGCTTGACGAACCTACTAACGATTTAGATGTGGCAACAATTCGTGCTTTAGAGGAAGCTATTGAAGGCTTTGCAGGTTGTGCTTTAGTTGTAAGCCACGATCGATGGTTTCTTGACAGAATTTGTACACATATCTTAGCTTTTGAAAACAATAGCCAAGTAATGTGGTTTGAAGGAAACTGGAGCGATTATGCAGAATGGCGTCGTAAACAACTTGGAGCAGAAGCAGATCGTCCTCATAAAACAGTTTATCGTAAAATGGAAAGATAAACTTGTAAAAAAAAGTATTTTTCTGATGTATTCCTATTTGGAACTTCAGAAATTCTATACTAATTTTGCCACTATACTGAATGACGTGAACAAGCTCGCTCCAAAATTGAAAGAAGTTCAGAATATTCTTTACGCAAAATTTCAGAATTTGTTTTTGAAATATATTCTCTTTCTGTATGGAATAGTCGATCTTTTCCAGGAACAGGCATATATCTAATTCTATTTTTAGTGTAGTAATGTTCAATGCATCCCTTTGGTAAAACATAGACACGGGCAGCTTCTGCAGCAGCAAAAATTAAAGATGCTAAGTTTTTTATTAAAGGAATTGTCGCTGCTGTCTGGTCTGAAAGAAATGGTTCAATTTCCTCACCTATGGAAAGAAGCCCCTGCAGAACAACAGTTTTAAATGTATCTACATCTTCAACACGTTCGTATTTATCGCAAAGATTACAGATTTTATCCACTAAAAAAGCAACATTATGAGGTAATTCTTCATCGATTTTGCAAAGTGCATTTCCGATTCTGATTAAGTAGTTTTCCATTCGGGTAATTAAATCATTTAATGAAATTCCTCTTTTTATGGCACTTACAGAAAACATTTTTCTGTAAAAGCCTTCTTGTTTATCTTGTTGCTTTTCTAGCCAAAGAGTAGGTCTAAAATCTTCGCAAAGCATATCTCTTAGCTTTCCTTGGAATAAGGCATCAAGGTCACAAATAATTCTTCCTTCTGTACCGAGTAAAGAGCAAACTTTAAAAAATACACCAAGTTCATCTTTTCCGCCTACGTCAATAATTCCTGTTCCAGCGGAAGAATACCAATTATCTGTTAAATCTAGTAAATTAGAAAACATTTGTTGGTCTGTGTAGCCTTCCACAAAAATTTGATTGTCTGAAAAGAAAAATTGTTTGTGGTAAGTATTAAATCTTGGCAAAAAACGTCGGAAAAGTGCTTCATCAGCATTAGAAAGGTTATCAATATAGGTAGGAACTCTATTAATATGACAAACAACTACACCCGTTAAATCTTCTGGAAAGCGCAAATCGATAAAAAAAGGTGAATGGGTAATTAAAAAAAATATTCTTTTTGGGTCGGCAGCGGCAGTTTTGCGAATTTCATTGATAAAGAAGATTTGAAGCTGAGGGTGAAGGTGAAGTTCTGGTTCATCAAAGATAATGCATCCCTTTTGAGTACTGTATAATGCCACAAGAAGAGTTAATATTTCTTTTAGCCCATGACATTCCCCTTCTTTTAAATTGTATTCAACATTTTGTGATTTGTTTATAACTATAGGAATAAAATCCCCTTCTGGAGTTTTTTCAAATTTTATGCCTTTTCCAAACATTCCAGAAAGAACAACTTCGATTTTTTCTCGCACACAAGAATCATCTTTTAGAATTGAAAGCATTTTGTCTTGTTCAACAGGGTCAGAATGTAAAAAACGAACAGGAATTCCAGATTGATTAAATTGCTTAGCTAATTCAGCTGCTAAAAGAGTTTTTCCTGATCCATTTGGACCAACAATTAAATTTACTTGAGCCCATTCTTTTTTTTTGAAAGCTGCTTTTCCCCACAAAAAAGGAATTTTAACTTTAGTTTCTAGATGCAACATATTCACCCCTTAACGATTAAATGATAGCAAAAAGAACTATTGGAAACAAGTAGAAAAAAACATATGTAAATTCAACAAAAAAGATTAAATTCTGAACAAAAGATCGCCATAAGTTGGGAAGGGCCAGTATTTTTCACCCACTAGGGTTTCAAGCTCCTCGACAGTGATCCTAAGTTCCTCCATGGCAGGAATAACATGGTTTGTATAGAATTTAGCTTCTTCTGTTAAATCCAAAGATTCTTTGCTTTTTGATAAACTATTTTCAAGTTTCTCTATATTCAAAACTAAGTTATCACATAATGTGGTTGTTTTGGAAAGTAAAGTTTCTTGAGCTAAGCATTTAAAGTTTGGATTATAATTTTTTAAGCAAGTTGCACTATAAGAGGTGGCTTGTAGAAAATCCATAACAGCCGGTAGAATTTCTTTTTGTGCCATAGTAACCATTGTTTTTGCTTCTACACACAAAACCTTACAATATTCTTCCATTTGAATATCATAGCGAGCTTTCATTTCTGTTTTTGTGTAGACACCATGTTGTTTAAATAAACTAATATTTTTTTCTTCAAGAAAAAGAGGCATTGCATCAGAAGTGGTTTTAAGATTTAAGAGCCCACGTTTTTTGGCTTCTTCAATCCATTCCTCTGAATAACCATTTCCGTTAAAAATAATGCGGCTGTGTTTTTTTAATGTAGATTTAATCAAATTATTTAAGTCTTTATTAAAATCTTTTGAATTTTCAAGAACATCTGCAAATTGTCTAAATTCTTCTGCGACAATTGTATTCAACATAATGTTTGGGCAAGAAATAGACAGACTCGATCCTAAAGAACGAAATTCAAATTTATTTCCGGTAAAGGCAAAAGGAGAAGTTCTGTTGCGATCGGTATTATCCTTTGGAAAGGCAGGTAATGCGTCAACACCTAACTGCAATACTTCTTTTGCTTTACGATCGAAAGGCTTGCCTTCTTTAATTGAATCTAAAATTGCTTCTAATTCATCACCTAAAAACATAGAAATTATTGCAGGAGGAGCTTCGTTAGCCCCAAGGCGATGGTCGTTACCTGCAGTTGCTACAGAAACACGCAATAAATCTTGATACTCGTCTATGCCCTTTATTATTGCCGTTAAAATTAACAAAAACTGTGCATTTTCTTCTGGTGTACTTCCTGGTTCAAGAAGGTTTTCTCCCTTATCTGTGGAAAGAGACCAGTTATTATGTTTTCCAGAGCCATTAACATAGGCAAAAGGTTTTTCATGAAGTAGACAAACTAAACCATGTCGATCTGCCACTTTTTTCATCATTTCCATTGTCAACTGATTTCCATCTGCTGCAATATTTGTAGTGGTAAAAATAGGTGCCATTTCATGTTGACAAGGAGCAACTTCGTTGTGTTTTGTTTTAGCTAAAATCCCCAATTTCCACAATTCTTCGTCTAACTCTTTCATAAAAGCAGAAACTCGAGGTTTTATAGTTCCAAAATAATGATCTTCTAATTCCTGTGCTTTTGGTGGCTTTGCTCCGAACAAAGTTCTTCCAGTAAAAATTAAATCTTTACGTTTTTCCCATAGTTTTTTGTCAATTAAAAAATATTCTTGTTCAGGGCCAACGGTTGTAGTAACACGTTTAATGTCTTTTCCAAATAATTTTAAAATACGTTTTGCCTGTTTGTCGATGGCATCCATGGAACGAAGTAAGGGGGTTTTTTTATCTAAAGCCTCGCCGCCGTAAGAACAAAAGGCTGTAGGAATACACAAAGAACCATCTTTTATAAATGCAGGTGAGGTTGGATCCCAAGCTGTGTAGCCTCGAGCTTCGCAAGTGGCACGAATTCCTCCAGAAGGAAAGCTAGAACCATCGGGTTCCCCTTTTACCAATTCCTTTCCGGAAAATTCCATGATAATGTTACCCCTTCCGATGGGTGTGATAAAACTATCATGTTTTTCAGCAGTAATGCCTGTCATGGGTTGAAACCAGTGTGTAAAATGGGTAACTCCCTTTTCTACAGCCCAATCTTTCATAGCGTTGGCTACGATATTTGCAACTCCTTCGTCTAAAGGTGTTCCTTCATCCATGGTTTTTTTTAAAGCTTTAAATGTTTCTTTGGGAAGGCGTTCACGCATAACATTTTCGTTAAAAACCATGCTACCAAATAGTTCAGGAAGTTTACTCATCTTTTGTTTTGGCCAAGTTTTTTAACATTAACTAAAAAACTTAAACCACTCCTATCTTTGGTGAAATTAGAAAAAATATTTGTTGAAAAATAATAATCAGGTAGGAATAAGGCAACTTGTTGTAAAAGAAGTTTCTTTTTCATAAGAAATAAGCCTTAAGAACGTATTTTGAAAAATATGGGCCCACCTGGACTTGAACCAGGGACCGACGGATTATGAGTCCGCAGCTCTAACCAACTGAGCTATAGGCCCTAATTTATAGTTATTTTATCAGAATTTGTTGTTTTTAGTCAATATGGATATGAAGAGGGATATAACAAGATGTAAACAATATCGACCTTCATTAGTTTAATTTTATTAAAACAAGGTAAGGATAGAGTTAAAGCGTTTCTTTTAAGATTCTAGAAAGAACTTGGTCAAATTCTACGGAAAGTTTATCTTTAATAACATTTATTTTTTCTTCTTTTTTGTTTTCATATTCAGTTGTTTCGTTGTTTTTAAATAGAACCCATGCTTCTACTTCCAATGCGACTGATATTTTTTCAATAAGTTGAATTGAAGGAAATCTTCTAAATGTTTCTATTTGACCAATATAGCAAGTATCTGTTCCACACATTTCGGCAAGTTTTTCTTGTGTAATATGTTTTTGTTTACGAAATCTTTTCATATTGCTAATAAAAATAGTTTGTAAATTCATATTTAATATTCTAAATGCTATAAAAAACAATTTTAATTATCTTGACGCTAATAATAATAATGTATTATAATAGCAATCAGCTAATAATTATGTTATATAACATAGAAGGAGAAACGCAATGAAAGCAAAAAGATATTTTGTTTCAATTTTATTATTGGTTTTATTCTGTTTTACCTTTACAGGATGTTTTACCACTATGTGGCTATTTGGGCTATTTGATGATGATGATGATGACGTTGAACTTACTGTAGATGATAAAATTACAGTAGATACAGGAGTAATGCAAAATGTTGTAAAGATAACTGGTGATGGATTGGGAAAAAGCCATCTAGCAGTTTCACCAGATGGTAAGTCCTTACTGTATATGCAGAAAACTGAAAATAGTTCTGTATGGGAATTAATTCTTCTAAAAGATGCATTATCACCAGCAAGAACTCCATTAGGGATAAGAGATCTAAATTCTTTGGGTTGGTACAATGATTCTAAAACTTTTATTTATTCTGGATTAGATGGTACAGAAGAGAAATTGATAAGATCATCCACGGCTGGTGGTGGTAAGACATATATTACAAGGAATACTATAGGTACTGCTGATGGTTGGCCAAGAATTAAGAAGAATAAAATACTATGCCAAACAAAAATAAGTGGTACTATTCAAATTGTTTGCCTAAATGATAATGGCACAGAAATAACTATTCTTGTAGAAGGAAAGCAACCGTTTTGGCATCCTACTGAAAATAAATTTGTTTTTGTACAAAATGATAATGCCATTTGCGAAATGGACTTGAATAGTTATCAAGTTACGGAGTTATATTCTGATAAGGATAGTAAGTTTTTTAGCCCAACTTATTCAATAGATGGAAAATTTATTGTTTTTACACAGTATGGATCTGTAAATATATCAGCTAATGGTGGAAAGAAAAGTCAAGTAGTTAATAGACATCATCTATTCCTTATTAATAGTGATGGTACAAATAGAACACAACTAACAAGTGGTAATGTGAATACAATGTATCCTTCTTGGGGACAAAATAATGAGTTATTTTTCATTTCTGATGTTGGTGGAAAAGACGAAATATGGAAAGCAACTGTTCGCAAAACAAATTAAGATATTAAATATTTTTTATTTGATTTTCTTTTCAAAACAAAAAAGGTATTAGCTCATTAGAACTAATACCTTTTGTCAATTGAAGACCTTTTATGGCTTTTTTAGATTCAATCAAATTAATGGAAGAAAATGCAACTTCCAGCCGAAATGTTTGGAATCAACTTGATAAAAAAACAAAAACTGAACAAAGTCGGATTCATCAGTTGCAGGTGGAAGCTGAAAAAAGTAAGGCTCGTTTGCAAAAAAGAGGCATTGCAGATAAAAATGACCACGACACCAAGCGAAAAAAGAAAAGGTTTCTTAAAACTGATATAATTTTGTTACCACACAAAAACTAAACAGGAGAAAGAAATCTTTGTTTGGCATATCATACCTTGAATTTACTCGGTTACAACCGACTCGATTCGTTCCGAGTAAAATATTTACATTAAAGGAATAGCAAGTCAAGATTATTTTGCTACACAATTGTGATTAGTACAGCTTCTAAAAATTATAGTTCAGTATCTACAATTTCTTGTTGTTCAAAAATTGATAATCAGCATTATTAATCACATTTTCCAAGAAGTTTTTCTTTTGAACTGGAATTTATTTACTAAAGATAAGTGTAATATAAGTTATACGTACCTCTTATAAGTGCTGCATATATTGCTTCATGTTATTCAATGGCCGACAATAAAGATGGCATTGATGCGGAATTATTCTATATTCTTCAGTATTGAAAGCTTGGGTTATATGGTTGACGACCTTCCTAATGGTTCAATTAAGCCACTATTTCAGTCTAACCCCAAGTCCTTCTAGTTTAGCAGGATATTCTTCTTTGTAGAGGATTTTCCCATTGTATATTCCAAGTCGCAAAACCATGCTATCTGTTCCACCAGGCATTTCTTCCATACCGGGAAATACAAAGTTTCCAAGGGAATAAGCAATAATACTTCCATTATACCATTCAATAGGCTGGAGTACATGGGGGTGGGAGCCGAAAATTATGTCTGCCCCAGAATCACATAGACCTTGATAGAAATTTCGTTGAGCAGTACTTGGCTTAAAAACATATTCTTGACCACCATGAACATTAATGATAACAAAGCGACCTTGTTCTTTTTCTTTTTTTACAAGGTCAAATATTTCTTCAGATTGCCATAAAATTCCTGGTCGTTGGTCTGTGGCGGAAGCATCTCTTTTACCGTTAAAGCCAGATTGTTCTACAGGAAATGCCCCACAAGACAAAACAGAAATTTCTAAACCGTTTATGTTTGTTCTGTAAAATTCCCTAGCTTCGGCTAAGTTCTTTCCAACTCCAGATGTTGGTATATTGTATTCTTTCAAAGCAGCTAAAGTATCTAAAAAACCTTGTTGCCCATAATCAAAAGAATGATTATTTGTAAGCATAAGATAGTCAAATCCAGCTTTTTGTAATTCCGGAAGAATCTTTTTGTTGAACTTGAAAGTATAGGTTTTTATTGCTTTTGCATTACTTCCTGTAATTGCACCTTCTAAGTTTCCAATGGTAAAATCACTATTTTGTAACAAGGGCAGAGTATCTGAAAAGATTTTTTCGGGGCCATTATCTGCCATAAGTGTGTATTCAACTCCTCTTGCAACCATTATGTCTCCAACTGCTGCAATAAAAACTGTGTTTTCTTCAGGGAAAAAAGGAGGCTCTTGTTCTTCTGTGGAAGTTCCAAAAACTGATTCCAACCATGTTAAAAGAGAGTTTTTAAGTTCATCCTTTAAGTCTATACAAAAAAATGCTTGGGCATATTTTGTTTTCATTAGGTTATAGTTTTGCTCTCCAGCATAAAGCCAATTTGTTGGTAAAGCTTCTTGATTTTCTGGTAAATCATTTTCTGCATAAAGGACGAAAGAAGATTTGCCATTTTCATCTTGCTGAAGTGTGGGCAAAAATAAGGTCTTTTCCAAAAAATATCTTTTGCAAAGTGGATTTTCTTCGAGGTTCCATAAAGAATCTATTGGTCCATGAAGTTCCATTTGTTGAATATGCAATGCCATGGGTATTTCGTCTTTTTCTTCTGTAGAAACAATATTATTTTTGCAAATAAGAATAAAAGGTTCTGGCAAGGGTATTTTAGAACATAATTTATACAGCGAAGAATCCACCAAAATGGAATATTGAGTGTTATTGGAAATATAAAAATTAATTAAAAGAATCGTTGATATACCAAATAAAAAACTAACTAAACAAAATAATAGGGGTTTCAAAAATTTCATAAAAACAGTATAGCATATTACAGAATGAAGGTTAATATAAGAATATTTTACTTGCGAAAATTGCAATTCTTTCTGTATAATATTATGTAGCAAAGTTTTTTTCTTTGGAGGAGATTATGAAAAAAGCTCTTTTTGCCATTTTATTTTTATTTGTTACAATTAATATTTTTGCTCAGGAAGAATCAACAGACAAAGAAAATAAATCTAATTTATCAGCAACATCAGATAAACTAGAACAAGATTTAAAACAACTTGGTCAGGATTTAGCAGAAGGAATGACGCTTTTTGGTAACTGGATAAAGGGCCAAGCAGAATCTGTTACAGCTGACATTGTTGTTGAACAGGTTAAATTAGGTGTGGTTTTAGAAAAAGACGAAAAAAATAAATTAGTAAAGATTTTATCTCCAGATGGAAAAGAAAGTATTTTTGCTATAACTGAGGAAACACAAATTAAAATTCAAGACACAATAGAAGGAATACAAAATCCCTTTGTTGGTGGAAAAAATTCAAAGTATAGCAAGCTAAAAGAAGGCGATTGGGTTCAAATTGCATATGAAATTAAAAATTTAGTTAAATCAATTTTACCAGAAAGTGATTCTACAGAAATTATAGCAAACAAAATAGATATTTTGCGATAGAATTCAAATAATATAAAACTAAACCTTGTTTTCCAAGGTAAAAAACTGGAGCTAAGAGTGAAAAATCAAGAACAAGAAATAGTTGAACAACCTAAAAAAGAAACTCAGGTAACTAAAAAGATTAAAAAACAAAAAAAGCAAAAGAAAAATGTTATTAAATCATTTTTTAAAGCTTTGTTTTGGATTATACTGACTTTAGTAATAATTTTAGTTGCTTGGTGTATTTTTTCTTTTGCGAATAGACAAGATTCCTTGTCGTTGATTCCTTCAGATTTTTCAGTTTATATTCATACAGATTCAGCCTGGGAAGCCTTAAATCCTTTGTTAGATTTACAAGCTGCAGAAGTATTACTTTCTACTCCGGAATTTGTTCAGTTGCGACAACCTTTTATGGCTTTACGGCAATCTTCTCTACGGGAAAATTATTTTTTTCGGCTTTTAGCTTCTAGACCTGTAGATGTTTCTTTATACATTGGAAGTGAAGAATCTCAAGATTTTGTTGTGGTTATGGATATGGGAGTTTTTTCTGCAGCAACACGGTTGGCGAAGTTTATTCTTCCTTTAATTTCTATTGAAGGTTTAACCTTTATTCAAGATTCAAATTCCTATCACTTTGAATATAAAGCTAGCGACATGGTTTTTTACATAAAACCTTATTACAATACAGTGGTTGTGGCAAACAGTTTACCCATGCTAGAAAAAGCACTGGCTGGCAATAACGATTTAAATTATTCGGAACAGGAAAAGGCTGTTTTAGAAAAAAAAGTTAATGACCCCATAAAAATTGTAATGGATGCTAGAAGCATTGTTATGTCAGCAGTTTCAGAAGAACCTGTTTTAGTAAAAATTGCTGAAATGCTAAAAAATGAATCTTTAGCTTTGGTATCTTTTGGAATAAATGATTCTCAAATTGATTTAAATGCAGATATTCCTTTGGATTTTAATCCAGAGATGCAAGAAGATGAAAAACTTAAAGGTATGATTTCTGTTTTGGAACAAAACTCTAGAATGCCTCTTTTGCTTTCTAGAATGAGTAATATTGTTCAGTACTACACTTTGATAAATGCTGGTTCATTAGAAGAATTAAAAACAGCTGTTTTTCCTCTTATGCCTGCAAATGTGGAAATTGATTCAATTTGGGAAAAAGCAAATTCCATGTGTAAAGCTTTTTTCAAAATCAGTTTAGAAGATATTATTTTTTCTTGGACAGGAAGAGAATGTGCCGCCATTGGCATAGAAGGTTTAAATTCACCTGTTTTTGTGTTGCAAATTAAAGATGAGGAACGACGGAAAGATGTTTTTGAGAATGTGCTTTCTTCCATAATTTTGAAAGATGATACCAGTCTGATTCTAAATGGGGTTCGTTTACCAAAAATATCCTTACCTTCTTTTTTTCATAATTTGTTAAGGATTTTCAATGTGAATATTCCTAGTCCATATTACATGGTGCATGAAGGTTTTATTTATTTTTCTGAATCTCCAGAAGCCCTTTCTGTAATTTATACTTCTTCTTTAGGTGGAAATAGAATTTCAACTAATCCCAACTGGAAGGCAGTTTCCGAAGAACAAAATATGGAATCTACTGTAAGTCTTTTCTATGATCTAGAACGCAGTCGCCCATTCTTTTTGCGTGCCGATAATGCTTTGTCTAAAGTTTTAGAACTATATTCAATTGGGCGAGGGGATATTCGCATTAAAGATTCTGTTTTAAGTTTGCAGTTATCTGTTGCAGCAAGACGAACAGGACAGTTGCGAATGATTTCTGGTTTTCCTATGGTTTTAGAAGGCAAAAGCCAACAGTTGCAACTGGAAAAAGCTGAAAAGCCACAAAATATCTTTTGGGTAGAAAATGAAACAACCATTAAGGCAATGAATTTTTTGAGTATGCAAATTACAAAACGGGAAATGCCTTCTTCTATTTGGATTACTGCTGTAAATAAATCCAAGGACGCTAAAGGGGTAATATGGGTTGTAAATCGAGATGGAGCAGTATTCCTTTTAGATAATCAATTAGAAACAGTTACAGGTTTCCCTATCTTGTTGGATTCTTCCCCTACAGCAGCTCCTACAGCCATGTCAGAAGGTATAGTTATTCCTTTAGCAGATAAAACTCTTTGCCAAGTGTCTGTCAGTGGAAAAGTAACAGTTTTTCCACAAGTAAATTTATCTGGAACAGTAATGTCACCTGCCACAGTTTTAAAAAATTCTTTAGGTAAAGAATTAATTGCTTTTTATGACAAGAGTTTCATGGGAAAAATTTATTTACTTGATGGACAAGAAAGGTCCCCATTTTCTGTCTATGGAATTGCTTTTGGTTCTCCAGCCTTGTTAGAAACAGAAGACACTTCTTACACAGCTTTTGTAACTCAAGCGGGACGACTTTCTATTTGGAACAATAAACCAGATTTAGCTTCTTATCCAAGGGAAGTAAACTTGAATAATATGTTCCATACAAACGTAATTACTAACGGAAAGTACTTTTTTGCACTTTCTGATGATGGAACAATTTATAGAATTACAACTGATGGGGAAATTCTTTCTGTAAAGATTCCAAACGCTACTGCAAAAGAAGCAACATTAACTGTTTGTGATTCAAATCACAATGAAATATTTAATATTTTTGTTAGCGTTGATGGTAATTTAATTTACGGATTTAATGAAAACTTAGAGTTATTAAATGGTTTTCCTCTTGCTGGAAACGGAACCCCAGTGTTTGCAGATGTAAACGGAGATGGCAGCACTGATTGTTTTGTATTAACAATCGACAATAAACTTAATGCCTGGAATTTGAGGTGAAAAAATGAAAAAGATATTATTTATTGGATTACTTGTTTTATTTTTAGTTTCATGTACTTCGATTCAAGAAGATGTGATGATTTCAAGTATTCCTCAGGAACAAGCTGTAGAAATTTCAAAAATAGAAGAAAAAATCGCAAATATGGATGCTTCTTTTATTTTAGAAAAAAATATTCCCACAGAAAAGGATTTTCTTCAAATTCATAAAAGTATTCAACAAGCTATGGGCGACATAAACCTTATGACAGCAGCTCAGGCAAGGTTACTTGCTCTTGAAGGTCGAGTTTATTTTGCAGAAGGCCAAAAAAATAAAGCTAAAGATTGTTATTTAACAGCTGAATCCACTTATAAAGGGGATGTTCAAACAGTAATTTTAGGTAGTCGGTTAGGGCTAGTTGAAAACATGGAAAGCCAACGAACTGTAGCTACTGACAAACCCTTAATTTTATTAGAATCAGCTATTCAATCCTTTTCTAAAGGAAATTATGTGGAAGCAGTAGCAAAATTCGATGAAGCCTTTATCAGCTTAGAAGACTTTTATCAGCAAGCCTATGGTGAAGTAAGAAACCAAGCTTGGAAAATGCGAAATATAGATTCTTCTGATAACGCTGATATCTTAGGAAAAGAAAAAATCACTCTGATGGAAACTCTCCTTTTGACTCAGGCAAACACAGATTTTTTATTCAACTTTGTTGGTTCAAAAAAGTTAAGCAATAATGAATTGTTTTCAAAGGTTTTAGGAAGTGGCTTACTTGAAGCTACAAATCCTACAGTTTCTGATTCTGCAACAAAAAATTTAGAAAAAGATACATATCTTACAAGAATACTTGCTGCTAGATTTTTGTGGAATTTACGAAAAAGTAGATTTGTAAATGATTCAAAATCCTATGCAAAAGAATTTGAAGCCGCTGGATTTTCACCAATAAATGATGTGGCAGTTGATAATCAAGATTTTGACGCAGTAGTTGGTTGTGTGGAAAATGAAATTATGGAACTTGTTGATGGCATAAATTTTTATCCAGAAGAAACAATAGAAGGGATAGAATTTAAAACTTGTCTTGATAAACTTAAGAAAGTTGTAAGATAAATGATGGCTTATTTTTAAGTTTTCCTAAAGAAACTAGGGTGGTTTTCAAAGAAAAAAATAGTAGTCTGTTTAATAATTTTTTTGTATACTTATTATAAGAGAAAATGTTTTTTGCTAGGAGGATGGTTTTATGTTTGATGTATATTATTTAATTTTTGTAGTTCCAGCACTAATTTTATCTATATGGGCACAATATAAGGTTAAGTCTACTTTTTCAAAATATTCCCAAGAAACTAATGCTAGAGGCATAAAGGGGGCACAAGCGGCGGCCTATCTTTTAAAAGTAAATAATATTACTGATGTTAAAATTGAGCCAATTTCCGGAAGTTTAACAGACCATTATAGCCCTACAGAAAAAATATTAAGACTTTCAGAGCCTGTATATGCACAACCTACAATTGCTGCTGTTGGAGTGGCTGCTCATGAAACAGGACATGCAATTCAACACGCTACAAATTATGGTCCTTTGGTCTTACGTAGTGCTTTAGTTCCAGTTGCAAATATAGGGTCTGCAGCAGGACCTATTCTGGCTGTTTTAGGAATTGCCCTTAGTTTTGGATTTTTAACAAATATTGGTTTGCTTTTATTTGCTGCATCTGTGCTATTTTATATTGTAACATTACCTGTGGAGTTTAATGCTTCAAATAGAGCTCTGAAAATATTAGCAAAAACAGGTACCTTATCTGAAGAAGAACTAAAAGGGGTTAAAAAAGTTTTGTCTGCAGCCGCAATGACTTATGTTGCATCTGCCCTTACGGCTATTGGTAACTTGTTACGAATGATTTTTTTAAGCAAAAATCGTCGAAATTAACAAATTTTCTTAATTATAGCAACCTAAAAACTATAACCTGCTCCCACACCCATGGCCCAACTAAAAGGTTCATCGGCACCAAAAACGTATTCAAGATTTAGTTTTGGTTCAATGTAGGTTCCTCCACTAGTAATTCGCCAACCAAAGGAAGCTCCTGCAGAAAGATTTCTTGTAGAAACGTTATTTACCTTAGAAAATTTTCCACCAAGGGAGCCCTCTGCAAATAGTCCTGCAAAAGGATATAAACGTGCAAAAGCTGTGGGAGTTGCAATATATTTTGTTTCAAAATCAGATTCACCAGCGATTCTTAATCCTAAACTAAAAATTGTTAAAGGATTAAATTCGATATTTAAGCTACCTGAAACCGAGGGATCTACGTTGCTTCCCATATTCATATCAATGGAACCTCCCACTGATATTCCAGAAGCACTCAAAAGTGCTGTTCCAGTTAAAGCAAAAAAGCAAGTTAAAAAGATAATTTTTTTGCTCATAATTTTCACCTCCAAGAAATAGATTATAAAATTAGAAATAATTCTATATTTAAAAATCGGCAAATATAAAGATTTGTTTATATATTATCTATTCTACTTTACTCAAATAAAATTTTTATGCTAATATTATTTCGATTATGGCAACTGACTCTTCGACGCAAAAAAAAGACAAGCTGCTCAATTTACAAGAAATAAAAGACGCAATAAAAAATGGATACCCCTTATCCATAACTACATATACTTTCCCTTTTGAAACAGAAACATACATGAGTATGTTTTTATCTACTTTTCTGGATGAAGTAGGACAAGGTTATTTACTAGAATATTTTTTATATTGTTTAAAAGAATTAATTAATAATGCACGAAGGGCAAATGTAAAAAGAATATATTTTGAAGAAAAAGAATTAGAAATAACCCAAATCCATGACTATGAAAAAGGTTTATTGTCATTTAAAAACGATATAGCTGAAAATCAAAAATATTATTTTTCAAAGTTAAAGGCTTCGGGATTATTTGTTAAATTTATTGTTCAAGTAAAAAATAATATTTTACGATTTGAAATCGTAAACAATACGGAATTGACAGTTTTCGAATACAAGAGAATTCACGATAGACTAATTCGAGCTTTTTCTTATTCCTCCGTAGATGATTTTTCAGATATGGAAGATACAATAGAAGGGGCGGGATTCGGCTTATTCACTGTTTTTTTGATACTGAGAAAACTCGGTATTAGTGGTGATAACTTTCAAGTTCTTTCTGATAAAGGGAAAACTATTATTAGAATTATGTTCCCTCTTAAAAAACAGTCCAATGCCATTATTTTTGCTCTTTCTAAAGAAATATCTGACAAATTGTCTGCTATTCCTAGTTTTCCAGAGAATATTGCACAAATTAATCAGCTTATAAGTGAACCGAATACAAAAATTTCTGATATTGTAATGCATATAAATAATGATGTTGCATTAACAACAGATTTGTTAAGAATGGTAAATAAAGCTTCTTTTAGAACGGCAACACCCTGTGCAAATGTTTCCTTAGCGGTAAAAATGGTAGGGTTGGAAGGTATAAAAAATATGCTTTATACCATTGGAGCTTTAAAAAACTTGAAAATTGATGAAAATTCTCAAAAGAAACTTTGGGATCATGCAACAAAAACTGCAGCCTTTTCTTATATGCTAAGTTGTAGGTTATGTATTGGTGATAAAAATATAATTTCGGATGCATATGTTTGTGGTTTGCTACATGATATCGGAAAGATTTTATTCAATTCAGCATATTCAGATATTATTGAAAAATTCAAAGATACTACTGTTCGCGAAGGAATATCGGATCGTATTTTTGAAAAAATCTTTGCAGGTGCAACACATGCAGAAATAGGTGCTTTGGTGACAAAAAATTGGAATTTCCCAGATGTGATTACTTATGCCATCCAATATCATCATAATCCACTTCTTGCACCTATAAAATACCGAAAATCTGTAGAAATTGTATATTTGGCAAATATGTTTATTAAATTTCAAAACGATGAAATAGACTTTAACCAATTTGATATGGAAGTACTTAAGGACTTTCAGCTTGGTACCCAATCCTTGATAGAAGAAATATCTCTGGAATTAAAGATTCTTTACAACCATTAAAAACCTATTCCAAAGATTCTGTCCAGGCTTCCATTAAGATTCCAAAAGCAACACCCACATTCAGTGATGCTTTTAAACCTTTCATGGGAATTGAAACGATGCCATGGGTTGCAGAGGAAAGAGCTAAGGGGCTTACCCCTAATTCTTCTGAACCAATAATCACTATACCTGCTTTTGGAAAAGAAAAATCTTTGATAGGTGTTCCTCCTGTTTCTAATACAAAAATAGGTAAGTCTTGTGGTAATTGATTTAATTCAATTCTTTCCCATGGCATGGATTCTATACAACCCATTCCTGACCGAATAGCTCTTGGATGCATGGGGTCACAACATCCTGGTGAAAGAAAAACTTTTTCTGCACCTATGGCTTCTGCTGTTCTAAATATGGAGCCTAGATTAAATGGTGAACGAATATCTTCGGCATATACATAAATACCTTCATAAAAATCACGTTGAGTTATTTCTGTTTTGTGGGGAGCAACAATTAAATCCCATTCAGCAGGTGGTATACCAATGATGTTTAGTAAATTGTTTCTAGCACAATTACAGATTCTTCTTTCGTCTATTGGAGATTGTTGTAAAAGTTCAGAAAGTTCTTTTTGTGCAGATTTTGGCAAATCTGGGTCGTGGATGACAATATTGGCGAGTTTTTTTATATATTCATGGCGAGATAGGGATGGAAAAGAATATTGGCAATCTGGCTCTGCAAGTCCAGCAATATCTCGTTCCAATGCTCCAAAACACAGCGCCAACTTTCGTCGTTTTTGTCCTCCCTGAAGATGATTCAGTTTGTCAGGTGAAATCATTTTTGCTGAAATATTAATATGCAAGTTTAATTAATTCAAACAAATCATCTGCTGTCATGGAACGGGGCATTCCATTTATCAAGTCCATCTGACCTGCATCTTCTGCAGCAAGAGAAAGTTGTTCCATTGTTAAAGACAAATCTTTAAGTCTAGCAGGTAAATTTGCATGCGCTAAACGATGGCGAATGTTTTCTGCAAAGATACTAGGAACTTCTTCTGGAGAAGTATCTTCGTCTACAAGATTCATTATTCTTGCAATTTTCGCAATTCTATCAGCTTTATATTTTGCAACATCTTCTATAACGTAGGGCAATAAAATTGTTGCAACTAAAGCGTGGGAAACATTGTATCGAGCAGAAATTGCTAGTCCTAGCAAAGACGCTGGCCCGATTGAACTGGTTGCAGAGGCTAAAGAAGCAACACAACCACCTTGAATTAGTAATGTGGTAGGGGTTGCAGAAATATTTAGGGAATTTGAACCGTCCATGGCATAACCTAAGGATTCAACAGCTTTTTCTGCTAACATATCAGAAAAGAAAGATGCTTTTTGTGAAAGATAAGCTTCTGTGGCTAAACACAAGCTGTCAATGGAAATTGCACCAACTTGATTTTCTGTTAAAGAAACATTTAAGTTGGAATCAAATAAAACAAGTTTGCAAAGTCCATTTTGTACCTTTATTAGTTTTAGCTGACGATTCCTAGCATCCACTACAGGAACTGATTCAGTAAAAATAAACATATTTCTAATAGTTGTAGGCACGCTAATTAATGGTAATGCTCCAGATGTTGGTGTTGAACCATCTAAAAAATCGTATAAATCGTGAACTTCGTTGTAGATAGCACTGACAGCTCTGGCTAAATTCATTACAGAGGAACCACCAACTCCAATAACTCCATGAATATGAGCTTCTCTTGCCAAAGAAAGAACTCTTTTTACAGTTTCAGAGTCTACTGCTGATTTAATTTCGTCAAATACAAAGTATTCAACTTTTCTTGCAGATAAGGATTTAAGAATAGAATCTGTTGCACCTGATTCTTTTAGTACAGGGTCTAAAATAACAATGTACCTTGTGCCCCAATCCTTTGCAAATTGCCCAATTCTTGAGGCAGTATATGAACCTAGGATTATGTTTGGTGAAATTTTAAAAAACAAATCAGACATGGTTTTTCCTCTAAATACAAGGTTTATGTTTTACAAACATTTTATTATTTTAGTTGAATTTATTGATATACTCAATAGATAAAATCCCAATAAAAAAGGTTTACAGAGATTTATTTTGTTGAAAAAAAAAGCTGCTTTCTGTTTCCTTATTCAAGAACATGAAAGCAGCCTTTTTTAAGTCAAAGAAACTTAGAGACCGAAATAGCTCTCAAGAATTTTGTCGGCAACAGAATCAATTACTATATCATTTATGTATGCAGGATCTTGAATCTTTGCCTTAACCTGCGCAACCAAATCTTCTCGAACATCTGGTGTTTCTGCGGCTACCTCAGATAAATAGTAAGCTTCTGCCATTTCCTGAGCTTCTTTGGAAACAGAAATAGAATCTACACCGGCGGAAACAGTGGATTTCGCTGTGGTACGGTGAGTATTCTGCACGTTAGTGAGGGGATTCAACCCTCCAAGTTTATCAATCATCATCTTGACCTGCCTCTACCAATATTATCGGTATTTTCGTCTAAAAGTTGAGCTTTTTTATTACCCGAAACAAACACAACAAATTCACCAAGAATTTTATTTCGTGCCGCAAAATCTGCATGCACCTCTGTGGCTGTCCCCTCCACAATTTCCTCATGTAATTTGGTAAGCTCTCTTCCAACAACTACATGACGCTCATATTCTATATCGGCAATGTCTGCCAAAAGTTTAACAATTCTAAAGGGAGATTCGTATAAAACAAAGGCATAACCTGTGTCCATTAATTCCCTTAGCCTAGAACGCCTTCTGCCTGGTTTAGGTGAGAGAAAACCTTCAAACATCAACGTTTTTCCACCTACACCAGCAACACTAACTAGGGTTATAAAAGCTGATGGTCCAGGTATTGGCACAACATTGTGACCTGCAGTACGAACTGATGTAACTAAAACTGCTCCTGGATCGCTAATTCCTGGAGTCCCTGCATCGCTAGCATATGCAACAGTTTGTCCTTCGTCCAACAGGTGAATTATTTTTTGTGAAGCTTCTTGTTCATTTTGGGAACGACAGGAAACTAAAGGTTTTCTAATTTCAAAATGAGTTAGCAACTGCAAAGTGTGGCGAGTGTCTTCACAAGCGATAACATCCACTGATTTAAATGTTTCCAAGGCTCGGAATGTTATGTCTCCCAAATTACCAATTGGTGTACCTACAATATATAACACTGACACATAATAAGTATACACCTTAGAATTAAAGAAAACAAGAGCTTTTACTTCCCAATAATTGCTTTTTTTTTCTATCTATAATATTATACAACAATGCTTCAGGATTTTAATGAGTTTTTATAAAGATTTTTCTGATGTAAGAACATTTTTTCTTTATTAATAAAACTTCATTTTTGAAAATTAATAAATAATTTGAATTAATTGTTCAATATTCATTTTATTTTGGAAAAGGTTATAGGAAATAAAATGGCTGTTTATGCCAATGTTAGTAGAATATGCAAAATCAAGTAGTTTTTTCAAAAGCTGAAAGTGTTAGAGATGTTCTTAGATATTTGAAAAGATTTAAAAATGCATCGATAGTAATTTATATCGATGACAGAATTATAAATTCATCTTTGTTTACAAGCCATATTCGTGATATTTCTATGATTCACGAAGCAGGATTAAAAGTTATAATTGTACCAGGTGCGAGAACTCGAATTGACGAAGTTTTAATACAAGCAGGAATATCTTGGAAAATTATAGATGGTTGTAGGATAACAAAGGAAGAAGCTATGCCATTAATTAAGATGGCTGCCTTTGATTCTTGCAATCAAATAATGACAAGTCTTGCAGGTGAAAAAAAGACAGCAGTAATTGGAAATTGGGTTCGAGCTCGTAGTCGAGGGGTTTTAGATGGTGTTGATTTTGCAACAAGTGGTGAAATAGAAAAAATTCAAATTGAATCAATTCAGAAGATTATGGAAAACGGCTTTATTCCAATATTTCCCTGTATTGGTTGGAGTACTGCTGGAAAACCCTATAATATTTCTTCTGTAAGCCTTGCTTCTTATGTGGCACAGCAAATAAAAGCTGACAAATTGCTGTTTTTAGTACCTGATGCAAAAATTTCTTGCAACCAATTTAATGTTCCTTCTTGTATAGGTTTTTCGGAGGAAGGAAAGGTTCCAGCCTTAAGTATAGAAGAAGCAAAACTGTTTGTTAAAAGTAATCTAGCTGAATCCTTGGCTTATGATAACCAAATGTTGGAAGAAGAAAAAAAGGCACGAATTTTAGATTTAGTAAAAGTAGGAATAAATGCTTGTTCCAATGGAGTTTCTCGTATTCATATTTTGGATAGTTATTTAGACGGAACTATTCCTTGCGAAATTTTTTCTGATTTTGGGTCAGGAACTATGATTTATGAATCGAATTATGGTGGCATACGAAATATGGCTACTGATGATATTCCTGCCATAATGAACTTAATTCGTCCCTTTGTGGAAGAAGGAATCCTTTTGCCACGTACAGAACAAAACTTAGCAGCAAATTATGGGGATTATGTGGTTTATGAACTTGACGGTGGAATAAGAGCATGTGCTGCCTTACATCTTTATGACAAAGTTCAAGGAGAAATTGCTGCGGTGGCAGTTGAGCCAGCTTATTCTCACATTGGTGTAGGTATAAAACTTGTTAAATATTTGCTTGATCGTGCAAAAATGTTTAATCTAAATTCTGTGTTTATTATGACTACACAGGCTGGAGATTGGTTTGAATCCATTGGGTTTGTGCCAGACAAGATTGATTCGTTACCTCAAGAACGACTGGCGAAATGGACTTCTAGCCGAAATTCAAAAGTTTACAGAATTCAACTTTAGATCTTCTAATATTTTAATCTGCAACGCAACTTAGGAGATTTTTTAGCGATAACTCATTCTAAAATAAATTGAAATCATGTTATCTGTTGAATTTCCCCTGGGCATACGGCGCCAGCTACAGCCAACTATAGGAGCAAAGCCTGTTTTTTCAAAGGTAAAGTCATATTCAAATAGCAAACGAAATCCATTTCCCCAAGAACATTGATTTTTGGTCGTATCGAATGTATCAATTTGAATAAAATCTGTACGGCTTCCTAACATATAATCGACTTCAAATCTAAGGCCTGCCAGCCCAGGATAAATTCTAATTCCTCCATAAAATGCATAATCGATTAAATTATAATGTTGTGAACCACTTGCTCTAAAATCTGCTAAAGAAACGATTCCAGTGGTAAAAATAACTGCTGGGTCTAAAACAAATCCAAGGGAAACGTCTCCTTCTAAAACAAATCTAGAAAAATCTTCGTTTTCTGGATAGTTTGGTTCTTCTCCGTAAAAAACAAAGGCGCTACCTATAGCTCCGTCCAAGGTAATTCGTCCGTTAGCAAAAGGAAAAATTGTACCAGCCACAAAAAACACTATAAAAAAAGAAAAAATTTTTTTCATAAGTAATAACCTCTTAAAATTTAAATATAATGATTTTGTGGCAAAAGTATGTTATTCATTGGTTGTGTAAGAAGTAGAAACTTGAACTGTCAAATCCTTACCTAATTCAACTAATTTTTCTAGATCTAACTGAGAAGGTAATCCTTGCCATTCGTAAGCTTCAAGTTCTTCCCATTTTAATGGAGTAATAGCTTCGTCATATTCCCGTTTAGCTCCACCAATCCAACCCCAGCTACCAATGCGAAGACTTTTTTTGCCAACAAAGTGTTTTCTTGCGAACAAATTTAATATGTAGGCGGCAGGAGGAAACATCTTGTATTCATAAGTAGGCATGGCCATTACAATTCCAGCTGATTCATAGGCTTCGGCTAAAACAAAGGATGCATCTGTAGCTGGGATTTCTAAAACCGATACTTCTGGAGCAACAAGACCCTGAGATTCAAGCTCCTCTGCTTTTTGCTTAATTCCTTCAACAACTGCGTCTACGCCTTTTTTAGTGTTTCCGTACATATAACCATAGATAACACAAATTTTATTTTCCTGTTTTCCACCAGTATTATAGCCTGCATATTTAACATAGCGCTGAATTATTTTTTCTGGATTTTTTCGCCAAATAATACCATGGCTTGGAGCAACAACTTTTATTGTAATATCTGCCAATTTATTTATAGCAGTTTTTACAAAAGTACTAAAACTGGCTACAATGTTTGCATAATAGCGAAGAGATTCTTTTTCGTAAAAAAGATGTTCTTCTGAAGTAAATTCATCGTCAAAGATTCTATCGCCAGTTTTACCATATGAACCAAAGGCATCGCAAGAAAACAAAATGGCAGATTTAGGATCGTAAGTAACCATGGTTTCGGGCCAGTGAACATTAGGTACTTCAACAAAATTCAAAATGATATCATTTCCTAAGTCAAGGGCATCTCCTGTTTTTACTGTACGATAGTTTCCTTCTCCTGCTTTACAAAAGTTTTTTGCAAGGGCAATACCTTTTTCGGTAGAAATAATTTGAGCAGAAGGATTCAACTGATGAAATTTTTGTAAAAAGTCAGAATGGTCAGGTTCTAGATGGTTCAAAATAATGTAATCGATATCTTGTACTGAAAGACCAATAGAAGATAATTGTATATTTATTTGTTCTGGGGCATTTTCCCAATCACGATATAAATCTATTAATGCTATTTTTTCACCTTTTACGATGTAGGAATTAAGTGTAACTCCATGAGGAATAGGCCACATCCCTTCAAAGTACTTAGCATTTGTAATATCTGCATGAAGAGCAAATACGTAATCTGTAATTTGTTTTGCATTCATTAAGCGACTCCTTATTAAGTGTAATATATTTTACAAAAAATAACTTTCTCTATCAAGTTTTAATATATAAGATTATTTTAGTAATAAAAAAATTTTTTTTACTTTTTTTATTACTAAAATATAGAATAGTATGCTATAATAAATAATAGTTTTTTTAAAGTGTGGATTCTTAAATGAAGAAGATAATTTTTTTAATTGTAGCCGTTTTTCTCACTATAGTAATTGCAATTATGGCTTTCACATATTATGAAAATACATATATTCCTATTACAAGTAATAATACAAATGCGGAAAAAGTTCTAAAGGTTGTTGGGGATATAGATTATGTGCCTTTAGCTTTTTTAGATAAAGAAGGAAAACCCACAGGACATGATGTTGACTTAATTTATAGAGTTGCCAACGAAATGGATATGAAGGCTGAAATTGATTTAATGCCTTGGCCTGAAGCAGTAGCTGCATTTAAAAAAGGCGAATACGATGTGTTAATTACTGTTGCCTACGTTGATGGTAGAGAAGAATGGTTGCACTATTCAATTCCAGTTACAAATGATCACTATACGATTTTTTCAAACAAAAAACAAAAAGATTTTCATTTAATAGATTTATCTCTTTCTAAAATTGCAGTTTTAGAGGATGATGGCTGCATTGAATTCTTAAAAAGTATATATGATTTGCAAAATAATATAATTGCTTTACCATCAACAGAAGCTTGTTTTAGATTACTTTCTGTTGGTGGATGCGATTATGTTATTGCTCCAGAAACTATTGGTATGAGTGAAATAAAAAAATATGAATACAAAAATATTTTTTCCCAAGGAGATAATATTTTAAGTAATATTTTTTGTTTTGCAACTCAACCACATGATAAAGAATTGTTACTTCAAATTAATGATGCTTTATCTGGATTAAAAAGTCTTGGGTTGTTACGGAAAGCTCATAACTATTGGATGGTTTCTTACAAAGATTCCAATGTACTAATTTCATTATTAAAGCAACATTCAAATTTATTTATGACCCTTACAATTCTGATGCTTTTTATCATCTGTCTAGTTGTAATGGTTTTCAAGCACTTAGCCAATGGAAAACTAAGGGAATTGGTTTATATTGATAGAATGACTGGGGTAAAAAATCGTGTTGGTTACGATGAAATGGTTGACCTTATTGATGAAAAACTTTGCCGCAGAGAAAGTATTGTTTTTGGAATTATGATGTTCGACCTAAACGGACTAAAAAAGATAAATGATGGGTTAGGTCATAAAATGGGTGACAAATACATTATTGAATCTGCAAAAATGATTGAAAGATCTTGTCCGGGGCTTCCTGTTTATAGAATTGGTGGTGATGAATTTGTTGTTATTGTTGGAGAAAAAACAATAGATTTTATCGAAGAGTTTTCTAAAACTTTCCAAAGAAATATTAGAGTATTTAATAATACTTCATCTTTCCTTCCTAATGGAATTTCTGTTGCCCAAGGATACGCTATCTATGATAACAAAAAAGATTCTTCTTTTTCTGACGTTTACAAAAGAGCAGATATTATCATGTATAGAAACAAGCAAGAATCTAGAAACCCTACTTCATAAATTATAATTTTTATCTCTATTGACTTTTTTTTCCAGTAATGTATTACTTTTACTATGGAAATAATACGAGATAAAAATCCTTTGACAAATTTACTTGGCCCTTTATCATTTTATAAAAAAGCATTAGCTATTGCTTTGCCTGTTATGGGACAGTTACTTATACAAAATATGGTTTCCTTGATAGACAATTTTATGGTTGCTGGTTTAGGGGACATAAAAATGTCTGGGGTGAATATAGCAGGGCAAATAAATTTTGTTTTTTTGGTTTTAATAAACACAATTTGTCTTTCTGGTGGAATTTTTATGTCCCAATATAATGGGGCAAAAAATCCAGCTGGAATGCAACAAGTTTTCCGTTTTAAGCTTTTTTTTGCCACGATAGCTAGTTTAATATATACCACAATAAGTATTTTTTTCCCAAGACCCTTCCTTGCTCTTATGGTTCATGGGAATATTGCTAGCGAACCAATAATCGAAGAAGGTGTGCGTTATATGCGAATTCTGGCTTTTTCTTGGATTCCTACTGTAATTGCAACTTCTATTGGTTCTTCTCTTAGAGAAATAGGCAAGGTAAAGCCCCCTCTAATAATTTCAGTAACAGCAACAGCAGTAAATACCTTTTTTAACTGGATTTTTATTTATGGAAACTTAGGTGCACCGAGGCTAGAAACAGTAGGTGCTGCCATTGCTACGATTATAGCTAGAGTTGTAGAAGTAACAATTTTTATAATTTATATTTGTAAAACGAAACCTCCTTTCTATTTTAAAATAATAGATTTTTTTAAGGTGAAAATTTCTCTATTTTTTACAATTTTAAAAAAATCAGCTTTAGTGTTAGTTTCTGAAATGTCTTGGGTTTTGTCAGAAACAGTAACAACTGCATTGTACAATAGTCGAGGTGGTGCAGAAGTTGTTTCTGGTATGGCAGCGGGTTTTGCTATTGCAAATCTGTTTTTTGTATGCTTTTCTGGTATTGCAACTGTTACAGGTGTAATTATGGGTGGTACATTAGGTGCTAACCGATTAGATGAAGCTAGAATTCAAAAAAATTGGTTGCTAAGTGGAGCTCTTGTTTTTGGAGTTTTTGCAGGATTACTGGGTTTACTAACAACATTTATAATTCCAATAATTTATGGAAATCTAAGTTCTGAAGCTCAAATTGTAACACGAGGACTTGTGTTAGTAAATGCTTTATATATGCCAGTTTGGGCATTTGTAAATGCTCAGTTTGCAATTTCTCGTACAGGTGGAGATGCTACAATGGGGGCAATTGTAGATTTATCAACAAACACATTACTTGTAATTCCAGGAATGTTTGCTTTAACCTATTTAACAAAAATTGGACCAGTAGCATTATATGGAATTATTAAATTAGTTGATTTTGTTAAAATTACAATATGTGCGATTTGGTTGAAAAAAGAGAGATGGCTTACAAATCTTGCAGCTGCTTATTACACAGACGAAACTTTTGAAAAAATGTCCTAACAAAAAATATTTTTCAGAATTCTCTTGATTAATTCAGTGACTTTATAATAAAATAAAGAGAATTTCGGTATTCCGAATTTAAGGAGGTGACATAGTATGGCAACAATCATGGTTGATGAATCGGAAAATCTAGAAAAAGCAATTAAAAGATTCAAGCGCATGGTTGAAAAAGAAGGTATCATTCGTGAATTCAAAAAGCGCGAATTTTTTGTTAAACCTTCTACCACAAATCACCAGAAAAAGGTTTCTCTTGAGCGTAAACTATTGAACAAAAAAAGAAAGGCTACAAAAAAAGAATATTAGTCTTGTTTAATTATTCTTTGTCTAACGTCAAGAATTTAACTAGAGAGGTTGTCCTAAAGGGGCAACCTTTTTTATTTCAATACTTTAATTAAATCTGGTCGTCCAGCTTCTATCAAGGCTTCTTTTACTAAGCTTTGATTTTCAGGTTTATTAAATTGCAATAAAGCCCGTTGTAATTTCCGTTGCCTTCCATTTTTTGCAACATAAATCCCTTTCATAGTTCTAGGGTCAAGTTCAGTATAATACATACAAGTTGCAAGGCTACCAGGGGTGGGATAAAAATCCTGAACTTGATCTGGAACAAAACCTGTTTCTTTTAGATAAAGGGCTACTTGAATTGCGGCATTTAAATCTGCACCAGGATGCCCAGCAATGTAATAAGGTACAAGATATTGTTTTTTATTCAACTCTTTGTTTAACTTTGAATATTCACACGCAAAATTTTGATAAATTTCATGTTTGCTTTTTCGCATATAATATAAAACATTATTGCTTACATGTTCAGGAGCAACTTTAAGTTGCCCAGAAATATGGTATTGGCACAGTTCTCGCAAGAAAGTTTTATCTTTGTCCAACATTAAATAATCAAATCGGATACCACTTCGGATAAAAACTTTTTTGATACCCGGTAGTGCTCTAAGTTTTCTGAGTAATGCAACATAATCTGAATGATTAACATTAAGGTTTGGACAGGGATTTGTGCCAAGGCAATCTTTGTTTTTGCAAACACCAACTTTTTTTTGTTTAGAACAAGCATCTTGGCGAAAATTAGCTGTAGGACCTCCTACATCATGAATGTAGCCTTTAAAATCTTTGTCTTTTGAAAGAATTGTGGCTTCTTTTAAAAGAGATTCGTGGCTTCTACATTGAATTCGTTTACCTTGGTGAAAAGTTATTGCACAAAATGAGCAAGCTCCAAAACATCCCCTGCAACTTACTAATGAAAATTTTACTTCTTCTAAAGCAGGAATTCCAGTTTTACCATTACAAGCTGTCTTGTTATAATCTGGATGCCAGTTTCGGTTAAAGGGCAAATCCATCACAGAATCGAATTCTTTTGTTTCAAGGGGAAAAGCAGGTGGCTCTTGAACCACAAAGCGATTTTCACTTTGCTCAATTAGAATGTGTGCTGAAATTGCATCAGTATTTTCTTCTTGTAATAGATAAGATTTTGCGAAGGCAATTTTTCCTTCTTCTGTATTTGCTGATACTTCGTCAAAAGTTGGTAAGTACAGCGCCTGTTGCCAAATTCCGTTGGGATTTTCTTTTCCAGCAGGAACTTCTGATTTTTTTCCTGTTCGCCAACATGTTCCACGAATTCCTCTAAGAAAAGACAAGTTGTCATTAGTTAGTTCGCTTTCAATAGAATTTTCTTTGAGTAATTGGGCAATTTCCAGAATTGGTTTTTCCCCCATACCGTAAATCAAAAGGTCAGCCTTGGAATCTAACAAAATAGAGTGGCGAACAGTATTTGACCAATAATCATAGTGAGCTGTTCGGCGTAAACTAGCTTCAATTCCGCCAATAATGATGGGAATTCCTTTGTATGCTTGTCGAATTTTTCCACAGTAGGTTATTAAAGCTCGATCAGGGCGATGTCCATTTTCACCTCCGTGGCTATATGCATCGCTAGAACGAGGCTTTTTGTTAGCCGTATAATTTGAAACCATAGAATCCATTGCACCGGCAGAAACTAAAAACCCGAGTTTTGGTCGTCCCAGTTGTTTAAATGATTCAATATTGTTCCAATCTGGTTGTGCAAGGATTCCAACTGTGTAGCCATGGGCTTCTAATAAGCGTCCTAAAAGTGCCGCCGCAAAACTAGGATGGTCAACATAGGCATCTCCGGAAACAAAAACAAAATCCAGTTGCTGAATATTTCTTTGTTCTAAGTCTAATTTGTTTACAGGAAGAAAATCAGTTCTAGGTGGATAATCTGTATTTTGTAGTTTGGGTTTTATATCATTATATTTTTTTGTTGAACTATTTTTTCCCCTTTGGTACTTATTCATAAAAAAATTATAGCACAAAAAACTTATTGACAGAATAGAAACTACAAAATATATTTTTTTATGTGATAATTCCAGTTTGCACTTTATTAACAGAAACATCACCTCAGGCATTACCTTTAGGAGCTGCTTGTATTGTATCTTCAATAAATGAATTTTTTAAAAACTCGCAAAACAAGAGTTTTTCATCTTTGGATATTTGTTCAGAGTTAGTTGTTTTTTCAGCAGAAGAAAATCCTTCTCCAGAATTTGTAGCAAAAAAAATTTTGGAATTTGATACGACAATTACTTGTTTTTCTGTTTTTGTTTGGAATTACGTTTTTTTTACCCAGGTTGCAAAAATTATTCGAAAAGAAAACCCAAATTTTATTTTTGTGGCAGGTGGTCCAGAAATAACGGCTCATCCAGAAAGTTGCTTAGACTTTGATTTTGTCATCTCTGGAGAAGGCGAAGTTCAAGTTCCTTTGTTGCTAAAAAAAATAATTATTGATAAAGAAAAAAATCTTTGTCGTCACGTCTATGGCGGTCGCGTTCCAGTTGAAAAACTTGTTTCTCCATATCTTTCTGGAATTTTAGATACAAAAAACTTTGCCGATGGAGCCTTGTGGGAACTAGCTAGAGGTTGTCCATTTAAATGTGCCTATTGTTACGAATCTAAAGGAGAAAAAACTGTTGTTCATTTTCCAATGGAAAGGATAAAATCGGAGCTAGAGTATTTTAAGAAACAAGGTGTTTGCCAAGTTTTTGTTCTTGACCCTACGTATAATGCAAATAAACAAAGAGCCTTAGAAATATTACAGTACATAAAAAAAACAGCTTCAAATATTTTTTTTCACTTTGAATGTCGGGCTGAATTTATCGACAAGGAATTAGCAAGAGCCTTTGCAGAAATAACTTGTTCTTTACAAATTGGATTACAAAGTTCAAACCCAAAGGCATTAAAATTGGTAAACAGGAGTTTTAACAAAGAAGAATTTGTTCGGAAAATAAACTTGTTGAATAAGGCTGGCGTAATTTTTGGGTTTGACTTGATTTATGGGCTACCTGGGGATAATTTACAGTCTTTTAGAGAATCAATAGACTTTGCCCTAAGTTTATATCCGAATAGTTTAGAAATTTTTCGTCTTTCAGTATTGCCTGGAACAATTCTTTTTGACAATCGTAAAGAACTTGAACTTGTAGCTCAAAATGAACCACCTTATTTTGTTTTAAAAACTAGGGGCTTTTCTTCAAAGGACTTATCTGTGGCAGAAAAATTAGGCCAAGCTGTAACATTGTTTTATTCACAAGGAAGAGCAGTGTCTTGGTTTCATAGCCTTTTAAAACCTTTAAAACAAAGACCCTGGATTTTTTTTGAAAGATTTTATGCTTTTGTAGAAAAATCATCTTTTATGGCAAAAAGATTAAAAAACAAAACTTTAGACTGTTTAGACCACCAGCAAATCGAAAAGCTACAAATAGATTTTATTCAAGAAGAATATAATATGAACAATTTGAAACATTTTTTGCCTGTAGCACTGGATATAATAAAAATAAATGGAGCTTTTTCAAGGGCATATGCTGACGGTAAAATAACAAATTTACAGTTAAGTTTTCATCCAGAAGATTTGTTAAGTCCTTATGCCATGGATATAACTTTCTTTGCAAAAAATGCAAAGAAATATCCTTGTAACATAAAGGTATTTCCAGGAAAACAAGGTCCAGTATGGAAAATGAAATAAAAAACACATCCCAAAGTAATATGCACCCCTTTTACTGGACAATAATAAAAGGGGTACACTTCACTTCAAGTTTTTTTGCTAGCCTTTATAATTAATTAGATGAAAACTTATTTCAGTTTGAATTTATTAATAAGTTTGTCTAGTTCAAAAATCTTTTCACGTGTTGTCACTGCCATATCAGAAACTGTTTGGGCTGCCTTAGTAATTTCAAGGATACCTTCATTCATTTCTTCCATACTGCCTTCTACAGTGTGAGCAATAATTTCGAGATTTTTTGATTCAGTCTTAACATGAACAATGTTGCCAGACATTTCTTTTGATGTAGAAGAAACGTGGCTTGTAGAATCATTCATTTCGTGAAGGGCAATTAAGATTTGTCGAGAAGCTTCTTCTTGTTCGCTCATAGCATTACTAATTTCATGAACAAGGGTACTTGTAGAAGTAACTTTGTTTGTAATATCTTCAAATTCTTGGCGTGAAGTTTCTGTTGAAGATACAACTTCTACAATAATTGAAGTGATTTCGTCCAATTCAGATTTTATAGACTTAGACTGCAAAGATGAATTTTCTGCAAGCTTTCGGATCTCGTCTGCTACAACAGCAAACCTTTTCCTGCTTCTCCAGCGTGTGCCGCTTCGATGGCAGCATTCATAGCTAAAAGATTTGTCTGAGAAGCTATCTGAGAAATTACATTGTTTGCATCTGCAAGATGTTCAGATTGTTGTGCCATTTTATTTACTTGATGGAAAACATCATCTTGGCGAGTTTTTGCTGTGTTTGTAATATTCATCAAAATGTTATATTCACTAGACATTTTGCTAATTGAATTAGAAACTGAACTAATATTTCCAACCATTTCTTCGATAGATGCTGAAGATTCAACAATTCCTGAAGATTGTGTGTCAATTAAGTTATCTAGATTTTGAATCTCTCCAACGCTACTGTCCAAAACAGATTGAACTGCACTTAAAGCCTTGTTTTGTTTTGTTACGGAGCCTCTTACACTATTAATATTTGCAGAAATTTGGGTGGAAGCTCCAGCTGCTTGTTGGGCACTAGAAGCTAATTCTTCTGCTGTTTTTTCTAGTTGTGATCCTGTATCTTGTACTGCTTTGATAAAATGCCTTTGTGCATCAAAAAACTTGTTGATAGCATTTTCCATAATTCCGATTTCATCATTTGATTTAGCATCAAATTCATATGATAAATCAATAGTTCCATCGGTAAGTACAATTTTTTCCAAAGTTGCGATTGTTTTATTTACTGGTTTAATAACAAGGATATTAAGGAAAATCATTACGGTAATAATTGAGGCAAGTATACAAAACCCTACAGCTATGGATACTTTATTCAAAATGGAGTTAGAAATTTCGTTTACATGGTTTACATTTGTTCCAACAAAGAACATTACTTTTTCGGTATTGTTATCTGTTTTATAAGGACGATAAACAGCTAAAAAAGTTTGTCCCTGGACCTCAACTTCTCCATGGAATTCTTTTCCTTGGGTATAAACAGTATCCAAAATTTCTTGATTATTGAATTTTCCTGTTAAATAATTTCCGTCTTTGTCTCTGTTGGATGTTCCTGCTCTGTTATCACCAAGGAAAAGAGTAATTGTAGTATCTGTTTCTTCTGCTATTTTTGTTAGGTAATTGTTATCAGAAATAGCAAGCTGAAGTAAAATAATATAATTTCTATTGTTTAAAGATACTCGTCCTGCTGAAGTAAACAAAACTGCTTCTTCTGTAACGGTTTTAACAACGATATTTTGGTTGTTTTTAGCAGAATTAATTGCCTTAATTTCAGAAGGGTGATTGTATACATCATTTGTTGAAGAAAACATTACATTGTTTGCTTCACTTATAATTGCAATACTTGATAGCTCAAAGTTTTTTTCATAATCTTTTAAGTATTCAACAAGATCTTCCTGTCCAGAAAACAGAGGAACAACTGTTTGTAGGTTTTCGATATACTGTAGCATTAATTTTTCGTCAGCATTAATGACATCAGTTACAATTTGTTCTTTTACATAAAGTGTTTCATAATCTGAATTCAAGACAGTTCTTCGTATTATAGGATTTAAAATTAAGTAGGAAAACAAACTTGAAGCTACCAACAGAATCAACAATGCAATAATGAATTTCCCTTTAAGGCGTAGGTTTTTGAGCATAAAAAACTCCAAAAAATTAAAAATTGTAAATATATGTAATATTATATTTAAAGTATTTATTAGTCAAGAGATATAATGTTTATTTGTTTATTATATATAGTTTTATATCTAATAATTTGAAAAAACATTGGACGTAAAATATTTCCAAGAAAATTTTTTAAGACATAAAATCTTCGAAAAACTGTATTTTTTTAGGTTCAGTTATTAGAGAATTTTGCCGCCGTTCTTCTATAGCTTTTTCGTGTCCCTTTAAGGCTGAAAAGGGAAGAAAAATCTTTGCTCTTTGTAAAAGTGGCATTTTTACCCTTTTGTCTGTAATTGGCCATTTTGTGTAGAGTATGTCGCTATAATCATTTGGCAGTGGATGAATAGTCATGCTTTGTGACCTCCGATTTGCATATTTCGTTCCATTGTGGTTGCTTCTTTTTGTAAATCATGTCCTTTTAGCAAAGAATTTTTACCGTAGCGTTTATGTATGTTTAGAATAGCTTTTTGAATTTGCTCATCTTTTTTTTCTTGAGTACATTGATCAAAAAGGCTTGGTTGAATTTTTTTAATTGGAATTACATTGTTTGCACAAAGATTTATTCTGCGAACAAATAAATCTGGATGGGTAATTTTATCAAAAAGTTTTGCAATATTAATAGAGATTTTGCTAATTGAATATGTTGGTTCTCCAAGGTTTATCGTTCCATGGGTTGGTTTAGGGTAGATTCTTCCATAAGAGTCCATGGCTAGAGGTCCTTCATATCCTTTTTCTAAGGAAATACCATCGTAGCAGACTACCAATGTAAAGCTATTTGCAGCTAATTGTTTTTCCACAAGTTCAAAAGAAAGGTGTTCCGCCATTTCTTGCACAATGATTCTAGCTTGATTTATGGGGTAAGGTCTTTGTAAAACTTGGCCACTACCTAAGCTGTTTTTTATTGGTTTGTAGGTTTTAATATGTTTTATTGTACAAGGTTCATATCCCCAAGCATGGTCTATTAATATTTCAGCGTTTATACCAAACAATTTATAAAGATAATTTGGATTTTTCAAAGACATACGAGCTATGTCTCCCATGGTGAATAATGCATTTTTTTCTAATCTGCGACATGTTCCTGTGCCAATTTGCCAAAAATCAGTAAGTGGTTTGTGACCCCATAGTGTTTTTCTATAAGAAATTTCGTCTAGGGTAGCAATTTTTGCTCCATCTGAATTGGCAGGAATATGTTTTGCAACAATATCCATAGCTATTTTGCAAAGATATAGGTTAGGAGCAATGCCTGCAGTGGCAGTAATTCCAGTTGTGGAAAGAACTTCTTGTAGTACCTCAGCACAAAGTTCTTGTGCTGATTTTTTATACAACGGAAGATACTGAGTAACATCGATAAAAACTTCATCTATGGAATAAACGTGAATATCTTCCGGGGCAAAAAACTTTAGATATACTTGATATATATCTGCTGAATATTTTACGTACAAAGCCATCCGTGGAGGTGCAATTATATATTCTATAACTTTGCCTGTTGTTCGTTCTATTTCTTTAACTTTTTGTATTACTTGAAAAAGGCGACTTCTACTTTTTATTCCATATCGTTTAAGATTTGGTGAAATAGCTAAGCAAATTGTTTTTTCTGTCCTAGAAGAATCAGCCACCACAAGATTTGTTGTAAGAGGGTCTAAGCCCCTTTCTCTACATTCAACACTGGCGTAAAATGATTTTAAATCGATGGCGATAAAAGTGTTAGAGAAGGACATAACCTTATTATACTATACAAGCGTTTAGTTGTCTAGAGTTTACTAGTCTTTTGTATGGTAAAAATTATTTTACATAGTCTATAAACTTAGATCCATTTGTTGCGACAGAAAAAAAAAGAGATAAACTCTGTGTCTCCTGTCTTTATGTTGGGAAGTGTGAAAAGAAAGGCTGCCTTTTTGAAAGTTTTTATTGCTTTAAGGGCAACCATTGTATCGGCTGCCCTTACGCAGGAAAGTGTGGGAAAAAAAATTGTAAATCATCAAAGTGATTTTTCTACTCTTTAAATAATTCTTCCCCAGTGATTAAGTCATATTTATCAGAAGAAAAATCAAATCCACTTGAACAAACAAAACCTATTTTGTTACAAATTATTTCTTTCATTTCCTTTATTTGATTTTCTTCATTTTCACATTCGGGCAAAGTCATTGGATTTTCAAAAAATTTAACTTCATAAAAATTATATCCTTCCAAAGTTTTTAGAACTACGTCAAACTGTACATTTTTTCCAATAGTGGCATTGTCGTACCAGAAA
>JAGAOP010000061.1 GCA_017623685.1 Spirochaetaceae bacterium
AACGTTCAGCCAAAAGAGCTGCGTTAGTATTAGAGTCATCGCCACCAATAATAACAATAGCATCTAAATCTAATTTTTCAGCTGTTGCTACAGAAGCAGCGTATTGTTCAGGTGTTTCGATTTTTGTTCTTCCAGAACCAATCATATCGAATCCACCTGTGTTGCGGTATTCGTCCATAAAAGAATCTGTAATTTCAACATATTCTCCGTCAATCAATCCAGAAGGACCACCAGTAAACCCGAAAACAACTGAATCTTTGTTTCCTTTTTTGATTCCGTCATAAAGTCCTGCGATAACATTGTGACCACCTGGAGCCTGACCACCAGAAAGAATAATTCCTACACGAAGTTTTTTTCCAGCATCAGCATTTGTTCCTTTTTTGAACAATGCCTCTGGCTTTCCATATGTATTCTTAAATAGATTTTTTAATTCATCTTGGTCTGCCACAGCGGAGGTAGGCTTTCCAAATTCGATGGCAATGCTACCTGGCTCATTGTCTGCAAGGACTGAGGGCAGCTTTGGATTGTAGGCGTAACGTGCCTTCTGCAATGCTGATACAGCTTTCATTTTTACTCCTATAAAAAGCCAATGAAAAAGTATAAATTTTCGAAATTGACTTTTTAACGATGTTTTGCAATCTACCTGGCGTAGGCAGGCATAGTGAAAAACAGCAATAATATAAAGTTTGCGACGCAAACTTGTTAAAGACAAAAACTGACGAAATTACAGGTAGTTTTTATCTTATCTTTTATACCGCCATAAGCGGAAAATATTCAAATATTTATTATTTTAGCGAAATAAAAAAGATTATACAAGGTGCAGTTTAATGTAAATCAGAGATGTTTAATTTATAGCGATTTTACCAAAAATTATGAAAAATGTAGATTTATAGTTTTTAGCGACCTTTGATTAGTTTCCATAGTTTTCGCAAAAACTCTAGTATAGCATTCCAAATGCGACGAAAAAAACTAGGATTTCTAAGTTTTTCAAGTAGTTGATATCCATCTAAAAGTTCAGAATCGGTAAAGTCAGAACGTTGGGTGTTTTCTTCTAGCTCTAATTCAAGTTTTGTGATTGGGTCTGTGACATTTACAATGTTTGCGTTTATCATAGACCAACCAAGTTCCTTTGCAGATTGAAGTCGTCTTTGCCCCGCAATTAATTCGTAATCTTGGGTTAAAGTTATTGGATTTAGTTGTCCATATCGTCGCATACTATCCTTTAGTGGCTCTAGGTTGCCTAGGTTTTTGCGAACTCGTTTATTTACTTTAATTTTTTCAATTTCTATTTGCATATTTTTCCTCTAAACTTTAATCTAGCAAATAGTTATACATAGGAACAGAAGACTCCTCTTGTTCTGAAGAATCTATTTTGGTTTCTTCTTGGCTTAAGGATTCTGTACCCATTATTCCTGTTGAATCCACTTCAATATCATAAAATTCAGTTGAATCCATATTCATAAAATCCTCTTGTTCAAAAGAATATGGTTCATCAAGGAACGAAAGATCTAGCTCTAGAGGTGAATCGTCAATTTCTACTGTATATTTGTGACCAGAAAGGATTTTTTCTTTATCAAGTCTAATAATACTTACTTGTTTTGCTGTTTCTCGGTCTATATGTAATTGACATATTGAAGTTGGTTGAGTTCCTTCCAAAAAGTATTGAGTTGTACGATGTGACCCACAAGCCTCTGTAAGAATTTGCCCTGAAACTGAACAAACTTCTGCCTTTACTAGCCCTGTTTGTGGAATTGGGAACTCTTTGTAGGGATAATCTTCGTTTGCAATTCGCATATATTCACCCCATGCTACACCAGATAGGGTTGAACCTGTTAGCTTTGTACCAAGGGATTGACCTGGTATATCAAAACCGAACCAAACTGCTGTAGTAATGTATGGGGTGTAACCAACAGCCCAAGCGTCTGCCCAGTTTTGTGTAGTACCTGTTTTTCCTGCAGCAGGAATGTTGTAGGTTTTACCATTTTTATCAGTATATCTAAATCTAGTTCCCCAACCAGCTCCGTTACGCAAGGTGCCTTGTTTAACAGTTTGTTCTAGCATGTTTGTCATAATATAAGCGGTTTGAGGTGAAATTACTTGTATTTTGCTACCTTTCTGCTGTTGTTCAATACGCAAAGTTCTTTCTGGATTTAGAATAATGTTGCCGTTTCTGTCTTCTACAGTGCGGATTGCAATTGGTTCAACCTCTTTTCCTTGATTGGCGAATATTGCAAAGGCTCTAGCCATTTCAATTGGTCTAACAGAACAAACCCCAAGGGCAAGGGGTAATACTTTGTTGAAACCTCTAGAAGGTAATTCTTCATCAGAAATTCCAAGTAAAGCTTGGGCTCTTTCAATGGCAGCATCAAAACCGATGGTGTCCATAACTCGAACAGAAACCACATTCATGGAGGTACAAAGCGCATACCAAAGTTGGACGTTCCCTTGCCATGAGCCTTGGAAGTTTTTGGGAATATATGGTTTGCCGTCGGAGGTGTAGAAAATAGTTGGTGTGTCAGACAAAATAGTTGCAGGGGTGAATTTCCCAGAATCAATAGCTGCAGAATAATATAGTGGCTTAAAAGAACTTCCTGGCTGAAGTTTTGCCTGAACTGCACGAATTAATTGGTTACTTTGACCAAATTCACTTCCACCTACAAGAGCAGTAATGTATCCAGTGCTATTTTCTAGGGAAATTAGGGTTCCTTCTATTGTTGTTTTGCTACTTTCTTTTGCTTGTTGTGCATTAGTTTTGTTAATAATTCCAACTTTTAAATCTTCTATGCCAAAGACTAAAGACATTACGTCTAGGACAGGGTTAATTTCATTGTTGTAGGCTGAATAGGCCTTTGTTTCGATTTGTTGATCTGAATTTTTTAATTGAGGAATGTTGAACATCAAAGATAACAATTCTGTCATAGGAACATATATTTCAGATTGTTCCTTTACGTTATCTGTGGCATTTTGATATGAAGCATTTGCAGATGCAATATATTTGTCCATTGTTTTTTGGGCAGCATATTGATTTTTTAGGTTTAAGGTTGTGTTTACAGTGTAACCACTTGTGTATATATCGGCGGAACCATACAACATATCGTTTAGTTCTCGTCTTACATATTCACTGAACCAAGGTGCCTTGTCATCTCGCATATAATAAGCAGAAGAACTAATTCGAGTATAATCAAAGTTAGCCCAGAAAGTATCAAAAGATTCATCTGCTTCTTCTCTTGAAATATAACCTGCTGCTACCATTTCATCTAGGACGTTTTTTTGTCGGCCCATAGCACGGTTTGGGTAATTAAAAGGATTGTAATGGGCTGGATTAGATAACTGAACTACAAGAATTGCCGCTTCTGCTGGTGTAATTTTGGTTGCATCGTGGCCGAAATAATATTTTGAAGCAGCATTTACACCGTAGGTTCCAGCTCCAAAGAAAATCTTATTTAAGTAAAGTTCAAGAATTTCATCTTTGGAGTATCTTCTTTCCATTTGAATAGCCCACCAAAGTTCTTTTAACTTACGAATAAGAGATTTTTCTGTTCTATCGCAATAAAGTGTTCCTGCAATTTGCTGAGATAGGGTACTTCCTCCACCTAAGGAACGACCTGTTACCACACCGGCTACAGCTCGTAGTATAGCTTTTAAGCTAAATCCATTATGCTCGTAAAAAATACGATCCTCTCGAGTAATAAGAGCATCTATCATGTGCTGAGGTAACTGAGTTATGTTAATTGTTTCTCTTTTTTCATCTGAAGCAAATTCAGTAATCAACTCGCCATTTATGTCTAACAATTTTGTAGGAAGTGCCAGAGTGAATTCTGTGAAATTTTCCGTATTTTTAGTGTTTGTTGTTACTGCTATGGCAAGTCCAAGCATAGCTCCAAACAGTATGGCGAAAAGAAACATACCGAATGTAAAAAGATATGTCTGAACCCTTATTTTAACCATAACTTATAAGATATGGAAGAGCTAGGTTTTTGTCAAGTCGGTGTTTTTCACAATAAATTTATTTTTCAATATATAAATGATATAGACTTTATAGGTGAATAATTTTAGAGAATCCCAATTCCAGCTTCAAAGGTTTTGATTTTTGTATTTACAGAATTAGTGATTAAATAAAAAATAAAATTTCTAAGTTGGTCGTAGGATTCAGGAGATAATTCCATGGTTCTAGCCCTTGCACCAGATTCAATAGCTGCCATGGAAATATATTCAAGGGCTTCGGAGCTTAACAAAAAAGGTGAAGTAATTCCCAGGGAACAACCTTGGCATAAAAAACCATTGTCTTGTGGGGAATAAATAAAAAACTCTTGATTCTTTTTTAATGGTTGGGAACAACATGAACAATAAAAGGAATCAGGTCTTTCTCCTAATAATCCAAGGTATCTCCATAAAAAACGAAGAAGCCCTTTACGGCAACCTTCTTCTGATGAAATTTCCATGCCGTCTAAAAATCCTTTTAGCAAAAAAAATGTTTGCTGATTTTCGCCAGCAGCTTGGGTTTTAATTACAATTTCTGTGACTAAAGAAGCGGCAATATTTTTGTATAAATTTTCCCTCAGAGAAGGGCGAAATATCGTGGGATCAAAGTCTGTAATTTTAGGATTTTGATTATTTTGTTGGGAATAAAGCCACACTGTTCCAGAATGCCAAGGGGAAATCATAGAGCGCAATTTGCTTTTTCGTCCTCCATATAAAACACCTTCAAAAACTCCTCGTTGGTCATTTATCATTGTAATCAAGCGATTATCTTCTCCAATTAATCTTGAAAATAAAATGATAGCTTGTTCTCTAGTGTTTCGTGGCATAATATTATTATAATGTAGCAAAATGAAAAGGTAAAGTAAACTTTGCCTTGAAAAACCTTGTAACCTTTTTACTTCGGTGAGAAACAGTGCTATAACAAAATCCTAGGTACTTTACCCAACTGTTATTTTGGTGTAAACTTTTAACATGAATTTAGAAGCCTTTGTACTTGGTTGCGGTGGAATGATGCCGCTACCTTATCGCCATCTTACTTCCGTGCTTTTGCGTAGGGATGGAGATCTTTTTTTATTCGATGGAGGAGAAGGTACTCAAGTATCTTTAAGGCGACTAAATCTTAAATGGAAAAAAATAAATGCCATCTTTATAAGTCATACCCATGCGGACCATGTTACAGGTATTCCAGGTCTTATGATGCTTTCTTCTCAAGTAGATAGGAATGAGCCTCTTTATATTTATGGACCTCCGAAAATTGCAGAATATATTGAACAAAGTCGCCGTGTTCTTGATATGTATATAAATTATCCAGTAGAAGTTAGAGAAATTACAGCTCCCTGTGTTGTTCATGAAGGAGATGGTTTTTATATTCGAGCTTTTCCTTTACAGCATACAAAAACCTGTGTTGGATATACTCTCGAAGAACTTGATAGACCTGGAGAATTTAACCCTCAGGCAGCAAAGGATTTAAATGTTCCCTGTGGACCACTTTGGTCTAAACTTCAGTCTGGGGAAAGCGTTACAGCCTTAGATGGAACAATAGTTCATCCAGAGCAAGTTTTAGGACCAAAACGTTCAGGCCGAAAATTTAGTTATGTTACAGACAGTCTTTATTTGCCTTCAATAGCAAAAGAGGTTTACGGTTCAGATTTATTGATTTGCGAAGGAATGTTTGCTGATGATGTTATTGATCAGGCAAAAGAAAAAAAACACATGACTGCACGTCAAGCAGCTACAATAGCCAAAGATGGAAATGTAAAAAAGATGGGGTTAATTCACTATAGCCCAAGATATACAGATCATGAACTTTCATTGTTACTTGAAGAAGCCCAAAGTGTTTTTAAAGATACAGTTCTTACAAAGGATAGAATGGTTTTCGATATCCCGTACGAAGACTGAATTTAATTAATAGAGCAAAGAATTGATACAAACTGTAAATTTCACAAAGAAATATGGAAAAAACACAGCTGTAGATGGAGTTAATCTTTCTGCAGAAAAAGGATGTGTTACAGGACTTCTTGGACCTAATGGAGCAGGAAAAACTACAATTCTAAAGGCTATATGTGGCCTTCATTATGCAACTTCTGGGACCGTATTTGTTCAAAACATAGATGTTGCTGAAAATCCTGTGGCGGTAAAAGAAATAGTAGGTTATGTAAGCGAGCAACCAGCTTTGTTTGGTTCCTACAAAGTTCGGGATTTTTTAGATTATAGTGCAAAGATAAGACTTGCTTCTTCAAAAAAAGATAAAAAATTTTACGCTGAGTCTGTGGAAAAAGTTACTTTTCTTTGTAATATTCAAGATGTGTTGGATAAAAAAATTCGGGAGCTTTCCAAAGGATATCGGCAACGTCTGTCTTTCGCTCAGGCTTTGATTCATGACCCTGCTGTTTTGGTTTTAGATGAACCTGTTTCAGGGCTTGATCCTGTTCAGATTCATCAAATGCGTAGCCTAATAAAAAATTTGGCTCATAGTAAAACAATTCTTTTGTCTACACATCTTATGCAAGAAGTCGAAGCCTTGTGCCAAGAAGTTCATATAATCAGCAAAGGTAAACTTGTGGCGTCTGGTTTAGTTAACCAAATTGCACAAGCTTCAGGTTGTAATACTTTTGAAGAAGCTTTTTTGCAACTTACAGCAGAAGATTCACAAAAAGAGAGATAATTATGATTTTTTTAGAAGTTTGTTTAAAAAAAACTTGGACAGTTTTATGTAAAGAAATAAGAAATATTTTTTGTCATCCTTCAATATACATATCCATATTTGTTTTTTCTGTAGGAAGTGCTTTGTATTTTTTTTTAGGAGGACAGTTTTTTGTTCCAGGACTGGGATCAACGGATTTAAGATTTTTCTTTAATGCAATGCCTTATTTGTTTGTATTAATAATTCCTGCTTTGACTATGGGACAATGGGAACAAAGTGCTTTGTTGTTTGATGAATCTTTGCCCATAACAGAAGGCGTGTTAGTATTTTCAAAATGGATGGCTGCTTTAATTGCATCGGTGGTTATTTTAATACCTGGATTCGCTGTTCCTTTTTTTGTAAATATATTTGGTAATTTAGAAGTAGCCCAGGTTTTTACTGGTTATTTTGGAATAATTTGTTTTCAAGCTGCTGCCTGTGGATTAGGAATATTCCTTTCTATCCTTTGTGGGAGTCCGGGAGTTGCATTTCTTGTGACTTCTCTTGTTTTAGGACTTATGTGTTTAATTCATTTGGTGCCAGTTTATCTTTCTGTAACAAATTGGATTGGGGAATTATGTAAGCAATTATCCTTTGCTTGGCATTTTGACGCTGCAGGGAAGGGAATAATTGATTTTCGAGATGTGTTTTTTTATGCTGTAGTAACAACGGCTTTGTTGCTTATTACAACAGAAATTATCAAAATAAAAAAAAGGGGATGCTTATGAAAACAACCCCTAAGGGAAGAAAGGTTCTTTGGTTGCTTTTTACACTTTTCTTCATTCTTGTGATTTTAGTTTCCAATCGATATTACTGCCGAATTGACCTAACAGAAGGTCGCCGTTTTACTGTATCAGAGGGAACTAGGCTTCTTTTACAAGATTTACGAGAACCCTTAAGGCTTACTTACTATGTTTCTCCTCAACTTGCTAAATTGTATCCTCAAACACGGGATATAAAAGATTTTCTTTTAGCCTATTCTTCTGAAAATCCTTTAATATCTGTAGTTCAAGTTGATCCTGTGGAATCAGGCTTAGAGCAAATTTTAGCCTCTTTGGGCGTGATGGGGCGTCAAATCCAAACAACAGGGAAAAGTTCTACAGAATTTACAACAGTTTATTCAGCTGTAATATTAGAATATTTAGGCAGAAGTTTAGTAATACCCTTTATTTTATCCGCTGACTCTTTAGAATATGAACTAACTTCAAGGGTTCTTTCTTTAGTTCAGCAAGAAATTCGGCAGATTATGGTTATGGTGGCAAATGGAATGACTTTAGAAGAAGATTATTCTTATGTAGTACCCTGGTTAGAAGCCTCTGGTTTTTCTTGTTCTTGGGTTTCCCCTCAAGAATTTCTTTTGCTTCAGTCTGAGTTTTCTTCTGCTGAACGAAAAATTCCTTTGTTAGTACTTGGATCTTCTGCTTTAACACAAGAAGAAGTGTTAGGAATCCAAAATTTTGCAGAATGTGGTGGGAATGTTCTGTTATTTACCTCTACAGGAAAGGCGGATATTTACGGCGACTGGACGGTTGTTCCTTCTTATGGAGATTATTTTACTCCTGTGCTTGAAAAATGGGGAGTTTGGCCGAATAATGATTTATTATGTGATATTTCCTGTTTTCCTATAACTCTGTATTCTGATGAAGATGTTCCTCAGTATCAAACTATGAATTATCCCTTGTGGGTAGCCTCTTTATCAAGGTATTGTTCTGAAAATCCTATTACAAGATGCTTAGAGGGGATGCATTTTTTCTGGGCAAATTCCCTTACAGTAAATAATTCTGCTGCAGAAGTTTTAGTTTATTCTTCACCCTCAGCCTGGATAATGGCTCCAGATTATAATTTTCAGCCACCATTTATTACAAATCCCTTTATGGTTTATTCAACGGCAGAGCAAGGTGGTTATGTTTCGGGGCAATATCCTATAGTAGCTTTAGTTCCTTTAGAACATGGGGGTGGAAGAGTTATAGTGGTGGCAGATCAATATTTTGTTTCAACAATGATGCTAGATTATACTGCTTCTTCTTCAAATTTAGATTTTGTTGTTAATTCGCTTTTGTATTTGTCTGATGAAAGTCTTTTGCTAGAAATAAAAAATCGTAGTTATGTTTCTACCGCTTTGAATAAAGTTAGCCCAGAGATCCTTGTTGATAAAAAAGTTGTGGTTTTAATTATTATTTGTATCCTCATGCCTCTTTTGGTTTCTTTTATAATAGGATTAATCTTTTTTATTAAAAATTTAAAAAAAAGGAAAGATAAATGTCTGAAAAGAAATTAATAATTTTTTTGTCGATTTTATGTTTTAGCCTTTTTTTTGTGTATGTTTTTTCTTTTGTATTTGACAAAAATTCTCCAGAAAAAATAACTTCTGCATTAGTAAATCCAAAATATGCTGAAAAAATTACCAGTTTTTCAGTGGAATCTTCAGATGGGAAACTTGAGTTTTTTTTGATTCAAGATGTGTGGTTTGGTGCAAAGAAAGATATGATTTTTCCTATTTTTCAAGGAGCTAGCAAGGAATTAATCGAACAACTAACACAAATTCGAGAAATGTATATAATCACAAAAAAAGCTTCTCTAGAAGAATTAAATCTTTTTGCTTTGGATGAAAAACAAAGTGTGAAAATATGCATTAAAACAGGTGAAGATGAAATAATTACTTCTGTTTATTTTGGTGGCTATAATTTTATTGGAAATAAAATATATGTTCGTGGAAAAACTCCAGTAATTTATGAAATCCAAGATGTTTTTTCTCCATGGCTTTCTGTAGAACCTAGGCAGTGGGCAGATATGGAACTGCTTCCAAAAAGTTTAATAGGAAATATTTCTTCGAAAGATATACAAAGAGTGGCAGTTTCCATTGGTGAAAAATCCAAAGTTGCATATCCAGTTTCTAAAGAGTTTGAAAATTTTACAAATACTATTCTTTCTTTAAGGGCAGGGAATATTTTATCGAAAGGAAAAACTGGGTTAGAAGAAAAAATAGGCTTTATCGAATTAGATTTAGGAACAGGTGGAAAAATCACTTTAGAAATTTATAAAAAAAGTGATGATGATTCAGTTTATTATGTTGATTTTATGGGTATTGAAGGAATTGCAGAAAAAAATCGAGCAGAAGTGTTAAATCAAAGCAACTATGTTCTTGAAATTAGTTCATGGACATTTGATAGAATTATAGAATTATTTAATAATTTAGTCTAAAAGTGTTTTGAAAATAAACTTTCGCTATTGACTATATTTCGGTATTTTCGATATAATGTTCAATACATATATTGTAATTTGTTTCGGTATGTCCCGTTAGATACCGAAGTTGGCATCTATTTGATGTCCTATAAAATAAATGCAGAGGTATAAGATGTACGCACTTGTGGAGTATAAGGGCAAGCAGTACAAGGCTGAAAAGGATGTACTGATTCAAGTTGATAAGATTGACGCAGAAGAAGGTGCAACAATTGATATTGACACAGTTCTTCTTGTTAGCGATGGTGATTCAATTAGTGTTGGTGCCCCTTATGTTAAAGGAGCTAAAGTTCGAGTTGTGGTAGAAAACTCTATCAGAGACAAGAAAGTTATTGTATTCAAATACAAGAGCAAAAAAGACTATCACCGAACAATTGGACACCGCCAGCAGTACACAATGGTACGTGTTAAGGAAATTGTAGTAGCATAAGATGACTGTTGTATGCCTAGTGTGCCACAAGGAAGGTAGTTTTAGTTCTTGTTTGGCTAAAGGGCATTCTGGTTATGGTTCAAAGGGTTCGGATATTTTGTGTGCAGCTATTTCTGTTCTTTTAAGAACAACTGCTCAGGTTTTGATTGAATCCTTTGGTGAAGATGTTGAATATGATGCTTCTACTTGTGGCAGTTTTTCCCTTGCAATGAAAAAAAAACTACAAGTAGGTAGCGACAAATTGGTTTATGCGGCGGATTTTTTACGTAGCGGATTTAAATCGTTGCAGCAGGAGTTTCCTAAGCATATTTTATTGAAAGAAGAAATTATTGATTAAGAGCGGAGGCAAATATGGGACGCAAAAAGGGCGGTAGCGGTGCAAAAAATGGCCGTGATTCCAATCCTAAATATCTGGGTGTAAAAGTATTTGGTGGACAGGTTGTTACAGCTGGTTCAATTTTGGTACGTCAGCGTGGTACAAAAATTCATCCTGGACAGAATGTACAAAAGGGTAAAGATGACACTCTTTTTGCTACAATGGACGGTCAGGTTGTGTATCATGAACGCAAGGGGCGAAAACTTGCCTCCGTTGCGCCAGTAAAAGCGTAACTGCCTAACAAAGGCTATTATTATACCCGGAGTAGGTTGTACCTTCTTCGGGTGTTTTTTTTAAGGAAGAGACATTGATTCAATTTGCAGATGAGGCACTTATAGAGGTTCGATCAGGGAAGGGAGGTAATGGTTGTATTGCCTTTCGTAGAGAAAAATATGTTCCCATGGGTGGTCCTGCTGGTGGTGATGGGGGAAAAGGTGGAAATGTTGTATTTCACGTTAAACGAAACCTTAGAACCTTGGCCTATATGCGATACAAACAGGTTTTTAAAGCAAGAAATGGAGGGGACGGCGAAGGTCGTAATCGGTTCGGAAAGGACGGAGATGATGTTGTTATACCTGTGCCTCCAGGAACAAGTTTGTTCGATGCTGAAACTGGGGAATTAATAAAAGAATTTACAACTGAAGAAGAAGATCAGTTTTTCGTTTTTTTAGTAGGCGGAAATGGAGGTTGGGGTAATACTCATTTTAAAACTTCTACAAATCAAGCTCCAAGACATGCTTTAGAGGGAAAACCTGGTGAAGTACGCCGCCTTCGTGTTGAATTAAGTATTATGGCAGATGTGGGGTTAGTTGGTTTCCCTAATGCTGGTAAATCTTCTTTACTGGATTTATTTACAAACGCTAGACCTAAAATTGCACCTTATCCATTTACAACAAAAATTCCTAATTTGGGAGTTTTGAACGCTTCTAGTGAAAGAGATATTATTCTTGCAGATATTCCTGGGATTATAGAAGGTGCATCAGAAGGAGCGGGACTTGGTATAAGATTTTTAAAGCATATTTCTAGAACGGCTGCCCTGCTTTTTATGATAGATTGTTCAGATGATGAATGTTTTAATGCATATGACACATTACAAGGGGAATTAGCTGCTTTTTCAAAAGATTTAGCTGCTAAACCAAGAATTGTTCTTTGTAATAAAATCGACGTAGAAGGTGGACTTCAAAGAGCAAAGGAAGTGGCTTCTGTTTTGCAAAAGTCTGATCCTACCTTAAAGGTTATACCGCTTTCTGTTTTTACAAGACAGGGACTGGACGAAGTTCGCCGAGAAATAATTTCCATGGTGGAACGCATGGAAGCGGAAGGTCATGTTAGTCCTTCTACGAAAAAGCAAACTCAAGATAAGGAGTCTGCTTTTTTGAAAACCCGTTCAGTTTGTGATGATAGACCAATTCAATACCCAGGAAGTGAGGGGTAAAATGAAACTGGCGATTTTTGGAGGTAGTTTTAATCCAATCCATATAGGGCATCTTTTTTTAGCAGAAGAGGTTCGACTTAGGTTTGGTTACCACAAAATTTTATTCGTGCCAGTGAATATTCCACCACATAAAACCCTAGCCGGTGGAGCAACAGATATTGATAGGTTGGAAATGCTTAATCTTTCCATAAAGGATAATCCTAATTTTCAAGTTGATTCTTTGGAAATCCAAAGAGGTGGCATTTCTTACACATACGACACAGTGGAAGAACTGGAGAAAAAATATTCCTCTGTTTTAGAAGGAAAAATCGGGCTAATCATGGGAGATGATTTAGTGGAAGGTTTTTCAACTTGGAAAAATGCAGATATTCTTTCGGAAAAAACAGATTTAATTTTAGCTAGAAGGATGATTTGTTCAGAGAATAATACTGTAGAATTTCAATATCCACACCTAGAATTAGGAAATGGAGTTTTACCGATTTCTTCTAGCGATATACGGACTAGAATTATTTCTACTGAAAATGAATTTGCGTCAAAAGCATGGCGATATCTTGTTTCTGAGCCAGTTTACGAATATATTGTACAAAGAAGGTTATATGGATTTACAAATTCTTGAAGCAGTTAGAAAATATGCTATGGGGTGCGAATCTGCAAGTCGTTACGAACATTCACTTCGTGTCGCTGAAACTGCAGAAAAAATGTGTTTAATTTATGGGCTAGATACCAGTTCTGGGTATTTTGTAGGTTTAGCACATGATATGTGCAAAGAAATGAATCCTAGGTTGATTACTTCCTTGGCAAAACGAGATGGAGAACCGATTTCTTTGTTAGAGCAGGAAAAACCATCTTTGTTACATGGTAGAGCAGCGGCTGCTAAGTTAAAGTATGATTTTAATGTTGAAGATCAAGATATTCTTGATGCAATAAGATTCCATACTTTTGGGAGCCCTTATATGGGGCCTTTGGCAAAGATCCTTTATGCTGCGGATAAAATTGAACCAGAACGTTCTCAGGTTTCATCAGATTATTACCGAGAGTTGTTTTCTATGCCTTTAAACGATTTAGTTTTGTATGTGGCTAAAGAAAATGTGGATTATCTTAGTATGAAAGGTAAATATGTAGCTGAAATTACACTGCAAATGATTTCAGTGTTAGAAGGTAAGACTAGTATTAAGTTATCTAGTAAATAAATGTTTGCGTTGCAAACTTATACTGTAATTAAAAGACTTTTGATACAGTACCAATGTTATTCAAAAACTTAGGGTTTTCTGGAGGGAATTGAATGGCAAAGCAAGGTTTGAAATTTGAAAAAAGTATGGTGTTTTTAATCATCATATTTGCAGTAATTATTATTGCTTCAGTTATATTGGTGTTTGCTCTTCAAGTGAATCCTGTTGAACAAATACTTGAAAACGGAGAGCCTTTGAAAATCCTTTTTGTTTTAAAAGACGATCAAGGCGTTTTATTCACGGATGTGTTGGTTTCTTATCCTCTGCTTTCTAGAGGTGCTTTGTTTTCTGTTCCAGGTAACACAGGTGCTATTTATTCAAGTATAGGTCGTGTAGATAGAATTGACGCTATTTTTATGGAAAAGGGCGTGGATGTTTATCGTAGCGAAATAGAAAAGTTGTTAAACCAAGAAATACCTTTTTCAATTGTAATTGATGTTAAGGATTTTCAAATTTTAACAGATTATCTGGGAGGATTAAAGGTTTTTATACCTCATCCTATTGATATGACGAATGAAACTGGTGAAAGGTGGCTTTTGCCTTCTGGTTATGTTAATTTAGATGGAGATAAGATACATACATATTTGTATTATTATTCTCAAGAAGAATCTGCTGGAGCAATAATTGATAGGTATCAGAATGTAATGACGGCTTTTCTTGGAGCTTTGGAAAAAAATTCTGCCCTGATATTTGAAGATAAAAACTTTAAAAATTATGGTAAACTTTTTTCTGTAAATGTTGATATGGAAGATTTAGAATCTTTGCTTAAATCTATAGCTTCGATAGATTCAGAGCGATTGGTTTTTCATACAATTTCCGGATATACTGATGTTATAGATGGTAAGACTTTACTTATGCCACGGGATGACGGACAGGTTGCACGAGATTTATTTAACAGAACGATACTTGCTCTTACAACCCAGGGAGAAACCATGTTTGATCGAACCTATGTTCTAGAAGTTCAAAATGGAACTTCTGTTCAAGGTTTGGCTCGTAATACGGCTATCCTGTTTCGTGGTCATGGATACGATGTTTTGAATTATAAAAATGCAGATTCCAATGATTACGAAAAAACCGTTATTATTAATCACATCGGTAACGAGGAAGTTGCTCAAGCTTTAGGGAACTTAATTTTATGTAATAACATTAAACTAGAAGAAGTTTTGCCTGACAGTGAAGGTTCTAACGTTGCCCAGGTGGACTTTACTGTTATTTTAGGTGAAGATTTTGACGGAAGGTATGTACGAGGCAATTAAGGTATGCTTTTATTGCCAAAAAGGAAGGTTTTATGAAAACAGAAAAAGATAAAGCTCTTGAAATAGCTCAATTAATGGAAGAAGGTAAGGGGCTTGATGTTACTGTCTTGGATGTGTCTCAGTTAAATAGTTGGACGGATTATTTTGTTATTGTAACAGTAACAAGTTCTGTGCATTGGAAGGGTTTATATAAAATCGTTAAAGATTATGTAAAAGAAAATGACATGGAAATACATGTTGCTAACCGAAAAATTCCAGATGGAGATGACTGGAATCTTATAGATATTGGTACTGTTGTTGTCCATCTGATGACACAAGAGGCAAGGGATTTTTATAACTTAGAAAAACTTTGGTGTAACGGAACTGTATTAAAATAAGAAAATTGTGCTGTTTTAGGTTGTAAATACTCAAAATTCAATTTGACTTTATTGAATTTATAACAGTATTTACAACCTATTGAAAAAATAATTAATGTAAATAAACTAATTATTTTTCTTTTTGCAAAATAATGACTTTGGCGAAAAAACTTTAATTAGTTATAATCCTCGTCAAAATCATCATCGTCGCTGTAATCGTACAGATTGTCCTCTTCATCTTCGTCATCGAAGTCATCATCGAAAGAATCATCAAGGGTTTCGTCGTCTTCAAAGTCGTCTAGAGATTCATCATCAAAATCATCGATGTCATCATCGTAATCATCATCTTCATAGGAATAATCGAATCCGTAGTCATTTAATGCACTAAATTCAAGTTCTTCGATATTACTATCGTTTAGCATCTCTCACTTCCTTTTTTACGTAAAATTAATTAAAAAAAAAGCTACACGAAATTATATTTCTTGCCTTAATGGAATAACCCTATAAAGCAATTTCGTACAATGCAATTATGAATACAAGTACTAAAATATGTCAATAGGATTTAAAAAAATTATTATAGATAAATTAATTAGAAGTAATATTAAAAAAAAAATTGAAAAAATTTGTCAAAAAACTGAATATACACAAGAAAAAGATGTATAAACATTGACGAAAGTATTTGACAATTTTCTGTTTTAATGTATAATACTAACTGCTTATGTCGTTTAATGTACGTGTTGAGGCTCCCGCAAAGATTAATATTGGTCTTCGGGTTTTGCCATCTCGTAAAGATGGATATCACGGCATCGAAAGTGTATTTCAAAGAATACCTTTTTATGACATATTAACAATAAGCTATTCTTCTGTAATAGGAAGAAAATGTATTGTAGACTGTAACAAAATGCTGTTACCAGAAAATAATACAGTTGCTTTAGCATATAAAGCTTTTTGTGAATTAACTGGATTTTCTGATTCGGTGTATGTTCATCTGGAAAAGCACATACCAGCAGGGGCTGGCTTAGGTGGTGGATCTTCTGATGCTGCAGCATTAGTAAATGCATTAGAGCAAGTTCATGGAGAAATTCTAACGAATGTCCAAAGAAAAGCCATAGCAGCTGCGGTTGGAAGTGACGTGTTTTTTTTTCTAGATAAAGATGCAATGAATCAAGGATGTGCGGTTGTTTCAGGACGGGGAGAAGAATTAAATGCCTTTTCTGCTAGAAAAGATATTTTCTTTATCTTGATTTGTCCTGACGTTCACAGTTCTACAAAAGAAGCGTATCAGCTTGTGGATGCTTGGTATGGCTCAGAATGGAAATGGTCTGGGTTACAGCTAGCCTCTCTTGTTGAAGAATATGTTTCTTGTGTTAAGAACTGGAGGTTTATAAACAGTTTTGAGGAACCATTAAAAGTTCGTTATCCAGAGATTGGAACTGCTATTAAGGATTTACAACATGCAGGTGCGGCTTTTGTTCAAATGTCAGGTTCTGGTTCCTCTGTGTATGGCGTATTTGATTTGTCCGCCAAAGCTGATGAGGCCTTCTTGATGCTTTGTAAAAAGTGGAAGCATTGTTATTTATTTGCTTCCTCCTGATTTATGGTTTTTAAACAGGGTTTGCTTTGCATAGAGGAGGATTTATATGAAGATTACGGAAGTAAGAATTCGTAAGCTTGGTTCAGAGGGCAAGTTAAAGGCTTATGCAGCTGTTACTTTTGATGAATGTTTTGTTGTCCATAACATAAAGGTTATTGACGGTAAAGCAGGTTTGTTTGTCGCTATGCCAAGCAGAAAAAAACATGGATGGCGAATATATGGATGTAGCTCATCCAATTAGTCCTGATTTTAGGACAGAACTTCAAGAGGCTATTATTGAAGCCTATAATGTTGAAGTTTCTAAAGAATTAGGTAATTAAAGAGGTTTTACCTCTATAATTTTGGGACGTCGTCAAGTGGTAAGACAACGGCTTTTGGTGCCGTCATTCCGCAGGTTCGAATCCTGCCGTCCCAGTTCATTATAAATAGAGTAGTTTTTTTCCGCTTCTCTATGGAATTTGTGTAAAAAGGAGTTCCTAGAATGGATCAGTTAGTTGTGAATGCCGTTTCTCGTACAGAGACAGGAAAGCGTGCTGCTAAAAAATTACGGGAAAAAGGACGGCTTCCCGCTGTTGTTTATAATTCAAAAGGCGAATCTACTTTGATTGATGTTGATGAAGCCGAATTCACAAAGGTTTGGAAATCTGCAACAAAAAGTACCCTTATTGATTTGAAAATTGATGGTAAAGATGGAAATAAGGTTTTTATAAAAGATACAGAATATGATATTAAAACCGATAAAAATCTTCATGTTGACTTTCATGCTGTAAATATGGATAAAGAACTTAGAATGAATATGAAGGTTCTTTTTTCTGGAAGCCCAGTTGGAGTACGCGAAGGTGGATATCTTACAACACATCTTCCGCAGATTACAATTCAGTGTTTACCAAAGGATTTGCCTGTTAGAATTTCTGCTGATATTACAGAGTTGGGAATTGGACAAAGCTATAAAGTTAAAGATTTAAAATTAGGAGATGGCGTTAAGATTTTGACTAATGCAGATTCTCTTTTGGCAAGTGTTGCTGCTCCTAAACGTTAATTATAGATATTTTTATCTTTCAAGAAGGCTGTTAGGTTTTTCTTAACAGCCTTTTTTATTTAATAATTATTTTAGTTTGCATAGTGAATTTTTATATACTAACATTTAGTATATGAATAAATATTTTCCTTTTTGTATAGCTTTGCTTAATTTAGTAATTTTTTTTCTTTCTTGTTCTTCTTGTGCAGTAAAGCCAACTTCCTCAATTCTTACGCTAGAAAATTTTCAATTTGAAAAATCTATTCCTTTGGAGGTTGCTAAAGACCAGAATGTGAACGGAATATTTCCAGAGCAAGTTTATATTAAAACTCTTACTCAAACTTTTTCACGGGATTATCAATTTTGTCTTCAAAATGGATTGATTTATTACAAATCAATGCCTGATGCAAAATATTTTAATTCTGGAATAGAAGAAAATTTTTGGCAACCTGTAAATGGTGTAGGATTACCTTATTCTTCAAAAGATAAAAATTTTCCCTTTGTAAAAGAAATTGTAGAGATTTCCGCAGACGCAGATTCATTATTTGCCTTTGATTCAGAAGGAAGAATGTATCAGATGTTTACCAACGATTTAGGTCCAGGTCTGCCCTTTGTGTGGTTATATGCCTTCGGTTGGCCAGAAAAGATTCAGTTGGTACAAAATCAAAATGTATTGAATAAACGTGCTTGGGCTTCTGGAGCTAGAAGACAAGACGTTTTGTGGCATGAAGATATTTTTGGAAATCCTCATCATTATGGAGCTATGGGAATAGAAACAATTTATTTTTTACAAGAAGATGGTCAAGGGATTCGTTTTACTGATTCTGGATTACCAGCTGATTTTAGTAGAAGTATTTTAGGTCCAGAAAGGGGTTCGTTTATAGCGGAAAATCTCAGTGCTAGTGCTTCTACTATGTTTGTTATAAATAAGGCAGGAACTATGTATACCCGACTAGCAGATTTTGATACCTTAGGCTGTGATCCCATGTTTTTTAAGTATACTTACGAAAAATTGCCACAAAAATATGAAGGTTGGCAATATTTATCTAATTACTCACCTTGGGGGCTACCCTCTGAACCTTGGCTAAAACAGCCTAATATTCCACTGGAGGGAAAAGCTAGATTAACTAAACATATAACAATTTTACAAAATGGTAGAGGAAATGATAGTAGAGAACTTAGGGTTGCAGGCTTAAATAAGGAGGGCAAAACTGGTTATTATTCAAAGCAGATTTCGCTTAAAAATTCAACAGATTGGCATTTTGTTCCAGTGGAACTTTATTTTTCCGAAGAAAGTTTTTTGCCTGTAACTGTAGAAGGCATTCCAAAGGAGATACAAGATAATCTTTACGGTGAAAAACAAGAATTCTCATATGTTGGGAAGATTTGGAAAAATGGTACAGAAATACAAGGGGTAAAATGTTCAATTCCTGATTTGCCTCTTAGTGAAGGGCAGTGTACTTTGGAAATTGCATATAAGGATGAAGTTAAAAAAATTATTGTTCATCCGGTGGAAATATGGTCTTATATGTTTAGGAATAATCCTGGGTTTGATGGTACTTCAAAAAACTTTTTTATTACTTTTGAATTTCAAGAAGATGTGTTGAATTCACAATATCCTGAGTTTAGTAATTTGTTAAAGGATATTTTTGCAAAGAAAAATAAGGTTTTGTTTTCAAGTTTAGCTATAGGAACGGACAATTTTTTTAGAATAAAAGTAACTGATACAAAATATATTTCAGGTACAGAAGAAAGTATAAATATTGCAAGTCTTCCTCAGTTGAAAAAAAATGAATTTACTTTTTTTCTAGTGAATAAGGATGTAGCATTAGACGAGGATACATCTGTAAATTTTTTTTATTTTGAGCAACCTTCATTACTTCAGTATAATTCTGCCACATTGCAAATTAAAAGTGGAACTACCTTTACAATAGAAAATCGAGGTGTCTTGGATAGGGCTATAGTTGAAAATCAAAAATATAAAGAAATGTTAAAAAAGGAGTTAGCCATATATAAAAAGTACGCATCCAAGGCAAAAATTTCACGATGGGGTTACGGAGTAGCGGATTTATTTACAACTGTTACTTTGTTAAATCAAATTAACTATCCTAAGATTAAAAATATTACCAGTTATGGAGATGTTATTATGGAACAAAATGCAAAAAAATACGAATCCTTTTCAAAGACAAGTTCGTGGCTATATGCGCATTTAATTGAATTGTTGGATTTAAGAATCGACGTATATAAAAAAATTCAACAAGAAGTTTCAAAAAATAATTATGCAAAAATACCAATTAACTTAAAAGATAATTTTGTAGATTATTATGTATACGATGGAGATATTCCCTTGAATATTTCAGGAAAAAGTCAGTTTTCAAAAAACACTGATGCTTTAATGAAACTTTTGCCTGATTCACCCTCTTTTCCTGGTTTTATAATTGAATTACAGGATAATAGTTTTATTCTTGTAGAATTACAAAATTCTGCTAAAGAATTATTTAATCTGTACGGAAAACCAAAAGAAGATTGGAATCTTAGGCTAGATTTGATATATTATGTTTTTAACACTTCTGATGTGTTAGCTGAAGATGTTTCTTTGACCAAGGGAAAAAAGGGAAGATTTTATTGGAATGGAAAATCTATAAAAGTTATCGGAAAAGAAAGCTTTTTTACAGAAAAAATATTATTTGAAGCTAATTTAGAATAAAAAAAGGCTGTCTTTTTAAAGTTCAAATTTCAAAGACAGCCCCGTGTTAAAGAAACTTTTGGTTAGAATTTTTCTAAAGCTTTTTTAGTACGTTCTATAGCTTTTTCTGTACCTAATATTTTTATTGAGCCAACTAAAGGAGGACTAACTCGGCTACCAGTTACAGCCATTCTAATGGGCATCATAAAATCTCCAAGTTTAATTTCAAGTTTTTCTGCTGTTTTACGAGCAAGACTGTCGGCTTCTTCTTCTTCTAAAGTTTCAATGGCTTTAATAAAGTCAATACTTGTTTCCAAAACTTCTTTTGTTTTAGCTGCATCTAGTTTTTTTGGAATAATTTGTTCTATAGGTGGAACAGCTGGTTCTGTAAACAAAAATCGTACCATTTCTGCTGATTCATGCAAAAAGTGAAGCCGCTCTTTTATCAAAGGCATAAGTTGCATTAATTTAGCCTTTGTTTCAGAAGGGGTAAGACCTGAGGCTTCTGGTTCGCCAGAATCATTCAGTTTAACACCTGAAATTTCGTATCCTACTTTTGGTGCAGGGAAGTTTTCTGATACATTTATTGGAATAATGGCGTCACCTGTTCCTGTAATAAAGGGAAGAGTAGCATTATATAATTCTTCGTCGCTCATAAGGCGCATATACTGTCCGTTAAACCATTCTAACTTCTTGTAATCAAAAACAGCCGGTGCTTTATTTAAATGCTCGATTTTGAATAATTTTTCGAAATCTTTTAAGTCATAAATATCACGGCCATCTTCGTAGGAACAACCTAACATAGAAACATAATTAATTATCGCTTTTGGTAAGTAACCTCTGGCTCTAAATTCGTTTACGCTGGTAGCTCCATGTCGTTTAGATAATTTTTGCCCGTCTTGCCCCATTACCATTGGAAGATGACAAAATTGAGGTGGCTCCCAACCGAAGGCTTGATACATCAAAACGTGAAGGGGAGTTGAAGGAATCCATTCTTGAGCCCTCATAACATGAGTGATTTTCATGTAATGGTCATCCACCACATTTGCTAAGTGATATGTTGGAAATCCATCACTTTTAAGAAGGACAGGGTCAGGGTTTATATCCTCGTTTTTCCATTCAATATCCCCAAGTAAAGCGTCTGTAAATCTAGTTACTCCATCCATGGGAACCTTTAGTCGAATGACATAGGGTTTACCAGCTTCTAGATTTGTTTTTATTTCTTCGTCAGTAAGGTGACGACAGTTTCTGTCATATCCAGGAGGCATCTTATTCATAGTTTGAATGCTTCTGATACGATCTAAGCGTTCTGCATCGCAAAAACAATAATAAGCTTGACCTTTTTCCACTAACTCCATGGCGTGTTTTTTGTAAAGTTCAAATCTTTCAGATTGAACATAAGGTCCATATTCTCCACCCTTTCTTCCACCTTCATCCCAGTCTATCCCTAGCCAAGCCATGGTATCGTATAGGTTTTGAACGTATTCTTCTCCGTAACGAGTGCGATCAGTATCTTCTAGTCGAAGAATAAATTTGCCTCCGTTAGCACGGGCAAATAAATAATTAAACAAGGCTGTGCGAACTCCACCAATATGTTGCATTCCCGTTGGTGACGGGGCGTATCGTACACGAACTTCCACAGGAAACTCCTTTGTTAAATAAGTATATTTTGTATTATACAAATATTTGTTTTTAAGGTCAAATATGTGATTTTTTGCTAATTTTCAATTATAGTTTAAGTAAGTGATAAAACTTAGATGGAGAAAAATCGATGAAAAAAAATCTAGTTTTTTTTATGATAATATTTTTTTTGTTTGTGTCTTGTGTCTCTACAGAAAAACTTCAAGTAATTCATGTTGAACCTTCTTCTGAACTTTATCACGGGGATATAAATATTCCTGTGATTAATGGACAAGATGAGTTAAATATATTGGTTTCTAAAAAGGTTGGAGAATGGTTTAATCAATTTGAAAAAGAAATAATTGATTGGCAGAATACAAATATGGAAGGTGAACCTATGTTTGCCTTTTATTCTGATTGGAAAAAAACTTTGGATTCAAAATCCACTGTTAGCTTTTTGCTTTCTGCCTACAGTTTTACAGGTGGGGCAAACGGTCAGGATATGTTATATTCATTTAACTGGGATAAAGAAGAAAAAAAGATTATTAGTTTGGATCAAATATTAAAAGAAATTGTTAATCCTGCAACCCTATCAACCTTATCCCAAGTATGCGAAAATCAGCTAAAAATGATTTTAGAAGTTCAAGAAGATGATTCCTTAGAAGAAATGATACAAGAAGGAACAAAACCAATAAAAAGCAATTTTCAAGTTTTTACTCTTTCAAAGGAAGGGGTGACTTTTTATTTTAATAAATACCAAGTGGGTCCAGGCTCTTTGGGAATACAAACAGTTTTTATTCCTTACATAAAAAAATAAAGGATTATTCGCCAAAAACTTCTAGCCGATGTTTTGTTCCAAGTTCAATAAGTTGTTCTTTTAATGAAATATTTGGATTTTCTTTTGAAAAAGAGGCTAAATCGATAAGAAATCTATTCATAGAAAAATGCTGAAAAACTAAAACTTTGTCCCATAGTTTGCAGTTTTGGGTTTTGTAGGTTTTGGCAAAAACATTGCGATAGAATTCAAATAGACCTTTTCCTTTTAACTGGCTATAACCAACAAGCCAAATACTACAGGGGGAATCTTTAGCTAAGTTTTGGTGCAGTTGAATGGTTTTTTTTGCCATCCATTCTTGACTTTCTTTAATTAAGGTAGAAATTTCCTTTGAGCCATTTGTTTCTAAGTATTTTAAATGATTTGTTTTTGCAGTATGAATTGGAGTTTTGTTTAAAATTATTGTGTTTTTTCGAAAGTCAATATTTAAACAAGGATTTTTGCAAAAAAAACCTTGTGCGATTTTACCTGACTGACCTACAAGGTATTTTTGATTTATGGAAAGTTGTTCTGATTTTCCCGGATTGTCTCCGATAACAATAAGTTTTATTTCATCCTGGTTTGTAATCTCATCCAAGGCTGTGTTATAAACTACGGGAGTTTCAATAGGATAATCTGGAGTGTCTTTTTTACTTGCTTCTTTTTGCAAAGGAATTAAAGTGTCGCCATATAGATTTTGCCATTTGTTACATTGTTCTTTAAGTTCTTGGCGAAATTGAAGAAAACATTGCCATTGAAAATCCGTCATTTTTTTCTCCGTGAATATTAAAAAAGTATTTTAATTATATTTTTTGTGGGAGAGCCGTAGTTTGAAAAAATTAAAAAATCAAGGATGGGTTTTCAGATTAAAAAGGTTTCCTTTTATTTTTATATAAAAATTTAGTTCAAAAAGGAAACCTCTCTATAAAATCCTTACAGTTATTTTTCTATTTGTGGGTTAGAAGAACTAACAGCTGTAGAATCAGAATTGATGATTCTATAGGTTACACGTACTGGTTGATTTGGAAAATCTTCTTGATTTTCTTTACCTACAGAAAAGAATGCCATTACACCGTCGGAATTACCATAGCCAGCTGGAACTGTAATAGATGCAATTTTTGTATTGTTAATAAATAAGTCATAACCTTTTTCAGAAACCTTTTGAATTTTCAGTTTGTTTACGCTGTCGTATCCACTGTTGATTGCAGAAGAAACATTCATGTATGCAGTGTTTTCTCCGTGATTTTCAATTAAGTCAATATAGGTAGAACCTTTACAAGCAAAGACAGCGTATTCTCCAGAAGTATTAATTTCAAAGCGAAGATAATCTGAAAGCCATCCATTGTCGTCTGCAGTGTAGCCAAAGACAAAACCATATCCACTTTTTTCGTAGCCACCTGATTTTTTGAATTCTCCTTCGATCATTGTAAATTGCCCTAATTCAGGTGTTGTGAAAAAATACCCATGTTGGTCATTTCCTGCAAAAATATTTTCATCCCAATCAGTTGCAGTAGTAGATACAATAACATTTTCTACATTTTCGGTAGCAGGGGTAACTTCTTCTACTTTTTCTGTACTTTTGCAAGCAAAAAATAAAACTACGATAAAGGTTAGCATTATAAAAGTGAATAATTTAACAATATTTTTCATAATGTATGCTCCATTGAAATAAGATAATTCTAGTTTACCACAGGTTTCTTTTGAATTCAAGGTAGAAAGATTTAAGAGATTAAAGAGTATTTTTCTATTCGATAAATATAATCAATGGAAAAATCAATATTTTCTAGGATTCCACATTTTGTTTTAACAATTTTACTTGGGGTATATATATTAATAAACTCAGTTTGTGAATTTTCTTCTAGGACACAATCCTTTTCAGACCAATCTATTAAAGGAACTTGTTCTAAAGAAAAAATAGAATTTGGAAGCACAAAAGACTCCTTCCTCCCATCCATAAAAAAATACACAGCCAATATAAATTTGTCAAGGTGAATATCTGTGGAAATTATTCACCTTGGCAATTATTCTGGTTTAAGCCTAGGTTCTTGAGAAAGAATTGCATTTACCACAGATTCTAACTCTTCTTGTGATGAAAAACCAATATATAATTCACCTGATTTTTCTGTTACAAGTTTTAGAACATTTTCGTATCCTGGGCTAGATTCATATGCCAAAGACGGTATAGAAATTATTTCTATAAAAGGGATGTATCTACCATCTAAAACAATACCTTTTTCGTAAACTCCAGCTATTTTTTTGAAAGCTCGTTCTTTTAGCACAATTTCTGCGGCTATTATTGAAGTGGCAGATAAAATAATACCTACAAATAGTTCAAAGTGTTTAAATCTTTGCAGTAAAATTAATAGAGGTGCAATAATAATAGCAACCCAAGTAATAATTGATGTTTTTTTTGAAATATCTAGTATCTTATTGCCCAAGTTTTTTTCGATTTTCTTTTGTCTAAAAGGCCAAGAGATTACAACTAAAAAATATAAAAAGTAGGCAATGTATCTAATAATGTCGTTAAAATTCATAGTTTTCCTAAATTGAATCCAATAATGAAGATACTTCTTGGCTTCGATAGCCAGGATTTTTTTCCTGAATGTAAATTAGCCATTTTTCAGCTGATTCTAAATCATTTAATGACATACAAACCTTTGCCAGTTCTATATAGGCATCCCAATTTTGTGGCTCGGTTTTTACTAGTTCTTGATAAATTGTTTTTGCATTTTCGTAATCTTCGGAGCTAGCATAGGCCTTAGCAAGGTTTGCTTTTACATCGTTGTTTTTAGAATCTATTTTCAATGCTTTTAAAAAGGCGTTGATGGCTTCTGGGTAATTTTTTTGAGCTAAATAAGCATTTGCCAAGTTGTTGTTTACTTCAAAGTTATTTGGTTCAATGCTAGCGGCTTTGTTAAACATAGCCAAGGCTGTTTCTGCATCCCCAGAATCCAAGAATATTACTCCAAGGTTTACCAAAGAAGAAACGTGGCTTGGATCAAGTTTTAATGCTTCTTGGTAAAGTGGAATAGCTGCGTCAATCATATCACATTCGTTTAGCAAAAGAGCATAATTGTACACGATTAAAGTATTTTTCGGGTTTAGTTTGAATGCTTTCGCGGCATATGGAACACCATCTTCTATTTTACCTTGTTCGTATAGTACGATGGAAAGGTTGTAATTTGTAGAAGCATCATCTGGAGAAAGAGCCAAGGCTTTGCGGAAGTTTTGCTCTGCTTCTGCAAATTGATCGTTAGAAGAATATACTGCCCCTTGTTCTCTAAGGGCTTCTACATTAGCAGAATCGATTTTTAGTACTTCGTTATATGCTGCTATAGAACCTTTAACGTCGCCTTTTTCATTTAATAATCTAGCGGCATACAAATATGCTCTGCTGTACATTGGATCTATGGAGTAGGCACGTCGGAAAGAAGCAATTGCGTCATCTCTTCTAGCAAGGGTTCTAAGAGTCATTCCTAGATTAAAATGAGCTGGAGCAAAATCAGACTTACACTTAATAGAAGACTCAAAGGAAACTCTAGCTTCGCTGTATTTTTTTAGACTGTATTGAATTTTTCCTAGTTCAAAATAATACAAATAATTATTGCTGTCAGATTGAACTGCTTGAGTGTATTCATCTAGAGCTTTTTGCAAATTTTTATTGTCAGATGCTTCTTTTCATAAAATATAGTGAGCAGTAGCATTTTTAGGATCGTAATTAAGAGCAATATTTGCATAATTTGTTGCTGCATCTGCTGTTTTTGATGCAAAGTTCTTATCTTTTTTTTCTGAATCTGGGGCACTGTCATAGGCTTCTCTTAATGCAAGGGCTGCATCTGCCATTTGTTCTGAAGAAAAAGATTTTTGCTCAGAAGGAAGATTTTCTTTTGCAGTATCAAAATGTTCTAGTGCTTCATCATATTGACCTGTGGAAACAGAAACTTTACCCAAGGATATTTCGTCTTCAACTTTTCCCATTTGTTCTTTTAAAGCCTTATCTTTTTCTGCTCTGGCTTTTTCTTCTGCTGCCCGTTTTTCGGCTTCTTCTTTTTGTCTTGCAACTTCAGCCTGGCGCTTTTCTTCTTCTGCTTTTTGCTGAGCAAGTCGTTCTTCTTCTGCCTGTCTCATGGCTGCAGTTTGCTGAGTTTGAGCAGTTTGTTGCTTTAATAATTCGTCCATAGTAGAAGAATCATTTCGGTTGCTACTTCCAGAACCCATAGAAGATTGAAGTGCGTCTCGTATCCCAGCGGCAATATCTTCTGCACTAATTGAATTTTGCTGATTCCCTGAAGAAAATGCACTTTCCCCTTCTTTTAGGCTAATAACTTGGTCAATTAAATCCAAGGCTTCTTGGTCATTTGCATCTTTTATCAATAAAGAATCTAACAAATCCATGGCTCTGTCATATTCGCCACGGTCAATATATCGCTTTATTAATGCTATTGTGTTATCTCGCTCTGTTGCATTTACAGAAGTGGAAATTCCGTCCTTCCCAGAGCCACCGCCCCCTGCTTTTTTCACCAGAGAAGAAATCCCAACTCCTAATCCTCCTCCTAGAAGCAGTAGGGCAAGAATTATTGCAATTAACAAAATAATTTTTTTTCGCTTTTCGTTTTTTTCTTCTTCTAGTTCCTCTTCTGTTTTTTCTTTTTTTGCAGAAGCATCGCTTTTTAATGTTGAATTTTTTGTGTTATCCCAAGAAAAAAAGGTTGTTTTTTCTGTTTTATCTTTATTTGCTGAAGATAATTTTTTTTCAACTTTTGGACTAGTTGTTGAAGAATCATCTTTAGAAGATGCTTCCTTTGTTATGGATGAGAAAAAATTACCACTAAATAAATTGGTACTTTTTGAAGTTCCTGTTTCTGTTTTGTCTTCAGTTGATGATTTTGTTTCATCAGTCCAGTTCTGATTCGTACTCATATTCTATAACTCCTTCTGAACCTGCATTCATATTTGTTGTTTCAGTATCTTGCAAAGAAGCTGCAACTTCTTCTAGTAATTTTCGTCGTCGTTCAGCTTCTTGAGCTTTTTGTTCTGCTATTCGAGCTTCTTCTTCTGCTTTTTCTTGAGCAATTCTTTCTTGCTCGATTTTTTCAGCTTCTGCTTTTTCTTGAGCAATTCTTTCTTGTTCTGCTTTAAATCGCTCTTCTTCTGCCTTAATTCGTTCAGCTTCTTGAGCTAAGCGTTCAGCTTCTTGTTCTTGGAAAGCAATTTCCCCTTGTAAAGCTCTAATAATAGCTTCTACTTCTAATCTTTGCTCTGTAGCTGGGTCTAATATAAGATAATTTTGGTAATCTGCCAAAGCGTCGCTGTATTTTTGTTGGGAAAGTCTGGCATTTGCTCTGTTTAGCACAGGAGATGGAAAACTGGGATCTGCTGCAGAAGCTAGTGTATACATTTCTTCTGCGGTTTTGAAATCTCTTAAAGCGTAGGCAGCGTTTCCCGCATTAAATGCAATAATTCTTTTATTTGTTCCGGTTGTATTTAATCCTTTTTGAAAAACTTCCAATGCTAAAGCATACTGTTGGGTTTGGTAGTAAGAAATTCCCAAATATATATATATTGAAGCCGGAGGATTTGGTTCTCGCATTGCTGTAAGAAAGTGAGGAATTGCTTCAGCTGGTTTATTTGTAGTAAATAGTTGGTATCCTGTGTCATAGGCTTGAGAAAAAAGAGTGTAGGGGATTAATAAAACAAGAAAAATAATATTCCAAAAAAACTTAGATTTTTTCATTTACCCTCCTGATAAAATTGCAAACAATCCTATGTCAAAAAAATCGGTTGTATGTAAAAAAACTCAAGAAATTCTTTACATAAATAAAACACTTCAATCTTCCTTTGGTTTCAACCATAAGAGAACTTGCAAGAATATTTTTTATCGTCTACAATAGATTAGATAGCTTTCAGTTTTTTTTGAAAGTACATACTATAACGAAAGATTAAACCTTTAACTGCAAGTCTGTTATATTTGACATATTCGCATAAAAAAGTTAATCTTTCAATATCGACAATATTAATATTATTATTATCGGAGTTCTAATGGAAGGTGTCCAGATAATTATTATTGCTGTTTCGGCTCTGGGAGTTGGTTTTCTTGCATATTTTATAATTAAGTCAACTGTTGTCCCAAAACGAGTAGATGGAATCAACAAATTAATTAAGCAGGGAAAAACTAGTGCAGCAGTAAAACTCGCAAAATCAATAATCGCAAAAAATCAAAGGGACTACAAAGCCCATTATTATTTAGGAAAAGCATATTTAGCAGATAATAAACCTGAATTAGCTCTTATGGAATTTAAAATTGTAAATCAAAATGCTTTGTTTGATTCTGATATGCCTGAGGTGGAATTTAGAAAGCAAATTGCACAGTTGTATTTGCGTTTTAATCAGCCAGATGAAGCTTTAAAAGAATATTTACTGCTAACTAAGTTAGAGCCTAGAAATCCAGAGTGCTTTTTTAACGCTGCTAAACTTTTTGAACAAAAGAATAAATCTGATCAAGCTCTTAATTTTTATCAGCAAACAATTCGGTTAGATAAAAAACACACAAAGGCACATGCTGCTTTGGGAATGTTATTGTATAGGGCAAAGCAATTTAATGAAGCAAAAAAAGAAATTAATTTAGCAATTTCTCTTAACCCAAATGAATTTTCTACATATTTTTATCTAGGAAAAATCCTAAAAGAAGGCAAAGATTATCCAGGAGCTGTAGATGCATTTGAAAAAGCTATGCGAGATCCAGAGTTTAAACAGCGTGCTTTGTTAGAACGTGGTTCTTGTTTTATGGCAGTTGATAATCCTGATAAGGCTTTTATTGAATTCGATAGAGCTGTAAAAGCATCGAAAAATGATGCAAGCCAAGAAACACTTTATTCAAGGTATTTTTTGGCGGCCTGTTACGAAAAAATGCATAAGATTGACATGGCTATTGCTCAGTGGGAAAAAATATATGCAAAAAATCATTCTTTTTTAGATACTTCCCAAAAACTTACTGAGTACAGAGATATTCAAGCTAATGACAGTATGAAAGAATATCTAACCTGTTCATCTGATGCCTTTGTTGAACTTTGCAAAAAAATTGCTTTGTCTGGTTTTAATTTAGCTGCACAAAAAACTGAAGTTACTCGTCACGGTTGCAGAATGATTGCTACAGAGGCAAAAAATGATAACTGGATGAATAATCGGCCTCAGCTTTTTTATATTTTGTTTTACAGAGAACCAGAACCAATTGATGATAGTGAAATTAGGATTATTGCAGATGAAGTAAAAAAGCAAAACTATGGAAAAGCAATTATTTGTACTAGTTCTGGTTTTTCTAGACAAGCTACAGTTTTTGCAGAAAATCGTCCTTTGGAGTTGGTAAATAAAGCTAAGTTCGAAGCGATTCTTGCTAAAGCTGGCATATAAATGAAAATACTCTGCGTTTCAGATCAACTAGATCCATTAATATACAGTAATTCGATAAAAGAAAGATTTTCTGATGTGGATTTAGTTTTGTGTGCAGGGGATTTGCCTATGGAATATGTGGACTTTATCGTTTCTTCGTTAAATGTTCCAACTTTATTTGTTTTCGGTAATCACAACTTAGACGATTTTTATTTTTATCATCCTAACGAAAGATCCTTGGCATCTTCTACTAACTCAGTAAATAAATTTGAGCTGAATCAAGGTCATGGTGCCATATACGCAGGTTTTAAATTGTTGCGATTAAAGGTTGCTTGCCGAAAAACTCCCTTGTTGGTAGCCGGAGCATCTGGATCTATAAAATATAATGATGGACTTTGCCAGTATACAGATAGAGGGATGAAGCTTAAATTATTAAAATTAATTCCTGGGTTATTGTATAATAAAATTCGATACGGTAGGTTTTTGGATATATTTTTAGCTCATTCCCCACCAAGACATATTCAGGATAGAGAAGATCCATGTCACAAAGGTTTCTATTGTTATAGGTGGTTTTTAGAAAAATTTAAACCCACTTATATGATTCATGGGCATATTCATCTTTACGATTTGCAAACTCCTAGGGTTGCTGAATATTGTAATACAACAATAATAAATGTTTTTAGTCATTATTTATTATATTCCACTAAGGAAGAAAAATGACCACTTTTGAACAAGCTCAAACTGAAGAAGATTTTTCTAAAGCAAGAAACAAAGCCTTGATTAATGAATTGCAACATTTCTTAAATCCAGAAGAAACAAGACTTTTGTCTCTTACGGAAATAAAAAAAATGCTAAAACCTACTGGCGAAGTTTACCAAGGTATGCAGGCTATACCTGTTGAATTAATTGTGGGAAGCGAGGGACGATATCGAGATTTTGATAATCAATTTTTTCCAAAAAATACTCACTTAAAACAAAGGTGGGCGAGTATCGACCTTGCTCATATACATGATGTTATTTTGCCTCCAATTAGAGTTTATGAATTAGGTGGAGTGTATTTTGTTCGAGATGGAAATCATCGAGTTTCAGTGGCAAAGTCTAAGGGAGTGGAATGTATTGATGCAGAAGTGGTAAGTTTGCAAACAGAAATAAAACTAAAACCTGGTTCAACTCCTGGTGAAATGATAAAGCAAATTATTGAATATGAAAAAAGATGTTTTTATGGTGAAACAGGATTTGGCGATGTTACAGATTATTGGGGTTTAGATTTTTCAGCAACAGGTGTTTATGATATTGTTTATCATCACCTTTTAATTCATAAATACTATATTAATCAAAATCAATCAGAGGAAATTCCCATGGATCAAGCTATTTTATCTTGGTTCAAAACAGTTTATATGCCTGTAATAGAAGTTATTGAAAGGCAAAAAATTATGCGGAAATTCAAAAATAGAACTCCTGCAGATATGTATGTTTGGATAATCAAATATTGGGATGATTTGAAAAGAAAATTTGGAGAAGATGTAAGTTTGGATGCCGCAACAGAAGATTTTACAAAAAAATATGGTACTACTTTTTTCAAAAAGCTATTTTTAAAGATAAAAAATCTAGGAAATGAATAGAAATCATTAATATAAATCCTTGACGGCAGAAGATTTCAATGCTAAAATAATAAAACAGACTAATTTTGGGAGTATTATTTTTCATGATGATAAACGACACTTTTGCGTACATTCCGCTTCTTTGCGTAGCTGTTTGTGCTTTTGCGTCTATTGTAATGTTGTTAATCAACATCAAGCATTGGAATATGGGTGTATTCTTGTTACACTTAATTTCTTCACTTGTTTTGTGTGTTGGTTCTGTATGTGCAGTTATATTCCCAAGCATAACTTTGTTTGCTGGTGTTGTTGCAGTTGTTGCTGTGTTGATAACTGTTGCAATTATTTTGCAATCAGCAAAAGAAAAGAGGGCAAAAGCTGAAGCAGACGAAGCTGCAAGGTTAGAAGCAGAAAGATTAGAAATTCAACAGGCTGCAGAAAAAAGTGCAGAAGAAACAGAGGATCAGGAAAAAGATAAATATGTTCGTCGTTTAGTTGAAAGTGGACGAGAGTTTATGATTCAAGCTGCTAATGCTTTTTCTGATGAATCAGGCTTGAATAAACTTTTAGACTATGCAAACAATGCTTTAATTCGTGAAACAAAGGCTGATGGTGGTGTTGTTTTATTGCTAGATGATTTTGATGATGTTCTAGTTGTAAAAACATTGGTTGGGGATTTCCCCCCACCATATAAATTACCAGAAGACTTACCACATAAAATTGTTCGTGTTGAAACAAACTTTAGATTTTCGCAGTTCCCTCTTAACGAAACAATATTCGGTGCTGTTGCTAGAAGTGGTAAGGCTGAATTGATTACCGACCCATTATCTGATAGCCGAATCTATCAAAACGAAACAGAAGATTTCTTAAAATGTGGAACATACATTTTCTTACCACTAAAGATTAGAGATACAGTTATTGGTGTTGCTGCTTTAGCTAGAAATTTTGCTAGTGCACCATTCACTGAAGAAGATTTTAGAGTAGCTTCAGTGCTATCTGATTTTATGAGTACTTCTATCAAAGTGTTGTATTCATATCAAGAAGTTGTAGATCATGCTGAATTAACCAAGGAATCAGGAATTGCTTGTAAGTTGCAAAAGTCTTTGCATCCAAAATTGTTGCCAGCTATTCCAATGTTGTCTATCGGTTGCTATTACAACACTGCAGAAGGTGTTTGTGGCGACTACTACGATATAATTCCAGCTCGCCAAGACAGAATTTCCTTTGTTGTAGGTGATGTTGCTGGTAAGGGTATGAACTCATTGATGGTTATGGTTATGTTGCGTGCAATGCTACGTCTTACTGTAAATACAACACAAAGTGCAGGAACAATTTTGGGTTGGGCAAACAGAGGTATTGCAGGCGAGATTAATATTGATCACTTTGCAAGTATCGCATTAATTAACTATGATAGTGTTAATAATAATGTTCAAATTGCTACTGCAGGTGATACTCCAGTATTGCATTATCGTATTGCTTCTGATACAATAGAGCAGGTTTCAGAAACCAATGAACCTGTTGGTGTTGAAAAAACCACTGTATATGAAGATAAAGAATTTGCTGTACAATCTGGCGATATTATTGTAACATATACAGACGGGGTTGTTGAAACTCCAAATGCAAGTGGTATGCAATATTCTCAAGAAAGATTAATGGAACTTGTTAAAAAGAACAAGAATTTGACTGGAAAAGAAATTGCAGATGTGATAAAATCAGATATTACAAAATTCAGCGAATCGAGCCATCAGCATGATGACCAGACGCTATTGATAATCAAGGTTCAGTAGAAAGGAGCGAATATGGAACTGAAAATACGCAAGAATGGGGAAGTATACATTATTGACGTAAACGGCGAAATGGATTTGTATAATTCCTATAAGCTGAAAGAGTTGGTGATGAAAATGCTTGAGAAGAGTGTTAAAAGCTTTGTAATTAACCTTGAGCAGGTTGATTATATTGACTCTTCAGGAATTGGTGCTTTGATATTCATCTGCTCTACAATCAAGAAGATGAATCTTAAGTTGGCTATTTCGAATGTTCATGGTTCTGTCAAAAAGGTTATTGAATTGACAAAACTTATGGGCTATTTCCCTATGGCAAATAGCGTCGAAGAAGCTATTCTAATGCTAACTGAATAGGCTATAACTAACTTAGGAAGGTAAATTAATGGAACAGATTAAAGAATTACGCTCTGATGGCAGTGATGCATTGTTTGACAAAACAAATATGCTTTATAAAGAATTTCCATCAGATTTTAGACAGATTAGATATTTTACATTACTTATTGTTCAGTCTGCCCCTTTAGAGATTAAAGAAATTAATCTTTTGGAACAACAGATTAGTGAAGTTATTAAAAATGCTGTTAAGCATGGTAATAACTGTGATATTAACAAAAAGGTTCATATTTGGTATTCTTTCAGCCCATCTCATGCACATATCATCGTAGAAGATGAAGGTGAAGGATTCAAAGATTTGGAAAAATGGAATGAATTTAACCGCAAACGTCTTGATTGTTTACATAATCAAAACTTTGAAGAGTTATCTAACTTTGTTTCTTTCCGCACAAAGCGCAGTGACGATCAAGATGGTGGTAATGCTTTATTTGCTGCTCTTGAATACTGGAATGGTGGTTTTATTTATAATGACAAACGTAATGGTGTAGCTATGCTTAAGAAATTCCAGCAGAAACGTCATGGAATTACAGCTGGTGGTGGCGAATAAGTCTTGCGTTAAAATATTTGCTTATTAAATATGCAAAATTTCTAGGGTTTTGACCCATAAATTACACCTCTTAAATTGATATAATTCAGTTTAAGAGGTGTTTTTTTTATTTCGTAAAATAAGTTAATTTTTTTCTAAACAAATCAAGACAAAAATGTATAATTCATTATAGACTTGCTTTATTTAGTAAATAAATGTGATAGAGCCCCCAGATTTTCTGGTGAAACTGCAGCACGGTTCTCGTTTTGAATTGCATTAAAAATTTCTTGACGAAATACTTTTACGTTTTTTGGAGCTTCTACTCCAATTTTAACTTGGTCGCCACGAATTTCAATTATGGTAACAGTAATTTCATTACAAATGTTAATTTTTTCGTTCATTTTACGGGAAAGAATTAGCATATCTTTCCCCTTTTTTTCATTTCAGCCAAAATATCGTGCTTTGTTCCCCAAGCTGGGTCGGAAAGAACAATTTGCATGCATTTGTTATTTATTTTGTTTACGATTAGAGGACCTTGTAAATTAGCAGTTACAGGAGAACCATCAGAGGGAACCGTGACTATGGATAGAACAAATACATCGCTTGGTGAAGTAACTTCTATTTTTGAAAGCATTTTATCGTCAACATCTAATTCATATTCTGTGCATATTATAAAAGGATCAACAACAAGAAAAGCTAGAGAGTTATTTTCTTGGGATTTTAACCAAAAAAACGGCTCATATTCAGATTCAAATAAAACAAAATTTTTGTATTCTTCAAAGCCGTATAAGCCTTCCGGAAAAATCAATTCTTGCTTTTCAGTTTTAGTTTCCATGTTTTACTACCTTATCTCATGTAATTAAGTAATGAAGAAGAATATAGTCTACCTGCTGTACTTAATGTTGCCTGTTGAACATATTCCATCATTTTCATATCTGTTACGGCTTTGGTAAAATCTAAATCGCCTTCTCTTGAAATCATATTTGTTACGTTTAAAGCAGTTAATGAATTCCTTTCAATATTGTTTACGGCTCTTTCATATTCGGCGCCAGATTCGGCAATTCTTGTTACTAAGTTATTTACTGCACAATCCAAACTTCCTAATACTCTACCTCCAATAGCTTCCTGATCTCCACTTAACATTGCATCTCGTAAAGCTATTACAGTATCAAATAAGGAGCCCCCAGAAACTCTTACGCTGTCTCCTAAATTGTATGGAGGAAGTTGGGTGGCATCTTTAATTAGTCCTAGGTCGTTTAGAACATTGCCTGAAATATCTTGCATCCATAATTGTCTTGAATCTGTGGTTTGTAGATTTAATCCAAAGGAAATTGGATCTACAGATGCTTTAACAGCAGCACCAGAATCATTTATTTTTGCTACCAAGGCGTATACATTATCTCCAGCGTTAAGAGATATTTCTTTGCCATCGATTAAAATTGTTGAATCTTCTGGTACTCGGAAGGCAGAAGCATCTCTTCCGGAAAATAATTGTTGAGGCTCAGACCAAAAAATTCTGTTTCCTGCAGAAAAAGTTTCTAAATATGCACCTTCATCTACTTCGATTTTATTTCCTTCGATGTTACCATTGTAACGAACAGTTGAAATACGCGGTTCTGATGAACCTGGAATTGCTCCCATTTCAATGTCAAAGGCTCTTCTGTTTGTATTAGTTCCTGCAAATAAAGAATTTCCATCAGGACCAGTGGCGTTTGCATTTTGAACAAGTTCTTTCAATAATTCATCTACTTCTTCTGCCATATTTTTAAGGTCTTCTGGAGTGTAAGTTCCATTTGCACCAGTAACTGCAAGTTCTCGAATTCTATGCATTAATTCCAAGGATTGATCCATGTAACCTTCTGTTAAAGCAAATCTGTCGGTTAAAACTTGTGCATTTTTTTCAAAGGTTTGTACTCTACCCAGGTAGGATTGGTATCGAACCAAATGTCCAGCTGCCAATGGATCTTCTCTTAAAGACTGAAGTCTTTGTTGGCTACTGATTTGATTGCTTACTCTATTTAATCTGGATTCTTGTAGTCTTAAGTTTCCCTGAATATCATTATTGGTCATGGATGAACTAATTCTTCTCATTGCTTCACTCCTTTAATAAAAGGTTAAACCCCTAAGCGATTAATTACTGTATCCAAAAGTTCATCAATTACAGTGATAAACTTTGCTGCTGCATTGTATCCGTGCTGAAATTTAATTATATCAGCTAATTCTTCGTCAATGTTTACACCAGAAATTGAATCTCTCATGGTTCGTAAATCAGCCATAATTGAGTTTTGGCTCAACATATTAATTTCAGCTTGTTCCCCTTTGAGTGCAACATTTGTAACTGATTCAGCGAAATAATCATCAAATGTTCTGTAGCGTCCAATCATTACTTGGGAATTACGAATAGAAGCAATTTCTAAAGCTGCATTTCCATCGCCACTTTTTGCTTCTCCTCTACTATTAGGGAAAGAAGCTGCAACTGAAAGAACGTCACTAGTAATTGCTGGATTTATAGCAATATAGGCTGCAGGATTTGTAACAGGTGCAACTGCATATTCTGCTCCTTCTGTTGTTCCTGCTCCAACTAGAACATTTACAGCGTCAGGTTGTGCAAAATCATAAGCAAATTCAGGCCCTGAACCAGCTAAAATTCCAGAATAACCAGCTAAAAAATGACCATCGTCTTCTATATGACGAATTACAAAATCAGGATCTTCTTCATTTTGAGCGGTTGTTGCTTTTAATACTAACATATTGTTTCTGTCCAAATATGCTTTTACTTCGCCATTTGAATCGTTGATACGATTAATTATTGATTCCACAGTGTCAGTAGGGTAGTAAGGGATTACAATGTTTCCTGAAGCTCCAGAAATAGTGATGTTTCCTTCTAGGCCAACTTGATTTTGGGGATTTAATTTATTTGTACCTGCTATACGGAAAATATAAGATGTATCAACTACTCCATCTCCGTTTCGGTCATAATTTCCTGCAACATTTGTTACAAATGGTTGTTGAACAAAGAAATCTAGTCCAGTGGTATTGTTAGCTCCAACAGCATTTCTATGAACATCATTTACTAAATCTGCAAAGTTCATTGTCATAGTGTTTAGTTCTTGTAATTCGTTTCTAACATCTACGTCACGAAGTTCAATTAATGCACCTAAACTTCCACCAGAAATTACTGCATCCTCTCCTGTGTCTCCCCAAACAACTTTTGTATAACCATTATTGTCTGTTAAAGAAACTACATCTAAATTTCTAGCAATTCCACCTTGAACTAAAACTCTTCCGTCAATGTGAACCATGTATTCATCAGCGTCTCTTTGATCCACTGTAATGTTTGCCAAAGAAGATAATTTTTCAACCATTAAATCTCTTCTGTCCAACAAATCGTTAGGATTATCACCCATTGCCTTTGATCGCACTATTTCTTTATTTAATTCAGCAATTTGTCGTGCATATGTATTTAATTGGTCTACAGAAGCCTCAATATCTCCGTTAAGTAAAACTCCAACTCCAGATAAGCTTTTAAATCTTTGGTGTATAGAGTTTACCAAGGATTCTCCACGGGTAACAATGGATTGTCTTGCGGCCTGGGATTCTGGATATAAAGAAAGTTCTTGCCAAGATTCCCAAAATTTGTCCATGTTTGAACGAATTGAAACATTTTCTGGTTCATTGTAAATCTGTTCAAGCATTACATAATATTTTTCACGAGTACTCCAATAGGATTCTTGGTTACTTTGTGCTGTGATTTGTGCATCTAAAAGCTCATCACGTATACGATTTACACTTTCTATATTTACACCTTGACCAATTTGACCGGGAGTTTCAGCTCTGGAAAGGTCTGGGCGATATATTGGGTCAAATTGTCTTAACTGAACTCTTTGTCGTGAATAACCTTCTGTATCAGCATTTGATATATTGTGTCCAGCTGTACTAATTGACTGACTTTGAGCCATTAAACTTCGTTTTCCGATTTCAATTCCTGCAAAAGAAGAAGCCATTCCTTACCTCCTATAAAACTGTGTTTAACACTAAACTTTCTGGAACAGGAGGTTTTACCACTGTCCCTGTTCTTGAATAAACAGTATTTCGATTCTTTGGAATTACTGAATCAAATACACCTTGGAGGAATCCTTTTGTAATACGTATGTAATCATTTAAAGCGTCGTTTTCAATCTTTGAAGCAGTAAGCTTTCGCCTTACTTGATGAAACATTTCCATTATAGGAGTACGGAACTCTGCTGGAAAGCAACAAACTGTTCTGTACATATCAGGGGTTGCTGTGATATGAGCAGCTGCACATACAGATTTACATAATCCATCTCGTGCTGCTTCTTGTTCGGTAAAAGTGTCTGTTAATTCGTTCACTTTATAAAGCAGTTCCTCTAAATTGCTCCAATCCTTTCCGGTAACTGCGGCACGAATTTTTTTCTGCTGATCAATCATTGAGTCAAGTAGCTGATTTTGTGATGACAAAATAGCATATGCCTCTTTAGCAGTTTCTTTCATATCCATAACGGAATCCTCCATGAATCCATAAAACCCATTAACCAATTCTTTCAACAATTAGTTTTTGAAAGTGATTTATTCCCCTTCATTTACTTATCGGAAAATTAGAAATGCAACTTTAAAGAAAAAGAGAACTCGATAAAAACTTTACCGAGTTCTCTAAAAGGAGAGGAGGATGCAGAAAACCAGAATTCGCAGATGTCTGCAAGATTCTGTAGAAACTGCGGTGATTGTTGTTGCTCTTGCAATCTATAAAATAAACTATTGTCAAAAGAAAAAGTTACAAATTTTTTAAAAAAAAATTATATTTAAAAGGTTTTTATTCATCATCTTGACAAACTTTAATTGTAAAGTACAATAAAAGAATGAATATTAATTATGAAAAAAAGACTTGGGCTTTTACTGTTTTTATTGCAATTTTAGTTTTCTTTTTTGTATTTTTAGCGGATATTACAGCTTATTCTCAAAATTCACATATTAGTGATGAATCTAAAGAAAATTACGAAAGGAAAAGACGTCAATATATTGAACTTCTCGATAGTGTTTTTGATTTTGTTCATAGAAATTATGTGGATGAAATTGATCCTGCTATTTTGTACGAAGGAGCTATGAAAGGTTTGATGGATGCCTTTGGCGACCCCTACACTTCGTATATGGATCCTGCTATGGTTAGAAGTCTTTCAGATACTACTGTAGGAAATTTTGGAGGAGTAGGACTTTCAATTTCTAAAGCAGTTGAATCAACTCCTGAAAATCCAGCCTATGTAGTGGTAGCTTCTCCAATAGAAGGCTCTCCTGGACATAGGGCAGGGATTCAAGCTGGGGATTTAATTGTTTCTATTGATGGGACTTCTACTCCAGAAATAACTATGGACGATGTTCTTTCTTTGTTGCGAGGTGAAGTAGGAACTGATGTGGACTTAATAATTCGTCGGGGAAAAAATATGGAATTCCCAGTTACCTTAACCCGAGCTTTAATCGAAGTTCCAACTGTTAAATTTGGTATGATAGATGATGTGGGTTATTTAAGAATTATTGAATTTACTCCTCAAACTCCAAGTCGTGTACAGGAAGCTTTAGATTCATTTATTAGCTCTGGTTTTGCAGGTTTAATAATCGATTTACGAAGTAATCCAGGTGGCTTGATTTCTAGCGTTGTAGAAGTTGCAGATAAATTCATTGATTCAGGACCCATTGTTTCTACAAAAAGTCGTCATCCCTACGAAAATTCAATGTATACAGCTTCTCCTAAAAAAACTACAATGCCAAAAAATATTCCAATCGTAGTTTTAATCGACAGAGGTTCAGCAAGTGCTTCTGAAATTTTATCAGGAGCATTAAAAGATAATCATTTGGCATATCTTGTAGGTGAAAGAACTTTTGGTAAGGGTTCAGTTCAAAATCCAATTCCACTGCCAAATTCAGATGGTATAAAACTTACAATTGCTAGATATTATACTCCTAGTGACACAAATATCGATAAAATAGGGATTCCTCCAGATTTAGAAGTATTATTTCCAGAATTAACTGAAGAAGAAGAAAATGCCTATGTGGAATTAATTAAATCTTCGGAAGTTGCAAAACATGTGGAAAATAATCCTAATATGACCGAAGCAGATATTGCTGCCTTTGCAAAGCAACTTAATAAAACCTATTCCTTAGACGAACGGATGCTTAGAAGAATTATTCGTATTGAATGTGAAAAAACAAGGGAACCTAGTCTTTACGACCTTGATTATGACATTCAATTAAAAGCTGCACTGGAAGTTATAAAGGATAAAGATTTTTTCAATTTGATAGCAAATGCTAAAACCTTAAAAGAGTTACAACAAGAAGCAGAGGCTGAACAGGAAACAGAAAAAGTTGGTGCAGAAGAATAATATGAGACAATATATTTCTTCTGTAGAGGCAGACAATAAAGGAAACTTAGTTGTAGACGGGCGGGATTTAAAATATTTAAAGCAAGTCCTAAGGTTAAAAGTTGGTAATATTCTAGAAGTTAGATTCCCAAAGGGTGATCTTTGCTCTATGGAAGTGCAAGAGGTTTCTTTTGATAGAGTTTTGTTACATATAAAAGATTCTATACAGACAGATAGCAAATTCGTTGAAACAGGAGTTTTAGCTTCAAATATAGAATCTAGTATTTTAAAAGATTGTCCAGTGTGGTTAATCCAGTTTATGCCTAAAGCTCAAAAAATGGACTTAATAATTAGGCAAGCTGTGGAAGTAGGAGTTTCTGTTATTCTTCCAGTTAATAGCAGTCGTAATCAGCTAAAGGACAGTTCTAATCGAAATGAGCGATGGACAAGAATTATTAAAGAAGCAAGACAACAATCAGGTTCCCCTGTGGCAACTGAAATTTTGCCTTCTACCGATTTAAAAAATGCCCTTTCTTTGTGGAAGAAACAATGTGGAAATAATCCTTGTTCAGTAGTATTATATGAAGAAGTAAATGGCTGTTTTTCATTACATGAAGCTATTTTTAATTCTTCTAAAAAAGAAAAAATATCTGTTGTAGCCCTTGTAGTAGGTTGTGAAGGAGGTATTTCCAATCAAGAACTTGACAGTTTGAAAAATGAGGGTTTTGTTCCTGTTCATTTTAATACAAATATATTGCGAGTAGAAACAGCAGCCTTGTATGGTTTAGCTAGTTTACAAACCTTATTAATGGAGCATGATAAATGGCTATTGAAAGAATTCACTTATTAAAAGTACCAATAGATATTCTTTTGCCAGAAAACTTGGAAAAAGAAATTCTAGACTTATTGAAAAAACCAGGAACAAAACAAATAATTTTTTTGTCAGTGTGGGATTTATTAAAGGCAAGAAGAAAGGATAAATTCGGGGAATGTGTTCGGAATGCAGATCTTGTTCTTCCCATATCAAAAAGTTTAATTAAAGGTGCTTCTTTTTTAAAATTGTCCGTGCCTGTAAGATATAATCCATTTACAGCGATTATTTCATTTCTTTCTGTATTAGATTCACAATATAAATCCTTGTATTTATTTGGTAGCCGAAAAAAAATTCTAGTACAAGCTGAAAAAAATGTTCATGCCACTTTTCCAAATATTCAAATTCGTGGTAGATATGTAGGATATTACCCCAAAACAGTAGAAAATGATATTATTTCGGCTATTTACAAAGCTACTCCTTCTATGGTTCTTGTAAGTGATGGGGTTCCAGAAAAAAATATTTGGGCTTTTAATCGTAGAAATCGTTTTTCTTCTAGCACTTTTGTTTACTACAAAGAAATTTTAAATATTTTTGCCAAAAGAACAAAACGGATTTCAGAAAAAACCTTCGAAAAGGGCTTAGAAATCTGGCCAGAAATATTTCACAATCCTTTAAAGATATTTTATATTTTGCCGTATATGAGATATAAGGTTTTGCTACTTTGGTACAGAATCTCTAAAACTAAGTAAAATATAAAGTTGGATTTTAATGAAAAAAGTAATTTATGTTTTCTCTATTGATGAAAAACTTCGGAATTTATGTTGTAATTCATCTATTTCTGCGGATTTACGTTTTTTTAGCAACTATGATATTCTTTGCCAAGAATTAATAATTAACAAACCTAATATTCTTTTATTAGACTACAAACAACTGATTAGAATAGGTCCTAATTGCATAAATAGTATTTGTATAAAATCTTCAGGAGTTTCTATAATATTATTGATAAACGAAGAATATAGTTGTATTGCACCATTTTTTTTGCGATTTGGAATTTCAAATTTTATAGTTTTTCCCTGTGAAGTATCTTGTTTTAGAAAAAAAATACTTCCTTACTTGTTAGAAGAAAATAAATCAGTTGTTTCTGAAAAATATGAAAAAATTCATGCAATTCCTGAACTAAATGAATTATTAGGTGATAGCTTGGCAATGCTGGATTTGAAGAAAAATATAATAAATTTAGCTAATAGCGAGCAACCATTGCTACTTTTAGGTGAAAGTGGTACAGGTAAGACTCATATTGCAAAAATTATTCATCAATTAAGTAATCGCAAAAAAAATTCTTTTTTTGCAGTGAATATGGCTACAATTCCAGTTTCTTTGGCAGAATCAGAATTATTTGGAACAGTTACAGGTGCTTATACAGGAGCAATTCATAGAAACGGATATTTTTCTTCTGCAGAAGGGGGAACTTTATTTTTAGACGAAATAGGTGAGTTGCCCATGGTAATTCAGCCGAAGTTGCTTCATGTTTTAGAAGATAAAATATTTAGTAAAGTAGGTTCTACGAATTTTCAAAGTTGTAATGTAAGATTTATTTTTGCCACAAATTGCGATCTTCGGTTACTTATGGAAAAACACAGTTTTAGAGAAGATTTGTATTATAGAATAGCTGCTTTCCCCATAGTAGTACCTCCTTTGCGAGAAAGAAAAACAGATATACCTTTATTGGTTAACCATTTTCTAAATAGACATAATAAAAAAATCACAGATGGTGGCATCCAAAAACTGTATGATTATCATTGGCCAGGAAATATTCGAGAATTAAAAAATTGTTTGGCTAGAGCCAGTGTTGTTGCCAACGACGAAATGATTCACGATAATCATATATCTTTTTAGCTTAGTTTTGTTCCTGATTTTTAATTTTTTTTGTGTTTTGATGCCAATCCAGCTGCTTTGGAAAAAGTTTTTTCAATGTAGCTACATTCTCCCTCTGATAAAGCGGCTCTAGAAAGAATATTCCGCCAAAAAGCTTCCATTTCATCCTGCCCAGTTATACTGAAAAATCCAATGGATTTAAGGCTTTTACCAATGGACGCCACTGTTTTGTCCAATCTATCTAATGGTACAGGTGTATAACTTGAAAAATGAGGGTTGTTTTCTCTAAATAAAGTGTAACAAATTAATTGTACAGCGTGGGATAAATTTAAGGAAGCAAAAGATTCGTTAGAGGGAATTGTAATTCCAAGGGTACATTCATCTAACTCCTGGTCAGTTAAGCCAGTTCTTTCGTTACCAAAAATTATTGCAACCTTTTCGATGCTAGAAACCTTTTTGGCAAATTCTTCTGGAAGAAGTAGCCAATTTTTCCTTTTTTTTCCTACACGCCGAGTTGTTCCAGCTGCTAAGGAACAATCTTTTGTAGCATCAGTAATATTTTGGTAAAATTTAGCCTGCTCCCAAATGTATGCAGAGTGAATAGCTAAAGTTTTTACTTTTTTGTCGTCGTAGTCGGTTTTATTTCCTACAATTCTGAGCTTGTTCATTCCACAGTTGGCCATAGCTCTACAAACGGCACCTATGTTTCTGCTTTCCTCTGGGCGACAAAGAATAATTCTAATTTCTGATAAATCCATATCTAACTATACTTTTTTTTTTATATTTACGCTACAATAAAAAAATGGAAAATTTTATAGAAAAAAAAGCCCTTGTGGTAGGTGGTTCCGGTGGAATTGGTGCCGCAGCTTCAAAAATATTAGTTGAACTGGGAGCTTCTCTTTTTGTTCATGGAGGACATGATTCTCCTAAATTTCAATCTTTAATAAAAGAACTGGAAGACTTGGCAAAAAGAAAAAAAAATAATATTTCTGTTTCATCAATTATTCAAAAAATTACAGAAGAAAATATATTTCAAATTGATTCAACAGATCTTGGGAAATGTTTAACCGAAACAGATATTTTATTTGTGTGTTTTGGACCCTTTGTTCAAAAAAAGCTACAAGATACAACTACCACTGATTGGATAAAAATGGCTTTACTAGATTACGCATTACCTGGAATTTGTGTGTCAAAGGTTATTCCAAATATGCTTAAGCATAATTGGGGAAGAATAATTTTAATGGGTGGAACTAGAACTTATTCAATAAATGGTTTTTTAACAAATCCAGCCTATGCCGGAGCTAAAACTGGGATTTCTAGCCTTGTAAAATCAGTTGCAATGGCTTACGGGAATTATGGAATCACTTGTAATGCTATCTGTCCAGGTTTTGTTGCTACGGAATATCAAAGTTCCGAAGAAAAAGCTGCTTTGGAAAAAAAAATGCCTTCTGGAAAACTAATTTCCCCAGATAAAATTGCTTCTGTTATGGGTATGCTAATTGATTCTCCAGAGATTAATGGGGCTGTATTACCTGTTGATTCCGGATGGCAAGGAGCTATTAATATTGCTTCAGTTTCGCAATAAATATGAAATTCTTTCAAGTAAAATTGTTGTCAACAACTTTTTAAAAATTCACCATAATTTTTTTTTCAAACAACTGAAAAATATGAAGTTCTTTGTGTTTTTCAGTTAATTGTCGGCTAGTTTTGTGATTTTAAAGAGTAAAAAATGTTATTTTTGGGTCTATTTCTAGTGTTGAGAATATAGTTTACTCACTACACTCAGAATTGTGCTTGAATCGAGGAAAAAAAGTTTATAAAAAATAGTTATGCTATTTTTTTGCGTTTGATTTGCGATAGGACCACATCATCAATATCAATGTAAACTTCTCGCCATAAAGGTTTTGCATTTTTAAGAAAGACTCTATCAATTAAATCTTTCATAACTTCTGGCATATTTCCACTAGTATCAGTTTCAACCAATTGAATTTCATATCTTGTATCATTTTCTAGTGGAGATACCCAAATCCCTTCTTGCTCATTCATGAAAATTCTGATTCTTCTATCAGGAAGTTCTGGACAAAAAAATCTGTAACCTTTTAACAAAAATACACCTGATTTATCTGTTTTACCAGGAAATGTTGCTTTTAGAATTTTTGTAATTTCTGAAACATCAACTTTCACAAAAGAAGATTTTTCGCTCTTTGGTTTAACAGGAAACCATCGTTGATAGATTTTTGGAAATTCATCTCTTAAAAATTTATTTGCTTCTTCGATTGTCTTAATACCTCTGAGAACAAACAATTCTGGTAATCTATGTTTAATTGTTTTCCAAAAT
>JAGAOP010000062.1 GCA_017623685.1 Spirochaetaceae bacterium
GGAATACTCAAGGTCTTATCGGTGTACATCGCTTTCTAGAAAAAATTTGGGCTGTTTCAGATAAACCAATGGTTGATATTGATATAACAGGTAACTTAGATGAAAATCTTACAGAATTACGCAAACAGTTTCACAAAACCATAAAAAAAGTTTCAGAAGATACTGCAAACTTGGCCTTTAATACAGCTATAAGCCAAATGATGATTTTTATAAACGAGGCATCAAAGCAAGAAACATTGCCTAAAGCTTTATGGGCAGATTTTGTAAAAATGCTTTCGGTTTATGCTCCCCACCTAGGTGAAGAACTTTGGGAAAAGTTAGGGAATAAAAACACTATTGCTTACGAAAATTGGCCAACTTACAACGAAGAATTTTGTAAAGATGATGAATGCAAGATTATAGTTCAAATTAATGGCAAAAAACGGGATGAATTTCAGGTAAAAATCGGCACAGATAACTCCGAAGTAGAAAAGTTAGCATTAACTTCTGAAGGAGCGAAACGCTTTATGGAAGGAAAAACTGTTGTTAAAGTGATTGTTGTACCTAATAAATTGGTAAACATAGTTGTAAAATAGTCATGAGTTTTGCAAAAAGATTAATTTTTTTTGTAAAGCACTTGACACTTTTTTATACCTATGGTATCTTTTTTGTGTTGAGAGGTTAAACACCGATCCCAAGCACGGGCGAGAGTGGTGAAATTGGCAGACACGCCAGACTTAGGATCTGGTGCCCTAGGCGTAAGGGTTCAAGTCCCTTCTCTCGCAGTCCTTCACATTAGGAGGGAACGGGACCTTTTTCAACCGTGCAATTTTGCGGGAATAGCTCAGTGGTAGAGCGCGACCTTGCCAAGGTCGATGTCGCGGGTCCGACTCCCGTTTCCCGCTCTAAACCAAGGCGATTCGGAATGTTCTGAATCGCCTTTTTTAATATACTTGTAAAACAGAGGAAGCGAAAGTGAAACTATCCAAGGAAATCACAAAACTTGAAAATTCAGCTGTAAAGTTGACTGTTACTGTTGCAAAAAAAGATGTTGCCACAGGTTATAATGACACTGTATCAAAATACGCAAAAAGTATTCAAATTCCTGGTTTTAGGAAAGGTCACGTACCTGTATCCGTTTTAGAAAGAAAATACGGGGATGCTTTAAAAATGGAAGCTGCTAGCGACCTTATAGAAAAAGCCCTTAGCGAAATCTTTGAAGAAATTCAAGAACGCCCCCTTCCCTACGCACAACCTTCTATGGACGAAGCACCTGTTTTAGATACATCAAAAGATTTAACATTCTCTGTAACTTATGATATTTTCCCTCAAGTGAAGGTTGAAAATTTTGACGGCATTACAATCAAAGAACCTGTAGTTTCAATTACTGACGAGGATTTAAAACAAGAGTTAGAACAAATTCGTGAACGCAATGCTATGGTTTTAGACAAAAAAGAAGGTGAACCTGCAGTAAAAGATGACATTGTTACAATTAATTACTCTGAACTTGATGATGAAGGAAAAACAATACAGGGTTCTGAAAGACAGGATTTTGTTTTCACAGTAGGTTCAGGTCAAAATCTTTTCAAAATTGATGATGATATCATTGGTATGAAAAAAGATGAAACCAAAGAAATTACTAAAACCTACAAAGAAGATTTTGAGGACAAAGATTTAGCAGGAACTACAAAAAAATTAAAGGTAACAGTAACTGCTATCAAGGTTCGCAATTTACCTGATTTAGATGATGAATTAGCTCAGGATGTAAATGATAAATATAATACTCTAGATGATATGAAAGCTGACATTAAAAAGAATATGGAAGCAGCAAAAGAAAAAAGGATTTCAGAGATAAAGTCTAATTCATTGCTTGAACAACTTGTTGAAAAAAATCAATTTGATTTACCAAAATCTATGATTGCTGCTGAATTGGATTCTAGATGGAGAATGATGGCTCAGCAGTTTAGAACAACTACTGAACAGCTTGATAAAATGATAGCAGCATCAGGTCAAACAAAAGAAGCTATGCTTTCTGAATGGACAGGTGATGCAGAAAAAATGCTAAAAACTCGCATAATTGTGGAAGCTTTACTTAAAGAAAAAAATATTACTGTTACTCCAGAAGAAATTGATGCAGAATACGAAAAAATTGCACAAGAAGCAGGAATTTCTGTAGAAGAAGTAAAAAAACACTATGCGGATCCTAGACAAAAAGAGTATCTTATAGATGAAACTAAAGAACAAAAGCTGTACAAAGATTTATTCCAACAAGTTAAAGTTTCAAAGGGAGACAAAATGACCTTTGCAGACTTGTTTAAAAACTAAATATTTGTACCGCAAGGATACTATATGAACGAAAGAATGAACACTTTAGTCCCCTACGTTATGGAACAAACTAGTGGAGGGGAAAGGTCCTATGACATTTATTCTCGCTTGCTAAAAGATAGAATTATTTTCATTGATGGGGAAATAACAGACACAACTGCAGATTTAGTTGTTGCACAGATATTATTTCTTGACTCACAAAGTTCTGATAAAGATATTAGTTTATATATCAATTCACCTGGTGGTTCTGTAACTGCTGGATTAGCCATTTATGATACAATTCAATCTATCAAATGCGACACTCAAACTATTTGCTTAGGTCAAGCTGCTAGTATGGCAGCAATATTACTTGCAAGTGGAACTAGAGGAAAAAGATTTGCTTTGCCTTCTTCCCGTGTTATGATACATCAGCCTTGGGGGGGAGCTAAAGGACAAGCTTCAGATATTGCAATTCAAGCACGTGAAATTATTCGTCTGAAAAAAATGACAATTGATTATTTTGCATATCATACAGGAAAATCTTTTGACGATGTTGCAAAAGACATGGAAAGAGATTTTTATATGTCTGCAGAAGAAGCTGTAAATTATGGAATTGTTGACAAGGTAATGCCAAGGAGAGACCATGGCTCGAAATCGTAATATCAACAATCAATATTGTTCTTTTTGCGGCAAGCCTGCTGATATAAATAGACGAATGGTTGCAGGGCCGGATAATATTTCGATTTGTAATAAGTGTGTTGCAATTTGCCAAACTATCTTAGATGATGAAATGGAAGAAATTAGTCCAATAAACTTAAATTCCGTTCCTACACCAAAAGAATTCAAGGATTATCTTGATCAATATGTTATCGGACAGGATTATGCAAAAAAAGCATTATCTGTAGCTGTATACAATCACTACAAACGAATGTCACGCACAAATATTGGTAACGACGAAGTTCAATTAGAAAAATCCAATATTCTATTGATTGGACCAACTGGTTCGGGAAAAACTCTACTGGCTAAAACACTTGCACAAAAACTAAACGTACCTTTTGCCATAGCAGATGCCACAACCCTAACAGAAGCAGGTTATGTAGGCGAAGACGTAGAAAATGTTTTGTTAAAACTTATTAATGCTGCCGATGGAAATGTTGCTGCTGCGGAAAGAGGAATTATTTTCATCGACGAAATCGACAAAATCGCTAGAAAATCAGAAAACACATCTATAACAAGAGACGTTTCTGGAGAAGGTGTTCAACAAGCTTTGCTAAAAATTATAGAAGGAACCCACGCTAGCGTGCCTCCTCAGGGCGGAAGAAAACATCCTAATCAAGAAATGATTGAAATTGATACTACAAATATTTTATTTATTTGTGGTGGTGCCTTTGTTGGATTAGACAATATAATTGAATCTCGAGTAGCAGCTCATACAATGGGATTTGGCTCAACTTTAAATTCTTTAAGTGAAGACGACCGTGCTGAATTACTGAATAAAGTAATTCCCAACGACTTAGTAAAATTTGGATTGATTCCAGAACTTATAGGTCGTATGCCAATTTCAGTTGCGTTAAAAGAACTTACAAAAGATGATTTAATTAAAATCCTTACGGAACCAAAAAATGCTATAATAAAGCAATTTCAGTTATCATTTGCAATAGATAACGTGGAGCTAGAGTTTACAAAAGATGCTATTGACGAAATTGCTGAAATTGCAATTAAAAGAAAAACCGGAGCCCGTGGACTAAGAGCTATTGTTGAACAACTACTTATGGATGTAATGTTTGAAATTCCATCTGTAAAAGGAAACAAAAAACTTGTCATCACTGGTGAAATGGTAAAAAAGGGTGTTATTAAAGACGCTGAAAATTTATTAACTGACCAAAAAACAGCTTAATAATCCAAACTGTTAAAAAAATAATTAGAACTTTAAATTACAAAATTGCTAAAAGAAAACTTTCTTTTAGCAATTTTTTTATAAACAAAAATTATTTTCTAGTCTTAGCTGCTTGGCATAAAACTTCTAATGTTTTAGAAGCAGTTTTTTCCCAGGAAAAGCGTTTAGCCCACGCAATACCATCTGCATGAAGTTTTTCCCTAAGTGTCTTATCTAAAATAATAGTCTCCATTGCATCAGCCATAGAACCTATATCATCTGGCGAGAAAAATAAGGCATTGCTACCTGCTATTTCTGGTAAGGCACCTGCCTTTGCACAAGCAACAGGAACTCCTGAAGCCATTGCCTCTAAAACAGGCATCCCTACTCCTTCTCCAACAGAAGGAACAATGCAAGCATCAGCACAGGAATATAATTCAGATAAATTTTCATGTGGGAAAAAACCTGTAAGGAAAATATCAGACCCATAAGGAGAATCCATAACTTCTTTATGAACCGTATCAAAATATGGTCCAGCTCCACCTGCTAAAATTAATCTATGAGGCAAACCTGTTTTCTTTTTAAATACAGAAAATGCACGAATTAATTCTACATGTTTTTTTGCAGGACCCTGCAATTTTGAAGCATAAATAAAATAAGGACGCTTAATTGCAAATGGTTTTATTTCTACCACATCACCAGTTAATTCAGTACGGGGATAAAACAAACTATGGTCAATCCCGTTATGGATTACTTCAATTTTTTCTGGATTAATTGACATAGAAACAAGTTCTTTTTTGATAAATTGGCTTGCAACAATTATTTTTGTACAATTCATAAAACCTTTTTTTATTTTTTTTGCAAAAAAAGAACCTTGATTAAAGCTTGGTAATTCAGAAATAACATCATTTACAACTGCAACACCAGGAACTTTAAAATTTGTAGGCAAAAATCTTCCACCAGCTGAATAAAGAGTAACATCATAGCCTCGTTTAACTGAAAAAGAAGAAGCTCGTGTAAGATGCCAAATAAATTCAGATAAAACACTATCTGGAATAGAAATACCAGTAAAAGAAAAATTATTAGATGTAGTAAAATTATATCTATCTATTTCAGAACCGAATAACTCGTAAGAAATAGAATCTAGTTTAGGCAACTTAGAAAGTAGCGATAATAGATATAAACCGATACCAGATCTACCATGGTCAGCACCAAAAGTATCTATTCCAATTAACATTTTTATATTATAGCATATTTATTAAAAATGTGCTATAGTCGAATAATGAATGAGTATACAACATTTCAACAACTTGACATAAATAAGGAATTTTGCCAAAAACTAAGAGATTTAAATATTAATTCACCAACAAAAATACAAACTCAAGTTATTCCTTTAGTAAATAAAAATGAAAATCTTTTATTTCAGTCAGAAACAGGAACTGGAAAAACTTTTGCATATCTTTTGCCTTTGCTCCAACAAATTAATAAAAACTTACCTCATATTCAGCTTATGATTATTGCTCCAACCCATGAACTTTCTTCTCAAATAAAAAATCAAATTCAACAAATATCAGATATAAAAGTTGCACTTTTAATTGGTGGAGCTCCCATAAAAAGACAAACAGAATTACTAAAAGAAAAACCTCAAATTGTTGTAGGAGGTCCAGCAAGACTGGCTGAATTAGCCTTTTTAAAAAAATTAAAATGCAACAACATAAAATTTATAGTTATTGACGAAGTAGACAGACTTTTTTCACCTGAACTAAGAGATAAAACATTAAGTTTATTAAATCTCTTACCAGAAAAAATTAATATTATTGCTTGTTCCGCAACAATTTCAGGGGAAACTACAAAAATAATTAAAAATATTATTAAACAAAAAAACTCTGATACAGAAAATCTAAAAACTGTACTTTTACCACCAGAAGATATTCTTAGAAAAAAAATATTACATATTGCAATATACAGTGAATCAAGGGATAAAATAGATACATTAAAGAAAATACTTGTAGCTGAAAATCCTTCAAGAGCAATGATATTCACATCTAGACCTGATCAAGTGGAAATAATTGCTAACAAACTCACTTATAAAAAAATAGACTGCTGTTTCCTTCATGCAAAGACTGATAAAGTCAAAAGAAAACAGGCTTTAGATAGATTCCGTTCAGGAAAAACAAAAGTTTTAATAACCAGCGACTTATCTGCTAGAGGCTTGGATATTTTTGGAATAAGTCACATAATTCAAATGGATTTACCTTCCGAAAAAGATTTTTTTATTCACCGAGCAGGAAGAACAGGACGAGCTGGAAATTCAGGAACAAATATTGTTATTTGTGATGAATATGAACTAAGGAAATTTTCAGCCCTAGAAAAAAAATTGGGATTAACTGTTTATCCTAAAATATTGTATAAAGGTAAAATGATTGCTCCAATCCTTGATTAGTTTTTTTATACTGTAAAAAGAGAGAATCCGTAAACAGTGGAAACCCCAGCTTCTTTTAAGCATTTAGCACAAGTCTCCATTGTAACGCCTGTTGTAATTACATCATCAATTAGAATTATTTTTTCCGGAAGAATATTTTTTGCAATAAACTTTGGATTTATTCGATAAGCATGACCTAGATTTTCTAGTCGGCTTTTTCGGTTTAATTTTTTTTGTTGAATTGAAGTAGTTCTTTCTAAAACTCGTAAAACCTTAAACCCATAAAACATTTCTAAATATTTACATAAATCTTCAACTTGATCCCAGCCTTGTTTGCGAATTTTTCCAGGTCTAGGTGGAACAGGAACTAAAGGAATTTCACCATCTGAAAAAAATTCTTTTTTAATCACATTTGAACTTAAATCAGAAAAAACTTTAGTCAGTTGTCTACGATGTTGGTATTTCCACATATATAGTAAATCAATTTTCCATAGGCGATAAGTATGAACTGGAACAACAGAATCCGTGTGAAGAAGAACTTTTTCTTCTTTGCATCTGGAACATAAATCGATTTCAGAAATTAATTCCTTTCCGCAACAATTACACCTAGTACGAATACCATCAACTTTATTTACACTTGGCACCCAGTCATAAATAAATTGATTTTTACATATTTCACATATGGGAGGATTAAAAGTAATACGACCACATTTTATGCAAGCCTCCCCTCCTAAAAATAAGGAAAAAAAGAATCGCAAAAATTTAAAAAATAAAAATACAACTTTCACATAATAATTATAGTTTTAAACAACAAAAAAAAACCTAAAACTTATTGGCCTGATAGACTTTTTTTCCATCTAGCAATGGTAAGCAAAGCTTCTATAGGAGACATATTGTCAGGATTAGAGGAAAGAATTTCATCTAACACAAGCTCTTCATCTGAAAAAAGCCCAGGTGAAGAATAAGATATTGTAGAAGTTTCAGATACTTGAATATTTTGCTCTTGAGTCCCTTTTTGTTGATTTTCAGTCATTTCCACTTGGTCTAGTCTTGGAACAGTGGATGCCATAGCTTGAATACCAGAAAGTAAATCTTTTGCCCGTAATATTACAGGTTTAGGCAATCCTGCAAGTTGTGCCACATGAATACCATAAGAATTTGCTGAAGCTCCAGGTTTTATTCGTTTTAAGAAAATTACTTGTCCTTCCTGTTCAAGAACATCTAAGCAAAGACTAATCAAGGCTGGATGTTCAATACGGGTAAGTTCGTGATAATGTGTTGCAAAAAGTGTTTTACATCGAATTGTATTTAACAAATATTCTGAAACTGCCCAGGCAATTGAAAGCCCATCCTCTGTAGAAGTACCTCTACCTACTTCGTCCATAATTACAAGACTTTTATTTGTTGCAGAACGTAAAATATTTGCAGTTTCTGTCATTTCTACTAAAAAAGTAGATTCCCCCTTTGCTAAATTATCAGAAGCACCAACACGACAAAAAATTCTGTCTAAGATACCGATATGGGCTTTTGTTGCCGGAACGAAAGAACCAATTTGTGCTAAAAGTACAATTAATGCATTTTGTCTAAGATACGTACTTTTTCCAGCCATATTAGGTCCTGTAACAAGTCCAAAAAACTTTTCTCCTGTAAACAAGGCATCATTAGGAACAAATTCGCCAGATGGCAAATGTAATTCCACAACCGGATGTCTACCAGCTAAGATTTCCACAACATCAGATTCATCTATTGAAGGGCGAACCCAATTATGTAAAATGGCTGCATGGGCAAAAGATGCAATACTGTCGGCTTCTGCAATTTCTTTTGACAACTGCAACAAATAATTTATATGTTGCTTAAGATTATTTCTAATTTCTAAAAATAGATTCTTTTCGGTTTCAATAATTCGTTCATCGGCAGAATTCAGTTCACGTTCTAATTCTTGAAGTTTTACAGTTGTATAACGATCCCCATTCACCATAGTTCTCCGCAAAATAAAATGGGAAGGAACGTTTCCTAATTTTCCCTTAGAAATTTCAATATAATAACCGCTAATTCTATTATATTTTACTTTTAAATTTGAAATTCCTGTAACTTGCTTTTCTTCTTCAATATAGGAATTCAACACTTGATTAAAATCACGTTGAATACTTTTTAAGTGATCTAATTCGGAAGACCAAAGTTCTTTTATCAAATTTCCTTCGTTAAGTAATGTTGAAGGCTCTTCAATTATAGAATTTTCGATTAAAGAAATAATATCCTTTGCAATAGAATAATCAGTGCCAATATAATTTAATGGTGAGATAAGTTTTCTTGCTTCAACCCAATTTGCTAGACTAGTTTTTAATGCTTGTAAATCCTTTCCGTTAGCACGATCCATTGCAATTCTACTAGCGAGTCGTTCTATATCTAGAATTCTTGATATAGTTTCACGAAAAGATTTTAACGTTCCTCGATCTGAAACAAAGGCAGCAACTCTTTCTTGACGATTTTGAATTATTTTGCAGTCTTTTAATGGAGAAAGTAACCAATTACGAATCATACGTTTACCCATTGCAGTAACGCCGTAATTTACACATTCTAACAAAGTAAAACTTGATCCTCCATCTCGAAGATTAGCAACAATTTCCAAATTACGTCTTGATGAATCATCGATAATTACAAAATCATCATCATGGTATAAATTAATACTTGTAATATGAGGCAATAAAGATTTTGAAGTAGAATATAAATAATCTAGCAAAAAACCAGCTGGAGGTAACTCAGGAGAGTTTTCTGTTAAAGAAAAGGGTCTAAGATTTGCAGTACCAAATTGTTCTGTCAGTCTTTTATATGCCTTTTCAGAAGAAAATTGCCAATCCGGATAGTAGGAAATAGAAATACCACTATGAAGTTCCAATATTTTTTGAACAGATTCAACATCTCGTAAAGATTGTGGCAAAAGCAATTCCCTGGGATTACATCGCCCCAGTTCTTTGGGGAATTCGTCTATATTATCAGATAAGGACCAACTTGTAGCATAAAAAGCAGAAGTAGATACATCTATGTATGCAAAACCAGCCCTCCCCTTACTAAAAGACATACTAGCTAAAAAATTATTTGCACCGGATTCAAGATATTCTTCTTCTACGGCAGAACCAGGAGTTATAACTTCTACAACTTCTCTTTGAGCCAGTGTTTTTGCATTTTGTGCAAGAGAAGTTTGTTCACATATGGCAATTCGTTTGCCAAGTCTAAGTAATCTAGCAATATAAATTTTAGCTGCGTGATATGGGATACCACACATTGGTTGCCCATTGCGTTTTGTTAAAGTGAGATTCAATAAATTCGACACTTCAATAGCGTCGTCATTAAACATTTCATAAAAATCGCCCAGTCTAAAAAACAACACCTTATCATCGTGTTGTTTTTTTATAGACTGGTACTGAAGCATCATAGGAGTAACTTCAGCCATTATAAGTCACACTAAAGTCCCAATTTGCTAATTACTTCATCTGTTACATCCACAGAAGGACTGTACCACAATATTGAATTTGAATCCTGTAAACTTAAAATCATTGTATATCCCCCTGATTCAGCAATTCGTTCCAAAGTTGAATATAATTTTTGGTAAAAATCATCTGAAGATTGCAAAGAACGACGCAGAGTTTCTAATTCAACGTTTTTTGCATTAGTATACTCAGTTAAAATTTCTTTTTTACGAGTAATTTCAGCTTCAACACGAAGAGCAGCTGCTTCATTTTTATTCATCAAATGTTCGGAACGTTGTTGTTGTAGGTCTCTAAGTTCTTTAGTTTGACTTTCAATTTCTTTTTGAAATTCCGCCTTTTTTGCTTCGTAGTTTCTAACTGGACCTGTTTCCCTAAAATAGGATTCATAAACCCGAGCAGTATCTACTACTGCAAATTTTGTAACTAGGTCTTCGTCAGCGAACAGTCCAGCAAACAGTAAAAAAATTATTCCAAAACATATTGCTCTCTTTTTCATAAAAAACTCCTATATCTTTTTGACAAAAGAATCTAACAATTTACCTTTCTGTTATATTAAAGGACAATACAAATGACCATTCTGGTCCATCCCCATTTTGCCATTTAACATCTCCATCTTTAACTTGGAAAGTATTTGCCCAAAGTAAACGAAGAGGGAATTGTTGCAGTGAAAATCTTATTCCAGGTCCAAAACTAAAATAAAAATCATCTATACTTAGATTTGTAACCATATCATTCAAATCATCTTTTAATGCTACAGCATCAAAGAAGAAATCCAAAGATAATACACCAGGAGCAACGGGCATTCTAAGTTCTAAAGTATTATTCCACAATGCCTTTTTGCGAATTGTACTATACACAGAAGTCCAACCTCGACCAGTAAACATACCATCGATATAAAGCAAACTATTTGTACTCATTTCGTAATTTGGATGAGGCATAACAAAAGAGAATGAAGAGAAAGCTGCAAGAACAAACTTTAGATTCCAACTATCAAAAACTGGTAAATCCAATAAAGTAAAATATATTTCTGCCTTAGTATCTGAACGGAAGAAAAATTCAGATTCTAAAGCAGGTATTAAACCTGTCCAACTAAGACGTTGCTTTGCAAACCAACCAGAAGAGGGATCATAGTTCAAATCTCTAACATCAACGGAAAAAGCACCCCATACTGTATTCTGCATTCCCCAACTTTCTTGATACTTAGCAATTACTGGATCCACAGGAATTAGTGTATTATCATCGTAGAAGTTTCTTAAAACTTCACCTGAAATACCACCGCTTAAAGAAAAAATTGCAAAATCAGGAATCCATCGACGACCAACAGATGCACCAAAGTTCATAGCCAGCTGATTATAATTCATATAATAATCATCTGTATTTATTGTTCCATTAGGTAAATAAATTGAACGTAAAGCTGTAAAAACTGAATGTTCAAGTCCTGCACTAACACTAACACTTATGGGCTGACCAAAAAGCCAATAATCTGAATAGCTTAAAGTTAAAGATTGATTATCTGTGGCTACTTCTGTATTTAATGCTAGAGATTTACCTGAACCAAATAAGTTAGAATCTTGCCATTTGAAAAATAAAGAAACAGGGAAAGCGTCTGGATCAGCTATACCAGAAAAAGTTAGTCCAAATTCAATAGAAGTAGTTGATTGTTCTTCTACATTAATAATAAGGTCTACCAAATTATCTTCAGAACCAGAAACAATATCTGGAACAATGGCTGAAAAGAATTGAAGATTAAATAAATTTCTTAAACCTGCTGTAACCTTTGCCTTAGAAAAAATATCTCCTGTTTCAATTGGCAACTCCCGAAGAATTACATGATCCTTAGTTTTACTGTTTCCACTAATGATAATGTTTTCGATATGGCTTCTAGGTCTTTCAACTATGATAAAATCTGTAGATATTTGCCTAGTTTCAGCATTTTTAAAAATATCTGTGTCAAAAAAGTTAGATGTATAACCATTTTCATAATATAAATCAGTTATTGCATAAATACCTTGATTGAAATGTTCTTGATTAAATACTTCACCATCAGCAAGTTTTATCATACTTCTTAAGGTATCTGTATCAAAAATTTTGTTTCCTTGAAAATTGATACCTGCAAATGTATATTGGTTACCCTCTTGAATTACAAAACGGATATCCAATTCATCACATTTATCTTCTTCATTATAGTTACTTGTGCGAACTACATCTAAAATAACTGCATCGACATATCCTCGGTTATGGTAATAAGCCAAAATAGCTAGTTTATCAGCCTCTAATTGACTTTCTTGAAAAGAGCCTCTGTTAAACAAACCTTCTTCCTTCATAGAAAGAAGCCCCTTTAATGTTTTAGAAGCCACAACTTGATTACCAGAAAAAGAAACATTTTTAAGTATAGTAGAACGACCTTCCGTAATTGTGAAAACCACATCTACTTTATCTTCACCTACTATTGAATCAGAAGAAACTCTAACAGTTGTATAACCTTTTTGCAAATATGCATCACGTATAGCTCTTTCAGCTAGCAAAACTTTACTGGAGTTATAAATATCTTTTTCTTTAATAGAAATTGAACTTAATAACTCACTAGCAGTAATATTTCGATTTCCCTTAAAACTAATAGAAGAAACATAGGGGCGTTCTGTAACAGAAAATTTAATTATTACGCTATTTCCATTTGCATCCCCAGGAACAGCATCTGATGTAATATCATCAAAAAGTTCAAGAGCAAAAATTCTATTTAATAAATCAAAATATAAGTCATCAGAAAAAAATTCTCCAATAAAATTGGCAGTAACCCCACTTAACTCCGATTCATTTACATTTTTTAACCCCTGAAAATCAATATCACGGATTTTTTTGCCATAATACCAAGTACTTGAATCCTGGGAAAAAAGTGGATTAATGAAATACCCTAGCAACAATATGGATAAAATCAAATAAAGATAAAATCTTTTTCGCATATAATCTCCTATTCTTGAACCTAAAAAACAAATTTCCACGACAAAGTTATGGAGGTTGCGGGAGTCCACAAATTCTGAGATGAACCAATTTCAGGAGATAAACTCCAACGAATTGTTCCAAAGGGCGAATCCATTTCCACACCAACTTCGGGTTGAAAAATAAGCCCCGTTGAGGATTCCCCAGAAAGCACCATTGTTTCGTCATAGGCTATGTGAAACAATGCATCAGCATAAAGAGAACTGCCAAAGTACTTACCAATATAAACAGTTGTATTGTCAAGAAGGTTACTAAGTGTTAAAGCCTCTTTTTCAGAACTAACATTTAACCATTGACGCAAACTGTTTTGCAACCCCATAGTACGTAATGAAAATATATCAAAATTTAGCAAATCACGCAATGCATTTTCAATTTTTCGTAGCACTAACACTTGAAAACCATAATCTACACCAGTAAAAAATACATCCCAACCACTTTGGACATCCCCTGTTACAGCCTGTCCAAGCATAGTCATTATTTCTAATTCTGACTTTGGAGGGGAAGAATAATAAGAAGGATTAAATTCACTTAGCCTTTGATTATCAGCAAAAAGTGTAATACGTACTGGCTCTCCATTTTCGTCTCGTTCACGTATTTCAGCTCGCAAGGTTAGCCTTGGGTCGAAAACATCTTCTGATTCATTTAAGACAACACGACCTTCTCGGATATAAAAGTTACGATTTAAATAAGTAATTTCACCACCACGCAACACTATATCACTTTTTATATTCATATCTTTAGATATTGAATCATATTGAAAGGCAATATTTGTACCAGGTTCAATTAATCCACGAATAAGTGGATTGTATGCAACTTCTACGTGTTGTCCTGTAGTTACATCAATATCCAAATTTACTCTAAAACCTTCCTTTTTAGCGTAAGAATTGGATATTTCAGAAATCATTTCAGTTAAAACTTGTATTTCAACATTTTCTGTATAAAAACGCCCTACTACATCGCAGGAATTTAAAGTAACTTGAACATCTAGGTCACAGGTTGAGTTTCCTTCGATTATTACTGGAGGAACAGAAACCCGAGCTGGGATAAAAATATTGTTAGGTGTTTTTATTTGCAAAGAAAGCAAATCCAACTTCCACCTATCCATTCCTAGATACAAATCCATAACCACCTTGCCCTGTTTTACAGCAAAAACTTCGCTATCAATTCTTAGTTCATTTTCTTTAACAAGGATTTGAACATCTTTACCAATAATATGTTCTGTAACATAATCTGGACAATTCAAATCTAAATTAGCCACATTAAAACTTCCGTCAAAGTCTGGATCAGCTAAAATACCACCAATATTCAGTGAACCTTGAAGGATTCCACCATATAAAGCCACATATGGAAAGTAAACTAGATTTTTAAATACTGATAGATCGCAATAAACATTGTCTAAATTAATATCCAGTAACTGATTGCTAACAATTCCATGGATTTGAGTATGAATTGGCATTCTACCATCAAGTTGGATATTTACAATTCCACCTGTGGCGATTGTACCATTTATTCCTAGGTTATCTCTTGAAGAAACAGAAATGTAGCCAGGTAATTTAACTAAACTTAAATTTATAGGATAGGGTTCTTCAAAAAAACTTCCTTCAAGATTTATATCTAGTTTGCCTTCAATAAATTCAGGCAAACCTTTGCTTATAGAGTCCATCATTCCTAAAAAACCGGTTTTATCAGATTCAGCAGAACTAACTAAATTAAAAGAAATAGGAGCATGAATATTATACAAAGAAGAAATTTCCCCGTCATAGGTGGCAGAAATTCCACCAGAAAAGGTTGCTAAAGAAAAATCACCTGAAATATTTGAAACACTGTGATTACCAAAATTAATATTTGCATCTTCAAGAAAGAATTGTCCATCATCTAAGAATGCACTTCCATTAAAGTCAAAGGGAATTCCTCCAAAAGAAACAGAAGAAGGAGCAATATTTATTGCTACAAAAGGATTTTCCACTGTTCCCATGGCAGAAATAGTGGCACTACAAGTATTTCTATCTATTTGCATTTGGGCTACACGGGACATTGGAAAGTTTGAAATATTAGCATCTGCTGAAAAATAAAAATCAGTCATTAAAGAATGAACAGAAAAAGGTAGCAGTTCAGGATTTGATATGGACAATGAAATATCGTAGGCTTCTGAAGCAATAGAACTATTTAATAACAAATTAAAAGAGGCAGAAGAAAGGGTTCCTGATGAAAAATTCCACATAAGGCCACCAGAGCCATTCAAAAGAGAAACTGAATCATTATAAACAAACTTGTCCAACATAAAACCAAAAGCATTTATATTTCCCCCAAAAGTAAGATTTGGAGAAAAAGAAAGTAAACCAGTTGCTTCAGAAACAGACATAGATTCAATTTGAACTTGAAAATCAGAAATATTATCTAAATCCACAGAACCAAACATATTTGTTGAAAGCAACAATACGGGTTTTCCCAATGCAATAGGTAATTCATTAAAACGTAATTGTCCGTGGATTAAATTGTTTTCTACAAAGGAATCAAGAGAAACAATTAAATCTAAACCGTAACTACCTGTTATATTTAATCCTGATTCTGGCATAAAGGAGCCAGAAAAATCGTAAGGAATTGAATTTACTGTAGCATTTGCTAAAAAGAAGGCACTATTAAATTCATAATCTAGGCTAACATCTGCAGTTAGTTGAACTGTATTTCCACCGTAAAGCAAATCAAAGCCAGATAAATTCAAATTGCTTTCGTTACCTGTAAAAGAAAAAACCAAAAGCCCTTTATCTTGTTCTGTATTAGCAACAATCCAATAAGGTACATTATATGTAAATGATTTTAAATCAGTTGCCACATATAATTCATTTGTCATCATAAAAGAAGAAAAACTTTGAGCTAAGTTTTCTACTGAAGATTTTTTTTCTTCTTCTAAGAAAAAAGCACCTGCTTGAATTGCACTTTCAATAAAAAAATCGTTAATTGCAACTTGTGCTTGAATATAAGGACTCTTTTCTCCAATAATACTTCCTGCAATATTAATTATTCCTGGAGAATCAAATTCAATATGAGAATAATCTGATAATTCAAATGAAAAATCTAACGAATTAGATACAAAATCTGGGATTACAGAGAGTTGCAAAGCTGTAAAACTTTTTTCTCCAAGGAATAACTGGGGAATAAAGCAAACAAACCCCTTGTCTAAGGGATCTACATAGGCTTCTGCTGAAATAATTCCCCCATTAGGTAGTTTCAAATGCTGCAAGAAAGCTGTTCCCGAAGGCCTCATATTTGGAATATTATAACTTCCTTCCATGTACATAGCCACCACATTTGAATCTACATTCAAATTATGAAGGTAAACCTCTTTATTATCCCCTGACACAGAAAAAATAATATTTACTGAATCTGAAATCAATTGTTTGGGCAAAAATAAAGAACCTGTTGCTTCGTAACTTAAGGCATCCTGTTTAGAATTTAACTGAAATAAATAATCCCCAGAAAGTTTTGTACCACGAATTTTTTCGATAATGGCGGGTCCTTCTTTTATTTCCACAAAGGTAAAAGGGTCAAAGGAATCCATTTCTGCTTTAAAAAGTAAATTTTTAGTTTCCAAACCATAGGATGCCATTAATGCAATGGAATAAGAACTTTGCAATAAAGAAACAGTGATTTCGTTATTATCATATTCAGCCAAAAAATTTGCACTAGGAATACGAAAATTTTCACTTCCCAAATTTGTTAAATCTAAAGTACCATAACTACCATTTAAGTTTGAAGAAAGAACAGCATCCATCGAAAAATTACCTGAAAGCTTTTCCAGATTTTCTGCTAATTCAGTTGAAAATTTATTTAACAATGGCTCTAAAAGATTAATTTTAATATTTCCGTTTAAAGAAGCATTTAAAAAATTTGTTTCATCTGCATTTTGAATATCTACATTTTTTAATAGGACTGTCCCATCTAAAAATGAATCTTTATAATGCAAAGAAACATCTTTTACTTTTACTTCAAAAGGTAAAAGTTTATTGTTCTTTTCTTTTGCAACAGGTTTTACATTATTTTCACTTAAATTATTTCTTTGCTCAGATTTTTGGTCTACAGCAACAATTTCATCTTTTTGAACCTCTTTTGTATCTTCCACAGGAATTTCATTTTCTAAAGGCTTTTGAATATCAGTATTTTGAACAAGGGACATTAATTTTTCTAACAAATTGCTATTCTCTATTGCGTCATATTCTAAACTAATTCCAGTTACTACAAGTCTTGTAAAAGCTGAAGAAAAATCTCCTTGAAGGATTTTTCCTAAATTATAACTTAAAGAAGCTCTTTTTATAGACAACAAAAGATTATCTGAAAACGAATCGTATATTTCTATGTTGTTAATTAAAAAAAGAGATAAAACTGAAGGTGAAATAGATTTATATGTTATTTTAAGACCAGTTTTATCTTCAACCTGTTGAACAACTGAATCTCTAAAATCAATAAGGGAATTTTCAAAGGAGATAATAATAGGACGCACTAAAACTAGGGCCGCAAAAATTAATGCGATAAAGAGAACGCTACTAACACCTATTTTAATAACCTGAGACTTCATAAATTCCTAGATTCTACACTCTACACTATAGTAAATTTTCGGAAAAAATGGTAGTTATATATAATGATACTACGCAATTTTATTGTTTTTGAAGGCATTGATGGAGCCGGCACTTCAACACAAATTAACTTACTAAAAGATAAATTACCATCAAAAAAAACTATGTTCACAGCTGAACCTACAGAATGTCCCACTGGAAAATTTCTTCGTTCTGTATTAAAAGGTGAAGTGGTTTTAAACCCTAAAACTACAGCCTTTCTTTTTGCAGCAGACCGTAACGAACACTTGTACGGAAAAGGCGGAATTGTAAATCACTGTACAAAAGGCGGCATTGCCGTTACAGATAGATACCTTTTTTCAAGTTTAGCATATCAGTCAGCAACCTGTGGCGAAGAGTTACCTAGGATATTAAATCAAAATTTTCCTTTGCCAGAATTATTATTTTTCTTTGATATTGAACCATCTCTATCTTTAAAACGAATTAAAAGTCGTAATGTTACGGAAATTTATGAAAAGCAAGATTTTTTAGAAAAAACAAGAATTGAATATCATCGAGTAATTAAGTTTTTTGAAAATTCAAAAGAGGCAAAGGAAATGAAAATAGTCTGGATTGATGCTTCCGAATCAGAAAAAAAAGTTGCTGAAAATATCTGGAGTGTATTAAAAAATATTCCGATATTAAACTAGTGAAAACAAAAAAAATAATTGCAAGCATTATACTTGCCCTAATATGCCTACAATCTAGTTTCTCTTATTTCGTTACTTTTAAAGAACAATATTATAAGTTATTTCATACTCATTATCAGCAATATCCAGATGATGTAATGGAAAACATTTATTGGTTAGAAAAAGCTGTAGAAGCTGATTTTTGCAATCCTCAATATGCCTTAGCTAAAATTCAAGATGAAAAAGAGTGGGAAAAATACCGCTACCTTTTTATGATGCATATAAACCTAAAACTAATTGAACAACACATGAGACTAGGGAGAACTTGGGATAAACAGGTAGCATATTTTTACGATGCTCCCTGGAAAGAAGAATATCTAAGAGATTTAGAAAAAGCCGAAAGTTGCTATCAAGCAGGTCTCTACTATTGGGAAGAAGCAAAATTATGGGCAGAAAAAGCCAGTGCAGGAAGTTTTCAATTTTTGTATCTAACTGAAATTCAAAATTGGGAAGATGAATGTTATAGAATATCTGTAGGAAACCTAGATTACGAAAAAATTCTTAACCGAGAAATAAAAAGAGTTCAAGAAGTTAAAGATACCTTTATTGCAATGAATGAAGAAACATATTAAAATGTGGACATGACAATTGATTCATTTTCACTTAATTATTCTCCAGTAAATCCAGGTACAGAAAAAAGCGATATTTTATTTTATAATGAAACTTCGGCTAAGTCTGTAGCAGAGACTTTCGATTCTGAAGATTCTAAAACTAGCCGTATTTTTGTTACAGACACCACTGTAATAAATCTTCCACCTATGAAAGATTTTTCCAAATCCTTTGGAATTACAGAAGGAAAACCTTCAGCAGAAAATTCTATTTTTCATCGTCAAGATGACACCTTGCTAATTTTAGGTCCTGGAGAAAGCTATAAAACAATAGAAAACTTATTGTTAATTGTAAAAACAGCTTTGGATAGTGGATTACAACGTTCCAGTGTTTTTGTTGGAATAGGAGGAGGCGTTATTTGCGACATGACAGCCTTTGCCGCTTCGTTATTTAAACGAGGAGCAAAGCTTGAACTTGTTCCCACAACCCTCCTTGCAATGGTAGATGCTGCCGTGGGTGGAAAAACAGGCTGTGATTTTAGCTCATACAAAAACATGATCGGTTCCTTTTATCCAGCCAGTCGATTACATGTTTTTAGTGATTTTGTTCAGTTACTTCCAGAAAAAGAATACCGCTCTGGATTAGCAGAAGCATTAAAAACCGGGCTACTATATGCACCAAAATTGTTTGATATAATTCAAAATCAACAAGATGAAGTAAAAAAAAGAAACCCAGAAATAATTCATCAAGGAATAAAAAGGTGCATAATTGCAAAAGCAAACATTGTAGAAAAAGACCTTACAGAAAAAGGACCTAGAATGCAACTAAACTTTGGACATACCTTTGCTCATGCCTTAGAAACTTGTGCCGGACTTGGAACAATTCCTCACGGTGACGCAGTTGCATGGGGAATAGGAAGGGCTTTAGAACTTTCTTTACGCTTAGGACTTTGTGATAAAGATTATCGAGATCAAGTTTTTTCAGTTCTAAGCTCTTATGGTTGGGAAACAAAAGCCCTTCATCCAGTATTATTAGAAAAAATAATGACAAAGACAAAGCTATAAATGAATTAATTTCTGCCATGAAAAAAGATAAAAAGAATAGCTCTAACACAATTCGATGTATTCTACAAAAAGAAATAAACATGACTGTAATACAAGAAGTAGATGATTCGGATATAATTGCGGTTCTAAAGGATTAAGCATGCAGAATACTTCTTGCTATTTTGATTGGGCAGCAACTGCACCCCTAGATGAAGATATAATTAAAGAAGCCTTAGAAATTTCTATAAATAATTTTGGGAATCCTTCTAGCGTTCATGACTTGGGAATAAAAGCAAAAAAAATTCTTTCTGAAGCAAGAACTACTGCTAGTAAGGCATTAAACGTAAAACCTGAAAACCTATATTTTACATCAAGTGGTACAGAAGCTGATTACATTCCCCTACTTTCCTTACTAAAGCGACCTGTAGCAGGAAGAATTTTAATAAGTGCCATTGAACACCCTGCTATACGAGAGCAAGCAGAAATGCTAAAACATTGTGGCTGGAAGGTTGATTATGTAAAACCAAACAGCAATGGAATAATCTCTTCAGAAGCTGTAAAAGAAGCTTTAACAACAGATACAATTTTAGCATGTATAATGGCAGTTAATAACGAAACAGGAGCTGTTCAGCCAATAATAGAAATTGCAGATATGTTATGCAACTTTGCAAAAGAAACTGGAAAAAGACGAACAAAACTTCATGTAGATTGCGTACAAGCTGCAGGTAAAATTCCCTTATGCATAAATCACCCAGGAATTGACAGTGCAGCATTTTCGGCTCATAAAATTGGAGGTCCTAGAGGAAGTGGCTTATTGTATTTAAGGCAACCAATAGATTCTTTTATTAGAGGTGGCGGTCAAGAACAAGGAATCCGTAGTGGAACAGAAAATCTATTTGGAGCTTTTGCCTTTGCAAAATGCTTAGAACGGTATTTTCTAGCAAAGGATCAAGCAGGAAAAATTATAAAAACTGAATCACCTCAATGTGTTAGATTTTTAGAACAGCAGCAATATACATTTGATTTTATTCAAAAAATTTCTTCGATAAAAGGTTCTAAAATTATTCCAGAAAGCAGAAAAAATCTTTCGGCAAAAGACGAAAAATTTTCTCCATGGATTGTACAAGTAGCATTTTCAAAAATCCCAGGAGAAGTAATGGTTCGTTCCCTTTCAGAAAAAGGATTTTATATTTCCACAGGCTCTGCTTGTTCAGCAAAAAAAATGAATCGCCCAATCTTGGAGGCCATGGGAGTTTCCAAAGAAGATGCAACAAATGCTGTTCGCTTTTCATTTGGTCCTAAAACCACGAAAGAAGATATGGAAAAATTATTAGCAGAAATAACTACAATCACTTCCCTATTTAATCCATAACTTAATTCCTAAAAGATAGACTAATACAGGTTGATTTTCTAAGTGAAAAATGCTACATCTAAAATATGGCAAAAATGCAAATTTGCGAACAGAAGAAACGAGAAAGATATATAAAATTTGCAGCATGGATTGCTCTTTTGGGAAATTTTTTTCTTGCAATAATAAAGCTATTAGTTGGAATAACTACAAAAAGTCTTGCCGTTCTTTCTGACGGGATTGATTCTGCAACAGATGTTGCTATAGCATGTATAACTCTTGTTATAAGCCGAATTATATCTACTCCCTCTGACAAAGAACATCCCTGGGGACATGGCAGAGCTGAATCCACAGCCACTATGGTTGTCGCCTTTATAATTTTTTATGCAGGATTTGAACTAATAATTTCTTCTGTAAAAAATATATTTTTGATTATAGAGGATGATTATCAGTCAAACCCAATTCAATCTATATCTCTTTTTGTGACAACTATTTCAATTATAGGAAAGTTTCTTCTTGCCTGGATTCAACATATTCTTGGTAAAAAAACTGACAGCCCCATAGTTTTAGCAAATGCAAAAAACATGGCAACAGATAGCATAGTTTCTATATCAATTCTATTAGGCTTAGGAATTGCAAAAATATTCAACGCTCCATGGCTCGACCCTGTAATTGCCTTTATTATGGGGCTCTGGGTAATAAAAAATGCAATAGAAATATTTTTACAAATGAATCTAGAGCTAATGGATGGAACAGAAGATAAAGAATTATACAAAAAACTTTTTTCTGCAATAAAATCTGTTTCAGAAGTTTCAAATCCTCACCGTGCAAGAATTAGAAAAATCGCTTCACGTTGGGATATTGATTTAGATATAGAAGTTGCAGCCACAATGAGTGTTCACAAAGCCCATGAAATTGCAGAACAAGTTGAAAATGCCATTCGCCAAGCAATTCCTGACGTATACGACATAATGATTCACATTGAACCTGCAGGTCATAGTGAACATCATCCGACAGAACAATTTGGACTTTCTGAAAAAGATATATAATTTATGGGAACAGAAATTTTTTGGGCTTCAAAATATTACAAAAAAATCTTTGGGGAAAAAGTTTATAAAATTTCTTTAGATGCAGGTTGTACTTGTCCTAACCGTGACGGAACAAAAGGAACTGGAGGTTGCATTTTTTGCAGTCCTCTAGGCTCAGGAGAATTTGCAATCTCATCTTCTTTTTCAATCGACGAACAAATTGAAAAAGCAAAAAAACTCTTACAATCAAAATTCAAAGGGAAAAAATATATTGCTTATTTTCAAAATTTTACAAACACCTACGGGAATCAAAAAAAACTAATTGATTTATTTTTTCAAACTGCTTCAAAAAATGAAATAGTTGGTATTTCCATTGCAACTAGACCTGATTGTATTCAAGAAGAAATGTTTTTAGCCTTAAAAGAACTAAGTAATAAAACTCATGTTACATTGGAATTTGGTTTACAAACTTCCAACGAAAATACTGCCAAATTTATAAATCGCTGTTATAAAAACCAAGAATATTCATCCTTATTAAAAAAAATTCAAAAAGATGCACCTAAAATTCATGTAGTAACCCATTGTATTTTTGGGCTACCCCATGAAACAACAGAAGATATGCTTAATACTGTTAATTTTTGCATCAATGCTGGAACAAATGGGATTAAAATTACCCTACTCTATGTTTTAGAAAATACAAAACTAGCCACCCTTTATCAACAGGACAGATTTAAATGTCTTGAAATGACTGAATATTTTGACCTTTTAGCTCAAGCTATTCCATTAATTCCAAAAAATATTGTAATACATAGACTTACAGGGGATGGACCAAAAAAATTATTAATTGCACCTCTCTGGACATCTAACAAAAAAAAGGTTCACAATTCACTAATGGCATTCCTAAACAAAAATAATATTTCCCAAAAAAATACATAAAGAGTAAAGTTATTTGTAAACCTTATAATAATTTTATGTTGACAAATAAACTTTTGATAGATAAGATAAAAAAATGAAAGATAAGTTCTCCATAGGGCTTTCATTTACTTCTCTCTTTGCAGCTTTAATCGCAGTGGCTGGTTTTATAAAAATTCCTCTTGGAATAATTCCTATTGCATTTCAAAATATTATTTGCTTGCTTTCTGGAGCTATAATAGGAGGATTTTCAGGAGTATTACCTGTAATACTTTTTTTATTTGTAGGATTTCTTGGATTTCCAGTTTATTCTGGCGGAACTGGAGGAATAAGCATTTGGATTGGACCTACAGGTGGCTTTTTAGTTGGTTATTTATTTGGAACTTTAGTAACTTCATGTATAGTTGGAAAAGCAAAATCTAATTCAAAATTTGAAATATTAAAAATAATTTTGGGAATTGTTTTTGGATCTTTAATAATCTATTTTTTTGGAATTTTAGGCTTTAGTTGGTGGATATTAAAAACAAATTCAGCAATAAATTTAAAATCTGCAATATCATCTTCTCTTACAACCTGTGTAATACCTTTTTTACCAGCAGATTTCATAAAAATTCTAATATCCATTCCTATAGCACTAAAAGGAAGGAATTTAATTTTTCAATATTTTAATTAGGAAATTATATGAATGATTCTGTGGCATTAAAATTAGAAAATGTTTACAAAGCTTTTTCCTCGTTAGATGGCAAATTTATTGCATTAGAAGACATAAATTTAACCTGCTTAAATGGCTCAACCACCTTAATCACAGGCGAAAACGGTTCAGGAAAGAGTTTATTAATGTTAATAGCTTCTAAGTTAATAAAACCAGACAAAGGAACTGTTTTTTCTTCTTCAAAGGTAGGACTTGTCTTTCAAGATGCAGACACTCAAATTTTAGGTGAAACAGTTGCAGAAGATGTTTCCTTTGGATTAAAAAATTTAGGTTTAAAAAAAGATGAAATTGCAAAAAAAGTTGAAACTGCATTAAAAAAAACTGGGCTTTGTTCAAAATCTAACTTTTCTACTCGTTTTTTATCAGGTGGAGAAAAAAGAAAATTAGCCGTTGCTTGTATTTTAGCCATGAATCTTTCTATAATCATTTTTGATGAACCCTATGCTAATTTGGATTATGGTGGTATTAAGCAAGTTAATAATTTAATAAAGGAATTAAAAGAGGAAGGAAAAACCATAATCATTCTTACCCATGAACTTGAAAAATGTTTAGGTCTTGCTGATAAATTAGTTGTGCTTTTTCGAGGTCATAAAGTTTTTGAAGGAACTCCAGAAGAAAGTTTATGCCAACCACTAGAAAATTGGAATATAAAAAATCCAAAAGCAAATTACAACTTCCCAAAAGATATGATATGGTAAAAATGAAATCAAATGCAATTTTTTCTTATAAACATGGTAATTCCATAATTCACAAATTGTCCCCAACCATAAAAATTTTATTACTTCCTGTATTTTCCCTTCTTATTTTTAACTTAAATGAATTTTTTACAATATTTTTAGTTGTTACACAAATAATACTATGTTTCAATCTTAAATTTTCTGTAAAAGAGCAAATTACGGATATAAAACCTGTATTATTTTACGGTGTAATGTTAATTTTTGCTAAAATTAGTATCTTAATTTACCAAATAATTTTTGAAAACCAAAACTTTAAGCCCCTATTTTTGCAAATAATTTGTGAAAAAGAAACATATATTTTAATATTAAAGCTATTATGTATAATGCAAAGTACTTCAATATTATTTAAAACTTCAACTCCACTAGAATTACGAGAAGGAATTATTATAATTGAATCTTTTTTAAGAAAAGTTTTTCATCTAAAAAAATCTCATGTCTTAAGCGAAAGTCTAGCATTATTTTTTATTTTTATCCCAATGATTTTTGAAACATATGAAAATATAAAATTTACTTGGAAAGGAAGGCAAGGAAAAACAAATATAAAAATGTTTTTGGTAATATTTCCCGTTTTACTGGCCGTTACAATGAACAAAGCATACAAAAAAACATTGTCATTATTAGCAAGAAAAATTTAAACCAAACAACTAGACTTCAATGTTACTTCGCCAGAAGAAAGAGTTTTTACCGAACCATCTTGCAACTGAACAACTAAAGACGCTTGATTATCTATATCTAAAACCTTAGCAGAATAAGATGATTTTTCATCATCGATAATAGGATAAACTGTAACTTCCTTTCCTATCAAAAACGAATATTTTTTATATTCAGATAAAATTTCATCTTCATCAGTGTTAGATAACTTTATCAACCAGCCTACAACTTCTGCAGCCAAAGCACATCTTGATACACAATCATTTCCACCAGCTTCTTTTATTGAACCTGCAATCTCCCATAAATTTTCTGGAATTTGTTCTTGAGGATTATAAATATTTATACCTATTCCGATAACTAAGGATTCGATAAGACCTGTTTCAAAATTTGTAATTCCTTCTGTTAAAATTCCACATATTTTTTTACCACCAGCAAAGATATCATTAATCCATTTTATTTTTGGCTGAATTTTGCATAATGATTCTAAACTTTTACAAACTGCAACTGCTGCCAAAGTTGTAAAAATGGCACTATGGGTTACACCACCCTTTGGGACAGAAATCATTGAAAAATAAACACCTGTTTTTTTAGGAGAAAAAAAACTTCGTCCCAGACGCCCCCTTCCTGAACTTTGACTTTCAGCAAGATATACTGAATTATGAATTTTTTTTCCCTCTTTTGAAAGCTCCCCATTTGCTAAACGCAAAGTTGAATATTTTGCTAATAGACCTTTTGCGTATGCATTTGTTGAATCAATATCAGAAAAACATTCAACATAAGGAAGTGATTCACTAAATAATTCTGGAAAACCTGTTTGTAAATGATATAAAAAAACTTCTTTTGAAAAATAATCTGAATTAGCAAAAACATACCCCACCTTTGGGGAACCCTGAATTATACAACCATCTTGACGCAAAATATTAATTGCTTTCCAAATAGCACTACGACTTACGTTACATTGTTGAGCCAAAAATTCACCAGAAAGATTTTTTCCATTAGAATGTAAAAATAAATCCAACACTTTATCTTTTGTTTTCAAAAGAATACCTCTAAATCAGTATAATCATTATATCGATTTATAGCATCATGTAAATAATAAAAAAACTACCCCTGTAAATATTACCTTAGGGTAGTTCTTATAAAAAAGTAAATAAAAATTATTCTACAGTTTTCCATGCATAAATAAATTCAAGCATAAATTGTTGAACATCTGAAAACCATTTCTTTTGAAATTCAACAGCTTCATTACCTATATATCTGTAGTGCCAACATTCCCAGCGATAACCAGTAACGTCTTCAAAGCCATCAGGATAAGACAAAGACCAACCAAAACTAGGTGCATTTGCAGCAATCCATTTTCCCTGAGTGGTTTCAGCAAAACTATCGTCAATAGAACCAAAGTCAATGGCTGTACCTAACTGATGTTGACTAGCTCCAGGAGGGGCACTTTCTCTATCTGCAACTTCTTTACCAAGCTGTTTAACATTTCTAGCATACAAATTTGCTTGATAGTCATAAGAACGGAAAGTAGAACTAACAAGAAGTTTCAATCCATCTTTTTTAGCTGCTTCTGCCATTTGCCTAAGAGATGCTTCTGCAGGAATTCGTAAAGATAAATCATTTCGATTCAAATTATATGAATCATTTGGTTTAAGAGAAACAATGTCCTTTGGCACATAATCTTGATCCAAAAAATGCTTTTTGTCCACCAAGGTTAATAGATTATGCGTATCGCTATCCAATACCTTATTTAAATCAGCTAAAAATTCTAGTGAGTCCCCGTTTACAATACCATCCCTTGTTCTTTGGGACAAAGTACCCATAACCCTTTGTAACTTCTGCTGTTCCAAAGTTAAAGTTGTTTCTTGTTTACTTTCAACTGAAATTTTAGAATCCACATTTTTCACTTGTGCTTCGTTAGATTTAGCACAAGCAAAAAAAGAAACAGAACAAAACACCACTAGGCCTAAATACAAGCCTCGATTCATTAAAGAACCTCTGTAACAGTTTGTATTATATGGAATGTATCCACAAAACCTGTTGCTTCAATGGCTTTTTGTGCTCCTGGCGAAGGACGCATTATATATAAAGTATGCCCACATTCTTCCCCATCGTTATAGGTACCTAAAATTACACTCATTCCAGATGAATCAACAGATACAACTTCAGCCATATCAAGAACAAGACTTGCTTCCTGAATCAAAGTAAAAGCCTTTTGCTGAAACTCTGTGAAATTGTAGGAATCTATAACTCCATTTAACTCTAAAAGCACGTAGTTTGCACCACGTTTTTCTTTCATCTTTAATTGTTCCATAAAAAACTCCTCTTAAATTAATTCAATCAAGCTTCTTGAGCTGGAGCTACTGGGGCTTGCTCTACAGTTGGTTTTTTAGCACCAATATATTTAAGAGCAAGAATAGTAATATCTGCTTCCAATTCCTTTGAAGTAAAAGAAAGCAAGTTGTCATAAGTAAATTGAGCAATTTTTTCGGAAGTATAGTTCATATTTTCCAAAATAGATTTTTGAATCCTATCCTTACCGAAAATTTCACCTCGCAACGAATGTGATTCAATCAAACCATCTGTACAAGCAAAGATAATATCTCCAGCATTCAAAGAAACCTTCTTTACTTTTAGAAGTTTTTCAACATTTTTGGCAAAACCTAAAACCTTACCATCACCCTGAATTTCAATAACGTTGTTATATGCCTGTGTATACAACATCAAAGCTGGCACACCACAGTTGATGTAATACATAACATTTGCCTTAAAATCAACTAAAGCAAAAAGTCCTGAAAAGAACGTTCCTTTTGGAAGGTTAAAACGAATAAATGCATTTACCTTTTGAATCAATTCTTTAAAGTCTTTTGTTTCAGCCAAGAAGGTTCTAATAATAGACTTCAAGATAACCATGGACATACTGGCAGTAATACCTTTACCGCTCATTGAACCAAGAACTAAAATATGTCTGTCATCTGTAAGTCGGATAAAGTCGATAAACTCACCACCAATGTTATGAGCAGGAACCATTAAGTATCCAGCATCAACCTTTGGATTCTTAATAAAGTCCATATTTTCCTGAATAGACCTAATAATCTGGTCTGACATCTTAATTTCTCGGTTTACAGTACCAACAACTGACTCGTTAGCCATACTGTGCATATAGTAACCAATCAAGAAGAAGTATGAATATAGCTTTTGGAATACAGAATAGTCATATTGAGTGTACATATTTCCAAGGCGTTTTTCATTTAGCAACATTATTCCCAACAAACGTCGGCTTTCAACAAACAAAATACAAACTTCTGAATTAGTTTCTTGGAACAAAACACGCATTTTGTCTTTTACAGAACTTAATGAATATTGTTGATCTAATTGATTCTTAAACACTATGTTTCGGTTAATATTCAACAAAGTATCAAAAACAGGGTCGTCAGTAGGAATACTATAATTTAATCCAGTTGTACTGTATACGGTATCAAAAGACATTCCGTTTGCCATAAGAATTGTCATTCCTGTAGTACCAATGTTATTAGATAAAATCATATCAACATTACCGGTTACTTCTTCTGCACCACCATCGTAATCCAAAGATGCAAGTTCTTTTTCAAGCTGTTTTTCGTAACTTTCTGTAAAAGCACTCCGTTTTTTTGCAAAATATTTCTTCATAAGATGTACATAAGTCATCAAAGTAACAACTATAACTAATGAAATCAATAAGAAGATTGCAGGTGAAGTTTGTCTATAACTTACTAATACTCCAATTCCAACTCCAGCTATTGAACCAGGAATTAAATAAAGCAACAGTATTTCTAATACTTTTTGTCCTAAGTATGACAAATCAAAAAGCATATTTGCTACAACAGATTTATACAAAAAGAACAATAATATTGTATAAACTATTGGATTTAATGAATTAAGCATAGGAATACTAGGTGTGATTTGCTGGAACAAGAAATATACTGCTTCAAAAATCAGAAATGCTAAAATATTAATTAACATCTTCTGACGAGCTAAAGGTGTCTTTCTATTTGAAGGCTTAATCAACATTACAATAATTGTAACCAAGGGCATCAAATACAAGAAAAAGTATTCAATAGCCTGCATCCATGTAATATTCAAACCTTGAATTATCTGACCAGAAACTATAACAGTTCCTTTTTCTAAAGATAAAGAAACGGACTGAATCTTTGTAAATACAAAATATATCGCCGCAATAGCAATTATGCCTTTCAATAATTTTACTGTAAAAGAACGTTTAAATGTAGGAAACTGAATACAGTAAAAACATGCAAACATCAAAAACATCATGTGGACGAAAATTGTAATTTTACCCAAAAGACTCCAGATTTTTATATCAGGATAATAAGGCATTAACAGCATTACACACTGCAAAGCGGTTCCAGCTATAAGCACAAGGATAGAATCAACAAAGGCGTCTTTGCGTATATTAAAAACCTTATCAACATGAAATGAAAACCAGAGAAGAAAACCAATTAAAACTATTAAAAGTACTAAATATATCATAATTATCCCTCTACCTTAGCTACTAACATTGTAACGTCGTCACGTAATTTCTTATCACCATTATACGTAAGAACAAGATTTGCAATATCATTAACAAATTCTTCGGCGGATTTACGAGCGCCGTTTTTAATTGTATCAAGATAAAGCTCTGTATTACCCAATTCAACGCCGTCTTTATCCATAACTTCTGATACACCGTCAGAAGCCATAAGAATTAAGTCTCCCTTGAACAAACGCTGTTCAGCTGGAACAATATCGTCCAATTCAATAATACCAACAAGAGAACAGTTTGATGTAAGAGGTTTAATTTTATATCCATCAGGGGCTCTAGTAACAATAATTGGGTCGGACATAGAAGCATTTACATAACGAATAGTCATGTTTTCTGTATCAACAATACCGATGAACAAAACTGTATACTTATCTTGAAGGTGCATGTTTTTAATAGCACGGTCAACTGCTTTAACAACACTTGCCAAATCTTCTTTATCTTCTACGATTTTAACAGTGTTCATAACCAAACCCATAACCAAAGCAGCTGCAAGCCCCTTACCAGAAACGTCACCTAGCATCAACAAAGTTTTGTGTTCATCGAAAGGAAGAACAGTGTAATAGTCACCAGATACGTTTACAAGAGGACGGAAATAAGCAGCCAAATCTAATTTAGGAATATCAGGCATTTTTTGAGGCAAGAAAGACTTTTGAATATCTGCCAACAAAGACCATTCTTTTGAAAGCTGAGCTATTTCACTAAGAGAGCTAATAATCTTTTCTCTTTCTCTAAAACGATTAAATTCTTCAAAAAGTGAATCATAAATTAATTTGTCAAACAAGTGAGTATACTTACAGAATACATAAAAATGCATTTTCCCAAGAACCAAGAAAAATCCTCGAGAATTTCTATAATCAGAGGTTAAACCAAATTCTTTATCAATAAAGTAAATTCCATCAGTATTAACTTCAGAAAAGTTCAAATCCAAAACACGCATTGTTTCAGGGGAACAAGTCAACCTATCAGGACTGTTATATATTACATAATTTTTGTTTCTATCAATGTACAAAACGGAACAGTCACCTGACACTTCTAAAATAGATCCAACTATTTCAAAAAAGTCATCAAGGGAGTAACAAAAGCGTAACTTCTCTGTGAAATTTGTAAGAAGCTGAGTTTCATTTGTATAAAGGGCCTTTTGCTCCAAGCGTTTTACAAGCCAATTATACACACCATCACTGCAAAGTTGCAACAGTACAAAAACAATAGCTGTGCATATTGCAAAAAATTGCAATGACACGTTTGGTATGAAAAACACACACAGTACAAATAATAAACAGATACCACAATTAATGGCAAACAAGCTTAACCGACGTTTGGTTTTAAACATAGGTGCTCCCCAATCAAAAAGTTTAAATCACCCTAATCTAAAAAAATAAATCAGAGATTTTTAGAATTCCAAAATCAACAGATTTTAAAAATTCAACTTTATCAGTTTTTATTATATCACACCTATTAAAAAAAAGATAGAAAAATTTTTTAAATCTGGTAAAAAAATATTTTTTACCAGATTTTATGGTTAGTTTTCTAATTAATTATTCAAAAAAGAGTTAAAATCTTATCGAAGAAAGAGAAACGGGTTGAGGGGAATCTGTAGCACCCTCTAATTTTGCAAATTCTTCTAAAAGGGATTTTTGCTTTGAAGATAGTTTTTCTGGAACATGAACCAAAATTTTAATATACAAATCCCCTTTACGAGAAGAACCTGTAACAGGAACACCTTCGTCACGAAGTCGTAGCAGTTTACCGTTTTGAGTACCTGCAGGAATTTTTAATTTAAATTTATTACCATCAAGGGCAGTTACATAAATCTCAGCACCTAATGTTGCTTGAGCAAGAGAAATTGAAATTGCACAATACAAGTCATTTCCATCTCGCTCATAATACTGATGATTAGCAACATGTATTACAACAACTAAATCCCCTGCAGGTCCACCATTTCTACCTGCATCACCTTGGCGAGGAATTGTAATACGCTTACCATTATCTGTTCCAGCAGGTATTTTAATACTTACTTTTTTACGTTTTTGTTGCAATCCATTTCCACCGCAAACCTTACAAGGTGAATCAATAACAGAACCGGAACCTTGACAAGTAGGACATGGCTGAGCGATAGCAAAAAAACCTGAGCTTCTTCTAATCTGACCGGTACCTTGACAAGTTCCACAAGTTTTTCGCTTTGAACCTTTTTCACCACCAGTTCCATGACAAGCTTCACATGCTTCGTTATGTTGAAATTGAATTTGCTTTTCTGTACCGTATACAGCTTCTTGAAATGTTATTTCTAAATCGTATCGAAGGCTTGCTCCTTGACCAGCTGCTTCTGCAGAACGACGGCGACTTCCACCACCGAATAAATTTTCGAACATTCCACCAAAATCGCCAAACAAATCGCTAAAATCATTAAATGCATGGGAAAATCCACCAGAAGCTCCACCACCACCCATTCCTTCTAAGCCAGCAAAACCATATTGATCATAAATTTGACGCTTTTGATCATCAGATAAAATTTCATAGGCTTCTGTTGCCTCTTTAAACTTTTCTTCTGCTACCTTATCTCCAGGGTTTTTATCCGGATGATATTTTATCGCTAATTTGCGATATGCTCTTTTTATTTCATCTTTCGATGCGTTTTTTTCAACTCCGATAACTTCGTAATAATCCCGTTTTGCCATTATTTTTAGCCTTCTGTGTTATACAATTATCAATATATTATCAAAAAAAAAGGATAGGTGCAACAATATTGAAAAAGGACTGATTTGGAATTGTAGAAAAACTACTTTAACAAATCAGTCCATTCCATAGGTTTAATGAAGAATATTATTTATCATCATCCATAACTTCATAATCTACATCGTCAGCAGAACCCTTTGCTGTAGAATCTGTATTTCCTTGTGAAGAAGATGCATCTGCACCACCCATGTCTCCACCAGAAGCTTGTTGCTGCTTATATACTTCTTCTGCAATTTTATATGAAGCTTGCTTTAATTCTTCAGTTTTAGCTTTAATTGCATCTACATCATCACCTGCTAAAGCTTGTTTTAGAGCTGCAACTGCATCTTCAATTTGCTGTTTGTCAGCAGAAGAAATTTTATCTCCCAAATCCTTAATACTTTTTTCTGTAGCATAAACCAATGAATCAGCTTCATTTCTAACTTCTACACGTTCTCTTTCTTTTTTGTCAGCTTCTGCATTTGCTTCTGCTTCTTTAACCATTCTGTCAATTTCGCTGTCGCTTAGACCACTTGAACTTTCGATACGAACAGATTGTTCTTTTCCTGTAGCCAAATCCTTTGCAGAAACGTGAACAATACCATTAACGTCAATATCAAAAGTAACTTCGATTTGTGGAACACCACGAGGAGCAGCAGGAATACCGATTAAGTCAAAATGACCTAGAGTTCGATTCTGAGCAGCCATTTCACGTTCACCCTGCAAAACGTGAATAGATACAGCAGTTTGACCGTCTGCAGCAGTAGAGAAAATCTGGCTCTTACGGGTAGGAATAGTTGTGTTTCTTTCAATAAGTCTTGTGAATACACCACCCATTGTTTCAATACCCAAAGAAAGTGGAGTTACATCCACCAATACCATTTCTTTATTAACCTCACCACCGATGATACCTCCCTGAATAGCAGCACCAACGGCAACAGCTTCGTCAGGATTAACACCCTTTGAACCTTCTCTACCAAATAGTTCCTTTACAACTTGCATAACCTTTGGCATACGAGTAGAACCACCAACTAAAAGAACTTCATCAATTTTGTCAGCAGAAATACCAGCATCTTTTAGTGCTTTACGACAAGGTTCTTTTGTGCGTTCCAACAAATCTTCTGTCATTTGTTCAAATTTTGCTCTTGTCAAGGATTTTTGCAAGTGCTTAGCACCTGTTGCATCCGCTGTAATAAATGGCAAATTGATTTCTGTGCTAGCAACTGAAGAAAGTTCAATCTTTGCTTTTTCAGCTGCTTCACGCAAACGCTGCAAAGCCATTCTATCTTGAGACAAATCAATTCCTGTATCTGCTTTGAACTCATCAATTAACCAGTTAATAATGCGACGGTCAAAGTCATCTCCTCCAAGGTGAGTATCACCATTTGTAGATCTTACTTCAAAAACACCATCACCTAATTCAAGGATTGAAATATCGAAAGTACCACCACCAAGGTCGTAAACAGCAATAGTTTTTTCTGATTCTTGGTCCTTATTAAAACCATAAGCCAAAGCTGCTGCTGTAGGTTCGTTAATAATACGTTTTACGTCCAAACCTGCAATCTTTCCAGCATCTTTTGTTGCCTGACGCTGAGCATCGTTAAAATAAGCAGGTACAGTAATTACTGCTCCTGTAACTTCTTCGCCAAGATAATCTTCTGCAGTTTTCTTCATTTTTTGAAGAATAAAGGCACTGATTTCCTGTGGAGAATATTCTTTACCATTAATATCAATGCGTACATTGTCACCATGTTCCACAACCTTGTATGGAACCATTTTTGCTTCACCTGATAATTCGCCATAGCGCTGACCAATAAAACGCTTAATTGAATAAACAGTATTTTCTGGGTTTGTTACCATTTGATTTTTAGCAGGTTGACCTACTACACGTTCACCCTTAGCGGTAAAACCTACGATAGATGGTGTTGTGCGTCCACCTTCTGAATTCTGAATAACAACAGGTTCACCACCTTCCACTACTGCAACACAAGAGTTTGTTGTTCCTAAGTCAATTCCAATAATCTTTCCCATAATTTCTCCTATTGTAAGTTTATGAAGAAAACTTCAGTTTTCCAATAAATTTACAAGTTGCCGTTTCGAACATTGAGAGAAACAGCAGTAAATATACAAGTTTGCTATGCAAACTTGAAATGAAATGTAAAACACTATGTGTGTGTAACATTTCATTAATTCTCCTAATTAAAAATTTGTAAGGAATTATCAAATTCCGAACAATTTTTTAAGTTGTCGTTTCGTAATAAAATAAGAAACGACTGTTAATTATATAGATTGCTCGGTACAAAGGGTACCGAACAATTCATAATTTCTCCTATTTCTAAGTTTTACTATTACAAATAGTAAAACTTATATCAAACTATACTAACTTTCTACTTCTGTAGAAGAATTAACCTCTTCTGATTGAACAGAACCATCTGGCATCTGCACCATAACCTTTGCGTGACGAATAACTCGTTCTTTTAGTTTATATCCCTTTAAATATACTTCAGAACAAGTAGGTTCGGCAACTGGACCATTCACACTAGCAATGGCTTCGTGAATATTTGGATCAAAAGCATCACCTTTTTCTCCATATCCTATTAAATTATATTTATTTTCTAGCATAGAAACTAGTTGATTTTTTGTCATTTGAACACC
>JAGAOP010000063.1 GCA_017623685.1 Spirochaetaceae bacterium
AATAAATAAAAAATATTTTTTTTGTAAACTTATTAAATCTATGTTTTTTTTAAATGTGTGATACATTATACAATTATGAAGAGAAGTAAAAAAACTTCTCTAACATATCTTTTTCATAAGGAGAAAGCAATGAAAAGATTTTTCGTTTTTACAATTATTTCGATATTTTTTTTAAGCAGTTTATTTTCAGCTGAAAATGATATGTTTGAGTATACTGCAAAACACAACAAAATTACCATTACCAAATTAAAGGATTTGACGAAGGATACTATTTATATTCCTTCAGAAATAGATGGAATCCGTGTTACAGAAATTGGAGAAGGTGCTTTTCAATCAAGTAATATTATTTCAGTTATTATTCCAGATACTGTGAATCATATTGGAGCAGAAGCTTTTAAAGAATGCATAAATCTATCCTATGTTGCAATGCCAGATACTGTAATCGAAATAGGTAATAGTGCTTTTGAAAACTGTTTCTCCCTTTCTGATATTGCATTACCTCCCTATCTAAATAAAATTAATTCTAGAACTTTCAAAGATTGTAGAAGTTTATTAAATATATCTATACCAGATTCTGTAAAATCCATTGAAACAGATGCTTTTAGTGGATGTACTTCTTTAAAAAACATTATCATTTCTGATTCCGTTTCTACTATCGAAGAATTTGCTTTCCATAACTGTACAAGTCTTTCTGCAGTTACTATTCCCCTATCTTGTACCATTATTTCAAGGAGTCTTTTTAATGGTTGTTCAAGTTTAACAAATGTTCAGCTACACAACAACATTAAAGAGATTCAGCCCTTTGCCTTTTTTAATTGCATTAACTTAAAGAGCATAAACCTTCCTTATTCTCTAACAGAAATTGGAATGTCAGCTTTTTTTAATTGTATTTCATTAACAGAAATTATAATTCCAAGAAATATTACATAAATTAGAGAAAACACTTTTTCCCATTGTACAAATCTAGTTTCAATTTCTTTACCTAAAAATTTAACTCATATTCACGACAGGGCTTTTTGGAACTGTAAATATTTATCCGAAATTATTATTCCTAATAGTGTGAAACATATTGGGATGGGTGTATTTTTTGATTGTGCTTCACTTCAAAGAATCCTACTACCAGAAAACTTAACAATTTTATCAAAGCATGTGTTACATGGTTGCGAATCCCTTACAGAAATTCAAATTCCTTCAAGAATTAAAGAAATACAAGACTGTGCTTTTGCAGATTGCAAAAGACTTACTCAAATAACCATTCCTAAATCTGTAAAAACTCTTGGTGATGATGTATTTTATTCTTGCACAAATATTAAGCGACTTGAAATTCCTTCTTCTGTAACTTTCATTGGGGAGGATGCCTTTACAGGACTTTCTTCTGAACTAAGAATTTTTATAGAAAAAGGTAGCTACGCAGATAAATATCTAACAAATAATTTCTTACGAATTAGAAACATCAATTACATACGCTAACTTAATAAAAAGAAAAATAATCTACCTGTATAAGCTTGCAATGGCTAGTTTATACAGGTTTTTTATGATACAATTCTTTCCATGAATAATAATGATTATCGGATTCAGGCTTATAAAAGAGTTGCTGCATTAAATTCAGTTTCAAAAAAAGAAGAAAAACAGCAAGCACAAGAAAACCCAAAAACAAAACCTCAAAAAAATATTACACAAGAATCAACTTCAGCCCAAAAGACAAATATCAATCATGATTTTGCCCGTCATGGACTTATAAAAGTTCCTATTGCTCCAAAAGAAGAAGACGGGAAAGAAAGTATTTATCGTAGAATAGCTAAATTTTTATTGCTAATTGGAGTTGACGAAGCTGCAAAGGTTATTTCTCACCTTACACCAGAGCAAACAGAAAAAATAATTCCAGAAATAGCTTCAATCCGCAGTGTCGCTCCAGAAGAAGCAGAAGTTATTCTTGCTGAATTCCAGTCCTTAGTGGAAAATTCAAGGCAACAGGGCGGTGTTAGCATGGCAAGGGATATTTTGGAAAAGGCTTTCGGTAGCGAAAAAGCAGATGCCTTATTGCAAAAAACAGTTCCCTTCCCAGATGGAACCCCCTTTGATTACCTTCAGGATATGGATGGAGAAAGAGTTTTTTATTTGTTAAAAGATGAATCCCCTGCAGTTAGGGCTTTAGTGCTATCAAAATTAAGACCTACTATTTCTGCAGAAGTTATTAACAAAATGGATAGCTTTGACAAAAAAGAAACAATTCAACGACTGGCAAAATTAAAACCTGTTTCTCCTGATATACTTCGCAAAATAGATCAAGCTATGCATGAAAAAGTTCAGACTATGAATACAGCTGCAGTTGATTCCGTTGATGGACGAGGTGTTCTAGCTGAAATACTAAAAAGAATGACTCCTGATGCAGAAAAAGATATTCTTTCTACTCTTTCAGAACAGGATCCTGAGCTAACAACTGATTTACGAGAAAGATTATTCACCATGGATGACATATTGAATTCTGATGATAAGTTTATTCAAAAACAGTTACATTCCATGGCAGAAGGGGATATTGCCCTCCTTATTGCTGGAAAATCCGAAGAATTTAGAACTAAAATATTATCCAATGTTTCAAAAACTCGGGGAGATATTATTTTAGAAGAAGAAGCAATTCGTAAACCTATGCGTAAACGTGACTGCGACGAAGTTACATCTAAGTTTTTTAGTATTTTACGTCGGGCATGGGAAGAAGGAAAACTAGTGATTGTAGGTCGAGACGATGATGTCTATGTTTAATTTATGGATTTAAAACAAGAACTAAACCAAGAACAATACAAAGCCGTAACCACCACAGAAGGAGCTCTCCTAATTATTGCAGGGGCAGGTAGTGGTAAAACTAGAGTTATAACTTTTCGCATTGCCCACATGTTGGATAAGGGAATTCCCCAAAGCCAAATTCTTGCCTTAACCTTTACAAACAAAGCAGCAAAAGAAATGGAGGAACGAGTAAAGCAACACACAGGTCGTAAACTGCAAAATTTGACGGTTTCTACATTCCATGCCTTTGGAGTAAGAATTCTTAGACAAGATATAGAAAAACTTGGTTGGCGAAGCAATTTTTCCATTTACGATGAAACAGACCGCAACCAATTAATCAAAGAAACAGGTCGTGAACTAGGATTTACCTCTGACGCCCTGGACGTTTATGCGGTGGGAAATCTTTTTTCTAACATAAAAACTGGTCGTTGGAGTTGGGACAATCCTGATAAAGCAAAAAGAGGAAATAGCCAATATCGAAAACTTTACGAAGAATATCAAGCTGGTTTAAAACTTTACAACGCTGTTGATTTTGATGATTTAATCACTTTACCCATAAAACTTTTTCAAGAACACCCTAATGTTCTTGAAAAATACCGTGAAAGATATCGCTATATCATGGTTGATGAATTCCAAGACACTTCTATACAACAATATCAATTAATGCATATGCTAGCTAACAAAAATGTTGCAGTTGTAGGTGACGATGATCAATCTATTTATTCTTGGCGTGGAGCAAATTACGAAAATATTCGTATGTTTGAACGGGACTTTCCCCAAGTAATAGAAATCCGCCTAGAACAAAATTATCGATCTACAGAAACTATTTTGGCAGCTGCAAATGGTGTAATTTCCCACAATACAAATCGCAAAGATAAATCTCTTTGGAGTGGAAATGGAAGTGGGAAACCTATAGAAATATTTATGCCAGAAAATGAAAATGCAGAGGCTGATTTTATTAGTGAATGTATCCAAAGTATGCGATTAACAGAAAAACGTAGCTACGATGATTTTGGTGTTTTAATGAGAGCAAATACTCAAAGCCGTGCCATCGAAGAAGCTTTTTTAGAATCAAATATTCCCTACACTATGAGTGGGGGAACAAGTTTTTTTCAGCGAAAAGAAATAAAAGATATTATTAGTTATCTTAGAGTGTGTGCAAATCATGATGATGATATAAATTTATTACGTATTCTTAACACACCTCGTAGGGGAATAGGTCGCACAACCATCGAAAAACTTAATCATATTGCAAAAGAAAAAAGCTGCTCTTTATGGGAAGGGATACAAACTGTAATAAATGATACTGCTTTATCTTCTGAAGTATTACAAGATTTTTCCCTTGAAAACGAAACTAGTTCAAAAGCAAAAGAAAACTACGAAATAAGTTCTAAGGCAAAAGAAGACCTTGCAGATTTTTCAAATTTAATAAAAGAGCAGCGTTCAGCTTTGTTAAGTGGGCGAGGTCTTTCAAAAAAAATAAGAACCATGATAGAAGAAATTAACTATTGGGATTATCTTATTGGTGAACATCAAAAAAATGAAAAAGCTGCTCGCTTTAAATTTATGAACATAGAATTTTTAATTCAATCTATTGAAACTTGGGAAAACAGTCCGGACAATTTAGACCCCACCTTATTCAATTACTTAAACCGAGTTACCCTACTTTCCAGAGACGATATGGATGACAATGAACAAAAAGGTAAAGTAAACTTAATGACTATTCATGCTTCAAAAGGATTAGAGTTCCCTGTAGTTTTTATTGCTGGAGCAGAAGAAGGTATAATTCCCCACGCAAGAAGCATAGAAGAAAGCGAAGAAAACGTAGAAGAGGAACGCAGATTATTTTATTTTGCCATAACAAGGGCTCAAGATAAATTATTTATTTCAAGTTGTCAAAAAAGACGAAAAATGCAATCCACCATAGAATGTGAGCCCTCTAGATTCCTAGATGAAATTCCTACAGGATTAGTAGAATACCATAAACCTGCTGAAACTTTAGATCAACAATCAACACAAAACTTTTTTGATGCATTAAAAAAGAAATTTTCTACATAATAAAAACAGATTAAGTAATTACTTATTTTCAATGCTAATAAAAAATTAACCATATTGACAAATTTTTTCCCCATTGATAGATTTTAGAGAGATTATAGATATTTTACCAGAATATGGAGTTTTTTTTTATGTCTATCAAGAAAAAAATTACATTTTTAGTTGTCTTTACTGCAATTAGCTCACTTTTTGTAATAGGAGCTGTAAACATAACTTCCACATCAAACATTTTAGAAGCAAATTATTCCCAAATTATTCATCAACAAACTGTAATTTTGCAGCAACAATTAGATTCTTCTTTTTTAGTTGTTGAAAAAGCAGCCTCTTCTATTTCAAGTTTTATCAATTCAAATATTCCTGATGTTCAATATCTTAATAATCAAGATAATGTAAATTTTTTAACAAATAATATGGAAAAATTGTTATTGTCCTCAGCAGAGAATATTCCATTTTTATCAGGAATATATATCCACTTTAATTCAGATATTACACACTATCAGTCAGGGGTTTTTATTAATTACAATCCTGAGTCAAACAGCTATACACCTATAAAAGCATTTAATTTTTCTAGTCAAGATAAAACTGTAAAACACAATGGATGGGAATATATTCCTCAGAATGACAAAAATCCAAAATGGATTGAATCTTACTCAATAATAAATGATTCAGATAATTTAGTTAGTTCTTATGTTGTTCCCCTATATTTAGAAAATACATTTATAGGTGTCTTTGGAATTGATTTAAATATTAATATCCTTGAAGAAACACAGCAATCCATAACCATAGATTTAATCGGAGATGCTTTTATAGCAAACAATTTTGGCCAAATTTTAAGTTATATCGCCTATTCTGAATCTTCTATGATAGATACATTTTTATCAAATGAAAATCAACTTCTTCAAGTTTTCAAAAATGATTTTCTAAATACAGAAGAATTAGTTTCTCTAAACCTTGAAGGCAACAAAATTCTTTTAGCTTATGAGCCTTTAAGAAACGGCATGAAAATTTCTGTTGCAACTCCAGTAAAATCTACAAAAACAGAACTTTATAACATGGTAATTCGAAGTGCCATAGTCACAGGTATTATTAATTTGCTTACCATTGCTTGGGCTATATTAACTTCTAGATCCATTGCAAAGCCTTTATTAAAGACTTCATCCATGCTTAAAGATATTTCTTCAGGTGGAGGAGACTTAACAAAAAGACTTAAAGTTGATTCCGAAAATGAAACTGGATTGTTAGCTTCATATTTTAATTCATTTATGGAATTTCTTTGTGACATGATTGCACAAATTAAAAGCGAAACATTTAAAATTGCAAAAATAAAAGATTCTATAAAAAATAATACTAATTCTGTCTTTTCTGATGCAAAAATAATTGCTAATGGAATAAACGACTTGAATTTTCAAACTGAAGAACAGGCTTCAGTTGTATCAGAAACTTCAACTACCTTGCAACAAATTGCTTCCAACATAGAAAAACTTTCTTATGAAATAAGCGACCAAAGTGCAGCTGTTACAGAATCTTCCGCTGCAATTCAACAAATGCTTTCTAATATCACTTCTATAGCAACAAACTTAAACAAGGCATCAGAAAGTTTCAAATTGTTAAAGGATGCATCCTTAGAAGGTGGTTCTGCAATCTCTAATGTAGAAAACTTAGTTCAAAATATGTCTGGTCAGTCAACTCATCTGTTGGAAACTAACGCTGTAATAAATAGTATTGCAGAACAGACTAACCTTTTAGCTATGAATGCAGCTATCGAAGCAGCTCATGCAGGTGAAGCAGGCAAAGGATTTGCAGTAGTTGCAGACGAAATTCGCAAACTTGCAGAAAATTCAGCAACTCAATCTATGGATATTGCAAAAGAGTTAAATACAATCGTTCACACAATTGATTTAATAGTAAGTGCTACTTCTGCTGCAGAAGCTTCTTTTGAAACTGTTACCGATCGAATTTCTATGGTCAGTGGTCTTGTAAATGAAATAACCATGGCAATGCAAGAGCAAAGCGATGGAAGCCGACAAGTATTAGAAGCTTTACAAAACATCCAAGAAACTACTTTGCAAATTCAAAGTGGTTCCCAAGAAATGAATACAGGAACAAATTCTATTCTAAATGAAATTAATCGACTTGAGTCTGTAGCCCAAAGAGTTCAAGTTGGCTCTCAAGAAATGGCAAGAGCTGTAGAAGCAATAAATAATTCAATTTCAGCTATGCAAAATGGTGTTGCAGAAAATGAACAGACGGTTAAATCATTAAATGACTTAACCGAACAGTTCATTTTGTAAAACACTAGTTAAATACTAGATGATCATCCTTAGTTCCCACATAAATTTTTGATCCATCGGAATATTTTCCTTGTAGGATTTCTTTTGCCAAAGGATTTTCTAAGTAAGTTTGGATAGCTCGTTTAACAGGTCTTGCACCGAAAAGCGGGTCATATCCAACTTGACTTAAAAAGTCTAAAGCATCTTGACTAACTTCTAATTTTAACCTCTTTTCTTCAAGGCGAGTTGCTACTCGTTGCAACTGATTTTTTACAATATCTTGGATACAGGTTTTATCCAAACGTCTAAATGTAATTGTTTCATCTATACGGTTCAAAAACTCTGGTCGGAAAGTAGATTTTAATATAGTTTCCAACTGAGGCTTTATAGCATCTAGTTTTTCTGTTGTATCAGCTTCTAAAATTAGATCTGAACCTAAGTTACTGGTCATAATAATAATGGTATTTTTAAAATCCACATTTCTACCTTGACCATCTGTAAGGCGACCATCGTCTAAAACTTGTAGCAAAACATTAAATACATCAGGATGAGCTTTTTCAATTTCGTCAAACAAAATTACACTATAGGGTCTACGACGAACAGCTTCTGTAAGTTGACCACCTTCATCATAGCCCACATATCCTGGAGGAGCTCCAATTAATCGACTTACACTGAATTTTTCCATGTATTCACTCATGTCAATTCTAGTAAGAGATTTTTCATCGTTGAATAAAAAATCAGCCAATGTTTTTGCTAATTCAGTTTTTCCAACTCCCGTAGGACCAATAAATAAAAAACTACCTAAAGGTTTATTTTCATCGGAAAGACCTGCTCGGTTACGCCTTATGGCATCCGATACACTGGAAACTGCTTCTTCTTGCCCTATTACTCTTTTGTGTAGTTCATCCTCTAGGTGAAGATATTTTTGCTTTTCTCCAGAAAGCATCTTTGCCACAGGAATTCCTGTCCAAGTTGAAACAACTCTAGCAATATCTTCTTCCCCAACTTCTTGTCTAAGCAGAGAAGCTTTATCACTTCCATCAGCTTTTTCTTTTTCTGCTTTTTCAACAGCCAGTGCTAAACGTTTTTCTAAGTCAGGAATTAAACCATATTTTATTTCCGCTGCTTTGTTAAAATTACCTTCTCGGGTATATTTAATTTCATCAATGCGTAACTGTTCTAGTTCTTCCTTTAACTTACGGCTTTCGTCTATTTCTTTTTTTTCGTTTTCCCACTGAAGCCGCATTGCATCTCTTTGGGTGGAAAGTTCTGCAAGCTCCTTTTCTAATTTAGACAGTCTTTCCAATGAAGCCCCGTCATTTTCTTTTGAAAGAGCTTGTTTTTCTATTTGTAATTGTAAAACCTTTCGTTCTACCTGGTCAAGTTCAGTGGGCTGACTTTCAATTTCCATTTTTAAGCGACTAGCAGCTTCGTCCACTAAATCTATAGCTTTATCTGGCAAAAATCGATTTGTAATGTATCGATTAGAAAGAGTAGCTGCAGCGACTAAGGCATCATCTCGAATTCTAACACCATGATGAACTTCGTATTTTTCTTTTAATCCACGAAGAATTGCAATGGAATCTTCTACAGAAGGTTCAGCACAATAAACCTGCTGAAATCTTCGTTCAAGGGCTGCGTCTTTTTCGATATATTTACGATATTCATCCAGAGTAGTTGCACCAATTGCCCGAAGTTCACCTCTAGCCAAAGCTGGTTTTAATAGATTAGATGCATCCATTGAACCTTCAGAAGCCCCTGCTCCAACTAAAGTATGCAATTCATCAATAAAAAGAATGATTTGACCTTCTGATTTTTGCACTTCATTGATAACAGCTTTTAATCTTTCTTCAAATTCGCCTCGAAATTTTGCACCTGCTACCAAAGAACCTAAATCCAAGGAAAGAAGCCGTTTGTTCTTTAAGCTATCGGGAACATCTCCAGATACAATTCGTCTGGCAAGTCCTTCTACAATGGCAGTTTTTCCTACACCTGGCTCCCCAATAAGCACAGGATTATTTTTTGTTCGCCTAGAAAGAACTTGCATTACTCTACGAATTTCTTCGTCCCTTCCGATTACAGGGTCAATTTTCTCTTGCTTTGCCAAAGAAGTTAAATCACGGCAGAATTTTTCCAAGGACTGTAATGTAGCCTCTGGATCTTGACTTGTTACTCGCTGATTTCCTCGAAGGGATTTTAAGGCTTCTAGAATAGATTTCTTTGTTATTCCCCTTTTTTGGAGTAAATCCTTGCTTCGACCATCGGATTCAGCAATAGCCAAAAGAATATGCTCTGTAGAAAGATATTCATCTTTTAGAAAAGCTGCTTCTTTATCAGCCTTTGCAAGAATTTTTGCTGCTTCCGAAGACAATGAAATTTGTGCATCTCCACTTATCCTTGGATAATAGTCTAAAGCTTGTTTTGTATCTTGAATCAAAGCGGATGGCGAAACACCAATCCGTTCCACCAAAGGAGGAATAAGTCCATCCTTTTGCTCTAACAGGGCAAGCAAAATATGCTCTGTCCCAACTTGACTATGGTCATTTTGCTGAGCAATACTAGCTGCATTCTGCAAGGCTTCCTGTGCCTTAATTGTATATTGTTCGTAATTCATACTTTCAAAGTAAGAAAAAAAAAGAGAAAAAGCAAGAAAAAAAATAAAAATAACTTAAATTTTCAAAAAAAGATGATTTTATTGTGAAGCTAAGTTTTCAAGACCACCATATTCGCAAATTACATCTTCTAACTGAACTTGTTCAATTTGCTCAATATTTTTTCCAATGCGATTATAAAGTCTAAGTTCCCCAGTTCCAGCAGTACCACCTAATACTTGAAGTTCCGACATAGAATCTGAAGGCAAAGGATAAGTTCTAACAAACATATCACTTGTTTTACAGAAAACATCGATATCCAAAAGATATCCTTTGTAGGTAGAAGAAACAATCCAATGCAAAGTATCCTCTGAGGCAACACAATCAAAAAAAGGTTTACCAGAAGCTTTTTTTTGAGAAATCCTTACAACTTGATCGCCTGTTGCTATTTCTGAAAATACAGAAAAAGAATCTGAATACATTCCTTGAATAGCAAAAGAAGAATTTGCTAAAACCATCCCTGTAATGGAACTTCGCATATGGGAACATGAAAGATGAAAAAAAGGGCAAGGTAATTTTTTTCCCCACATTTTATCAATATATCCATATGAAGCACCAGGAGAAACTATATAGCTTTCATTTTGAATAGAAATTTCACCAGAAAAAACTGCCCTTGTTCCAGATGAATTCCAAAACATTCCCTTGTCTGGACTTCGAGTAGAAAAAGAACTTTGTCGACTAACATTAAGCTTCCAAGATATACAATATTGGTCTATAAAAGAACCTTTTAGAGTTTTGCCGTCTAAGAAAAAAGCTCCATCTTTTATTTGTATTTCTTTTTTTGTAGCTATAAAATCCTTACAAGGATAAATTGCCGTAAAAACTCTTGGAGTACTACCATAAGCAGCTACTCGTACCAAAACATAGGAATGAGAAGCAGGAGGTTCAAAAGTCATTAGTAACTCTGATGTATCTAAAGAACCAACTAAAGGTTCAGGCTTGGAACATTGAATAACGGAAGGAGAAAGACCAGGATTAATTAAAAACAATTCAACTAAAAAAAATACTTTTTCGCCAGTATAAGCATGGCTTCCACAAAAACAATGCCTCCAGCGTTCAAATCCACATTTACGTAGCAAACCTGATAGTTTATGCAAATCTAAACTAATATTATTTAAAGCTGCTGACATATTCAGACTCTAATGAAAAAAACATAAATAATTCCGAAGAACCCTAATAAAGAAATAGACAATAAATAAAATGTTAAAACATTTTATTTATTGTTTTTGAAATATCTTCTTGTTCTCTTGGGAAATTTGCATCCAAGAACTCAAAACATTCCACAGCAGTTCGCTGAATATGCTCATACCAGATTTCATATAATTCATCTTCTAAATTACCTGGATAAGGAGCACCCTGCACATCAGAAACAAGTTTTCTAAGTTTGTCACTACATTCTCTAAGTCTTTTGTCCATTATAAACCACCCTGACAATTTCTGTATTTTTATTATACAGGCAAACTAATAATATTTCCAGTGTTTTCTTTAGATTTATCTATATTTTTTCCACAGACAATTGATTTATAGGATTTATTCTTCATTTGATCTAAGATTCTCATTGCAGCCTTTGAAACATCCTGAGGAGTTACAGTTAACAATAATTGTAATTTTTTTTTCCTTAATTCTGGAGAAATTCCACAAAGATATCTGTTAAACCCAAGGCTTCCTCTAGCTGATGGAGTTTTAGGTTGAATTTCTTTACTATAGCAACCTGTTATTGCTTTTTCCAAAGATTCAGAATCAACCCCGTCTTTTGCAACTGCTTCCAAAGCTTGCATATAAACTTGTAAGGAGCGATAGGGTTTTGGATCTCGATAAGAAGAAAATGAAAAATAATTGCTCAATGGATCTACCACAGCAGATGCCCCGTAAGCTCCTCCAATAGTTCTAATTTGTTCCCAAAGATGAAAATTAGTTAGTAAATGAGCTAAAACAGATTCTGCTACAGATTCAATTGTGGCATAAGAACTAGAATGGCAAGATAAAGCAGCAAATGCGACCTGGGTTGATGTGGAAAAAACTTGAATTTCTTGTAAACTATTAAAATTTAATGCTCCTAAGGGTTTATCTGTTAGAGAATAAAAATCTTCGTCTTTGAAAGTTTTTACTTCCACAGGAGCAGAAATTTTTGTTCGTTCCACTAAAGAATCTAAATGAGGTTTTATTTTTTCTATTCCTTCTGAATCAGAAATTACATGAAAAATACCTCCGGCTTCCAAAAGACGTTTTTGAATTTTTAAAAATCTTTGAATTAAGACATCAATATTATCAGTTTGCTCTAAAATGAAAAATAATTGTGTTAAACCATGGGATATTTCATCTTTTGCACAGGAAACAGATAATCGGCAATTTGCACGGCTACTAGCATATTCCATTCCCATAGGGACAACAGAAGATATTAAATCATTTTTGAATTCCACAATTAGATCAGTAATTCTTTTTTTATCAGAAAAATCTGTGGTTAATATGCAGTCATAAAAAATATTCATTACTTCTGGTGCATTTTCAACAAGAAATTTGCATCGATACATTAGCCAATCTCTACCTTGAACAGAAAGGTCTCTTTTAACACCCTGGGCTTCATACATTACAGAATAAAAAACAGAAGCAGTAAAATCTCCGGTATTTAAAACAATTCTAGAATCAGTATCTACCCAATTTTTACCTCCAAAACCACAGTTTGTAGCCACAATAGAAAAAAGAGGTAAATAAAGATAATCTTCTGGATCAAGAACATCCACAGGGATGCAAAGTTTCAAATAGGTTATTCCGTTTGTGTTTTCTTCGTTTATAAAAAGTGGCACATTATTTTTTGTTGTACAAGGATTTGTAGTAAAATTATCTAGTGTGATGTCTAAACTATAGGGTGAAACATGGGGCAAAGTTTTTACCACTTCTGGAGAATCCTCGGTCTGTTGGAATTCTGTTAAGGCTTGTTGGCTTTTTTTAACATCCCCTATTGTAGTTTGAGCTAACAATGATTTTGCTAATTTTTTTTCCCTTTCTAATCTTTCCGTTTCATAAGATTCTTCAGGATAAACAGTGATGATTCCACAGTAATTATTGTCTATCAAATGAGTTTTTAACAAATTTCGTAAATAATCAGAATTAGCTAAAACCCTTTCTTTTACTGTTTTAAAAGCTGAAATGTAGGACATTGTATAAAATGGAGGAAATCCATAAAGCCAACCTTGTAAACATCGTCTCATTAAAACTAGAGAATATGGACCATAGAACCGTTGAATTTCTCGTTGAGAAAATTCCACGGATAGAATTGCAGCATCTAGATTTTCTTGAGGAATACCATTTTCATATAAATTTTGAATAACATTTTTTACAAGTTGATAAACCTTTTGTGAATTTTCCCGTGGCACACCTCTAAGTCCTGTATTTAACAAAGACCACTTCATTTCAGAAAATAAACCACAGTTAGGAACTAAATCTTCACCTAAATTTGATTCCACCAATGCTCGAGACAAGGGAGAACCATCATGTCCCATAAGAATCTCGATTAACAGTATTATTTCCATTCTAGAAATAGGATCTATAGCATCTTCTAGACACCAAGAAATATTGACTGTCGAAGAATCAGTTTTATTTTTTTCCATAGGGCCTGGTTTTTCTACAATCAAAGGACCATTTTCAAAATTTCTAGTAGGAAATTTCATTTGAGTTAGTTTATCTTTAATTTTCTTAGAATTATCTTTAAAATAAAAATCCTTAAAACGACTTAATATCTTTGAATTTAAGAAATCTAACTGTTCTTTTGTGGAAATATCACCATAAAGAAAAACCTTACAATTTGAAGGTGAATAATGAACATGATGAAAATTCAAATATTCTTCATAGGTTAGGTTTGGAATATCTAATGGGTCACCACCTGAATCATAATCATATATGGTGTCTTTTAGCATAGTTTTTATAACCCAATCAGAAGCTACACCATCAAAGCTAGAATAATTTCCCTTCATTTCGTTGTATACCACACCTTGAATAGAGGGTTCATTATTTGCGTCTAATTCTAACCTATGACCTTCTTGCAAAAATGTCCATTTTTCTAATTTAGGAAAAAAAACAGCATCCCCATAAACAGCCATTAAGTTAAAATAATCTTCCCTAGAAACAGAAGAAGCAGGATATACTGTTTTATCAGGAAAAGTCATTGCATTCAAAAAAGTTTTTATACTTTGATTTGCCAATCGGATAAAAGGATTTTTTAAAGGATAGGCTTCTGAACCACATAAAACTGAATGTTCAAGAATGTGAGCAACCCCTGTAGAATTTTCTGAGGGAGTTCCAAAAGCAAAAGCAAATAAATTCTCTTTATCATCACATACTATATGAAAAACTTCTAAATCAGAAGCTTTGTGTTTAAGCCAAATACCCTTTGCTTTATAATCAGAAATATCATTTATTTCTAAAACTTCAAACCCATTATATATTTCACCCTTATTTAAGTCTAAACAAATTTCCTTCATATTCTAATTATGATATAAAAAAAAAATCTAGTCTATAGTATTTTTTTTAAGTACTTGAAGTGATACATTCATATTTGGTATAATTTTTTATTATTATTTTGGAGGTCATTTTATGAAGACAATGAAAACAATTTTTGCATTTTTCTTTGCTATGATGATGGTACTACCTGTTATGGCTGGTGGAAAAAAAGATGTTTCTGTAATGGAAAAAATCAAAGCTGATGGTAAAATCATTCTTGGAACATCCGCTGACTACCCACCATATGAATTCCATTCAATGGTAGATGGAAAAGATACCATCGTTGGATTTGATATTTCTATTGCACAAGAAATTGCAAAAGATTTAGGTGTTGAATTAGAAATCAAAGACATGAATTTTGATGGTCTACTTGCTGCATTAGTTTCAGGAAATGTAGATTTTGTAATTTCAGGTATGACACCTACAGAAGAAAGAAAACAAAACGTGGACTTTTCAGATATTTATTATGAAGCTGTTCACGGGGCTGTAATTCGTGTTGCAGATGAAGCAAAATATGCTGCAAACCCAGAATCTTTAAAAGATGTATTAATCGGTGCACAAAAAGGTGCAATTCAAGTAGGAATTGCAAAAGAACAAATCAAAGGTGTAACTGGTAGCGATTTGGATAACAATCATCCACAGGTTAAAGAACTTGGAACTTTGCCTGACTTGATTATGGAAGTTAAAAACAACAAAATCGAAGCAGTTATTGCTGAATTACCTGTTGCAAAGGCTTATGTAAACGCAAACCCAGATTTAATGATTGCAGAATATACTTTCCAGGATACAGAAGGTGGTTCTGCTATTGCTATAAAGAAAGGCAACACAGAATTAGTTGATGCAATTAATGCAACTATTGCACGCCTTATCGCAGAAGACAAAATCACTGAATTTGTTGGAGAAGCAAGCCTTCTTGCAGATTCGCAGCAATAACAAAGCGAATCTAATTCGCAACAATAATAAAGCAAATCTAATTCGCAGCAATAATAAAGCAAATTAATTCGCAACAATAACAAAGCGAATCTAATTCGCAGCAATAATAAAGCAAATTAATTCGCAACAATAATAAAGCGAATCTAATTCGCAGCAATAATAAAGCGAATTTAATTCGCAGCAATAATAAAGCGAATTTAATTCGCAGCAATAATAAAGCGAATCTAATTTGCAACAATAATAAAGCGAATTTAATTTGCAACAATAATAAAGCGAATTTAATTTGCAGCAATAATAAAGCGAATTTAATTTGCAGCAATAATAAAGCGAATCTAATTTGCAGCAATAATAAAGCAAATTAATTTGCAACAATAAAAAATCCCGCAAAGGCAAAGTAAAAAGCATTGCTCTTATGCGGGATTCTTTTTAATAATCCGTGTATTTTAATGGCTTCCGCAACTGTGGTCAGCACAACTATGATTGCTGCAACTGTCCCCATGATGATGATTACATTTTCCTGCCGGATTGTCTTTTAAATCCCCATTGGCACAAAAATGCAAAGCGGCATCTGCAGAACCTGATTGACCTGCAATAACATTTATACCTTCCGCTTCCAAACCATCTCTAGCACCTTGACCAATTCCACCACAAACAACAGTATCTACATTTAATTCTTTTAAAAACTTAATCAAAAGAGAATGTCCTGAACCTTCTGTAGAAACAACTTGAGCAGAAATAACTTTATTATTTTCTACGGAACCAATTAAAAAATTAGGAGATTTTCCAAAATGCTGAAAAATCATTCCATCTTCGTAAGTAATTGCAATTTTCATCAATAATTATCCTTTATTTAAAAAAATAACTGCCCTGAAAAAAGGGCAGCAAAATTTGACAATAATTAGTATTAAACGATAACAACACTGTTGTCAGTATTTGAAAATGGTGCAGGAATATACTTATCAGCGGCCCAATCGTTTTCCCATCGCTTACCATCTAAAAGATAGCGAAATTGATACTCTCTACCTGTTTCCAAAGTAAGAGTAACATTAAAACTCCCATTTTTCAATTTTTTCATTGGAGTATCTACACTACTCCAGCTGTTAAAATCACCTGCAAGCCAAACTTTTTCAGCTCCTTGAGCTGCTTCAGCTGATAATTCAAATTTAACCTTACAAGTTTTTTGCTTTTCTGAATACGTTTTATATAGGGCCATAATTCCTCCAGATAAATTATAATTAATTAACCTATAAATATAGTATACTACATTTTAGAATTATGGTATAGTAGTTTTTGAGATTTTTATAACTAGAAGCTGAAATTGAGAAAAAATCGAACACAATTTAAGAAAATAGGCTTTTTTTATTAAAACACTATATTTTTTTTATTTTTTATGCTTAAATATTATTATATTAGGAGTTTTATTATCTTATGGAAAAGAAAAAATATCTTTTTACTTCAGAATCAGTTGGCGAAGGACATCCAGATAAACTTTGCGACCAAATTTCTGACGCAATACTAGACGAATGTTTGAAAAATGATAGCGAAAGTCATGTTGCTTGCGAAACATTTGCCTCTACAGCTCTTGTACTTGTTGGAGGTGAAATTACCACTAGTACATTTGTTGACGTACAACAGGTTGCTAGAAATATAGCACGGGAAATAGGATACACAGATTCAGACTATGGCTTAGATTGCGATTCTATGGCTGTAATGAATATGATACATGCCCAATCCCCAGATATAAATCAAGGTGTTGTAGGCAAAGGTCTTTCTGAGTATCAAGGGCAACAAGGTGCAGGCGATCAAGGTATGATGTTCGGATTTGCTTGTTCTGAAACACCTGAACTTATGCCAGCTCCAATTATGTATTCTCACAAACTTCTACTTAAAGCTTCTAATATGCGAAAAAAAGGCGGCATGAATTGGTTGCGCCCAGACGCAAAAAGTCAGGTAACAATTCAGTACGAAGATCATAAGCCAATTCGTATTGATACAGTTGTAATTTCTCATCAACACGACCCTGAAATTAATTATTCCACAATAAAAGAAAGTTTGATTGAAGAAATAATAAAACCTGTACTTGAACCTTCTGGACTTTTAGATAAGGATACTAAATTTTTTATTAACCCCACTGGACGATTTGTTATTGGTGGTCCCTTTGGCGACACAGGCTTAACAGGTCGTAAAATAATTGTAGATACATACGGTGGCATGGGACGCCATGGGGGAGGTGCTTTTTCTGGAAAAGACCCTTCAAAAGTAGACCGTTCAGCAGCATACATGGCTCGTTACATTGCAAAAAATGTTGTTGCAGCTGAACTTGCTGAACGTTGCGAAGTACAGTTAGCCTATGCCATTGGAGTTCCCTTTCCAGTTTCCATAATGGTTGATACCTTTGGAACAGGAAAGGTAGAAGACGCAATAATCGCTGATGCAATAAAAGAAGTTTTTGATTGTACTCCAGCAGGAATTATTAAAACCTTAGATTTAAAGAAACCCATTTATCAAGCCACCGCTGCCTATGGGCATTTTGGTAGAAGTGAATTTTCATGGGAATCAACCAATATGGTAGAAGCTCTAAAAAAGGCAATTAAAGGTTAAAATAATACCATGGAACCAGAAGCCTCTAGCGACTTTGATTTTCTAAGTGAATCAGAAATTATTCAACTTTTTGACACCTTTCAAAAGTTAAATCCTGAACCCAAAAGTGAACTAGAGGCTCCTACCCCATTTACATTGTTAGTTTCAGTAGTTCTTTCCGCCCAAGCCACAGATAAAAGCGTAAACAAAGCAACTAAATCTCTTTACGAAAAATTTGATTCTCCTCAAAAAATTCTTGAATTAGGAGAAGAAGGTTTAATAAAATACATTAAATCTATTGGGCTTTATAGATCCAAAGCAAAGCATATCATAAGTTTGTGTAAAATGTTACTTTCAGATTTTAATGGAGAAATACCTTCAACAAGAGAAGAACTAATGAAGCTACCTGGTGTAGGAAGAAAAACTGCTAATGTAGTACTAAATGTGATATTTGGCCAACCTACAATGCCAGTGGATACCCATCTTCTTCGAATTAGCCCACGATTAGGACTTTCTAACAGCAAAACTCCAGAATCAGTAGAAAATGATTTAATTAATAAAATTCCTTATAAATATATGAAACACGCTCACCACTGGATGATTCTTCACGGGCGATATATTTGTACTGCAAGAAATCCACTGTGTAAAACTTGCCCAGTAGATAACATCTGCAAACATAATTTTGTTGAAAAATAAATGTACCATGCATTAATATTTGTAGGAGAACAAATATGAGTGAATCAATAAAAGAGTTTTTTAATTCAGAAATGCTTTTTAATATTTTAACAAATGTAATAGGCTTAACTATTTTTTTTGTAATTTACTTTATTATAAAAAAAATAGTTAAAAAAATTGCAGTAAACAAACTAAATCCTCATACAGCATCCTTACTAACAAAAAGTGTAAAATATATTTTTTATATACTTATAATAATTTATATTCTTGGATTATTTGATATTGATTTAACAGCATTACTTGGAGCAGCAGGAATCGCAGGAATCGCAGTGGGTTTTGCAGCACAAACTTCAATAAGTAATATTATCAGTGGTTTCTTTTTACTTACAGACCATGCAGTTAAAATCGGGGACTTTGTAACTATCGATGGAATATCTGGAACAGTAGATTCTGTGGATTTAATTTCAATAAAAATTAAAACCCCAGACAATAAAATGGTTAGAATTCCCAACGAAACAGTCGTAAACACTAACCTACAAAATATTTCATTTTATCCTACACGCCGATTAGATGTTGTAGTTTCTGTTTCTTATGACACAGACTTAAAATATGCCTTGGACACGCTAGCGACAGTTCCAGAAAAATGTCCTTTAGTACTAAAAGACCCTGAACCTGTTTTATTTTATACTGAATTTGCAGACTCTGGAATCAACTTGACACTTGGCGTGTGGTTAAACAACAGCGACTTAAATGCTGTAAGGAATCAAGTTTTTATTGCAATCAAAGAAACCTTTGATGAAGCAAAAATTGAAATCCCCTTCCCTCAAGTAGATATTCACACAAGAAGCTAAAATTATTTTTCTAGGATGATTTTATATAATTCTAGGTTTGCGTCTTGAAAATTTGAAAAACACAGAATTTTTCCATCTGGGGAAATATCCAATCCTGTTGGCTGATTTCCTCCTTGAATTTCTAGGGCAACTGTCATGGTTTTTGTATCAATTACTGTAATTCTACCATTTTCTGGACTTCTTAAAGTATAATCTGTTGGGTTATTTGGTCCTCTAGAAGAAACAAAAAGCCATCTACCATCAAGTAAATCTATTGTGTTGGGATTTGAAAAAACACGAATTTTATTTTTAATTTCAAAAGAATCTAAATCGATAGAAAAAATATTTCGATGATACATATCACTTACATATGCAGTTTTAAATAGGGAATCTACTACAACATGACGCATAGCACTTTTTTCTACATAAATTGAATCTATTAAATCTCCAGAAGAAACAGAAAACTTTTCTATTCGACCACCTTCAAAAGATAAACTAATAAGATTTTCACCTTCATCAACAAAAATCATTCCTCTTGGAGCAGATGCTGTTTTAATTTTTTTTACGACTGTCCCTGTTTCATAATCAATTAAAGAAATATCATTAGAAACCCAATTTGAAACGGCTAATAAAGATTTTTCTGGTGACCATGCTATAAATTTTGACCAAACCCCATGTGTATTTATTTCTCTTCGGAATTTAAAATCCGTAGCAGAATATTCATAAATTAAGCCTGTAGTCATTTGAGAAACAAAAAAAGCATTTTTTTCAGGAATAAATAATCCTTCTGCAAAACCCTTTTGGGAAGAATTAGGAGGACAAATTCTACTTTGCATTTTTCCATTACTTACATCAAAAACATCAAATCCTTGGTCATCTAACAAGGGTAACACAATTTTTTTACCATCAGGCGAAAAAAGAACCTGCTTAGGTTGTTCACCACATTGAAAAGTTCCAATCTTTTCTAAGTAGATTTTTGTTTCTTCTGTAAAAGAAAAATAAGAAAAATTAAAAATAATAATCGTAAGACATAAAAACTTAAAAAAGAGTCTATTCATAAAATGATTATAACACTAGAAATCATAGTTGTCACTTTTATAATTAACAGTAGTCATGAAAAGATTTTTTCGGTATAATTCAATTTATGTTCAATAGTTTGAAAGGAATAATTACTGCAAAGCTTCCTCAAAATCTTCACCTTGAAACAGGGGGAATTGAATGGGATATTTCTGTGCCAGACACAACCCTAGATTCACTTCCTGTAGTAGGTGAAACTGCAAAAATTTATACCTGGCTCCAACACAGAGAGGATTCAATGAAACTGTTTGGCTTTTCCTCTGCAGAAGAACGAGCTGTTTTTCTTGATTTGCTAAAAGTAGATGGAGTGGGAACTAAGGGTGCTTTGAAAATTATGTCTGGTATAACTTTGAATCAACTATTGCAAGCCTTAGACAGCGAAGATTTAGCTCAATTAGAGCGGCTTCCAGGAGTTGGCAAAAAAACTGCTCAAAAAATGATGCTTACTCTAAAAGGCAAACTAACTCTTGAATCCAATAGAATTTCTCCAAAACAAACTAATGTACCTCTTCAATGGCAAGACCTTATCGATGCCCTTACTTCTATGGGATATGAAAAACGTTCTTGCGAAGAAGTAATAAATAAACTAGAACAACAACTTGTTTCAGAGTTAGAGGGCAAAACCCAAACTGAAAAAGAAGGCATTTTATTCCGTAAAGCCATCGTGGAGTTAGCCTAATGAATGAAATTTTGCATCCATCGATTCCTTTAGAAGATGATAATCAAGAAATAACTTTACGTCCACAATTATTGAATGAATTTTTGGGGCAAAGTGCTGTAAAAGATAATCTTTCAGTCTTTATAGAAGCAGCTAGAACTCGAAAAGAAAGTTTAGACCATTTATTTTTAATTGGTCCCCCAGGTCTTGGTAAAACGACTTTAGCTCAAATCACAGCCCATGAATTACAAGCTGATTTTAAGGTAACAAGCGCCCCTGCTTTAGATAAACCCAAGGATTTAGCAGGAATCCTTTCTACCATAACAGAACGAACAGTTTTTTTTATAGATGAAATTCATAGATTAAAGCCTACGATCGAAGAAATGCTTTATATTGCCATGGAAGATTACGAACTAGATTGGGTAATTGGACAAGGAGCAGCAGCTAGAACAGTGCGAATTCCCATTCCAAAATTTACCCTTGTGGGAGCTACAACAAAGGCCGGAATGGTTTCTAGTCCACTTATCAGTCGCTTTGGAATTGTTCAGCGATTTAATTTTTATTCCCCACAAGAGTTAGCCGCTATAATTCACCGATCTGCTAAGATATTAAATGTAGTTGTAGAAAAAGATGCAGCTTTACTCATGGCTGAATGTTCACGAGGAACCCCACGTATTGCCAATAGAGTTTTACGCAGAATCCGTGACTTTGCTCAAGTTCTGAATAAAGGAATAATTACAGTTGAAATTACAAAAATTGGACTTGAACGCCTTGAAATAGACAGTTTAGGGCTTGAAAAATACGACAGAGAAATATTACTAAGCATTATAGATAATTTCGGTGGAGGACCTGTGGGAGCTGAAACTTTAGCAATTTCTATTGGTGAATCTATTGATACCTTAGAAGATTATTATGAACCCTATTTAATTCAATGTGGATTATTGCAACGAACTCCCAGAGGTAGAATTGTTACAGAAAAAGCCTATGAACATTTAGGTCTACAGAATAAAGTTAATTCCCGTGAAAGATTATTGTTCTAAATAAACTCTTTTTTTTTAGTTTGAGTTTTCACTTTCCAAAGATAAGGTTTTTCGCTATAATTTTCATATGCTAACTAAAGATTTTTACTTTGATCTTCCAGAAGAATTAATTGCTCAGCATCCTTCTAACATAAGAGGTGAAGATAAATTAATGGTTTTGGAAAAAAACACTGGAAAAGTAACTCACCACATGATGAATGAACTTCCTGAATTAATTCCAGAAGATGCTTTAATGATATTCAATGATTCAAAAGTTAGACGCTCTAGAGTTTATGGAATAAAAGAAACCACAGGAAGGGAATGTGAATTTTTGTTTATTCAGCCTTTAGGCGAAAATAAATGGAAAGCTATGGTAAAAAATGCAAAAAAGCAACGGGTGGGTTGTAAATATCAGTTTCCAGATGGAAGCATAGCATCAATAATCAAAAATTCTGCTGATGAGGGAACAGAATTTAGAACCATAGAATTCAACTGCAACATTACAGAAGAATGGTTTGAAGTAAACGGACATATTCCACTTCCGCCATATATTCGTCGCCAAGACACACAAGAAGATAGTAGTCGATATCAAAACATTTATGCAAAAGAAACAGGTTCTGCTGCCTGCCCTACTGCAGGTCTTCATTTTACGAAAAAAATGCTAGAAACCTTAGAAACTAAAGGGATTCAAAAAGCTTGGGTTACTTTGCACGTTGGGTTAGGTACTTTTCTTCCAGTAAGAGCAGAACAAATTAAAGACCACAAAATGCATTATGAAAGTTATTCCATAACTTCAGAAACAGCTAAACTTGTTACAGAAGCAAAAAAAATAAATAGACCAATCCTTGCTGTAGGTACAACATCTGTAAGAACCTTAGAATCAGCCTGGGATGAAGAAAAACAAATCTTACCTTCTGGTACAGGAAACACAAATATATTTATCTATCCTGGATATAAATTTAAAGTTGTAAATAAACTTTTTACTAATTTTCACACACCTGAATCCACATTGCTAATGCTAGTAAGTGCCTTTGCAGGAAAAGAAAAAATAATGAATGCATACGCCCAGGCTGTAGAAAATCGCTACAGATTTTTTTCTTATGGGGACGCAATGCTATTATTGTAAAACAGATTAAATCTTAAAGCGTAGTACAGGTAATTTTTCTTTTTTTTTGCAAAGTTGCCATTTTTTTGAATTTACTCCTATAAATTTAATTGTCATTTTTTTTATAAGAGTATTTATGTAAAATTGCAACTTCAAAGATTGTCGAAAGCTATCACTTGCTTTCAAGAATGTACCTTATCTTTTTTTGAACATTCTTGCGGCTTTTTATTGCAAAGGACATTTTTTTGGGAATATATAACAGAAACTATAGGCATAGAAAAAAATTTTATTAACATTTTTTTTCTATGATTCCTAAGATTTAAAATTTTTATATCAATAGAACAATGACAAAGTTTTTTATTATATGATATAATTCTTATGTTACTTTATTTATATTATTTTTTTTATATGTTAAACCTAAAGAACTGGAGATTTTTATGAAAAACTTTTCTTTGTTTTTACTTGTTCTCTTCTCTTTCCTTTTATCAAGTTGTAGTTTTCTTCTTTCAGGACTAGGAGGAACTTCTTCTTATACTTTTGTAAACAAATTATCTGGCACTGTAATAACTCAAATTAAACTTGAACCAGCTGATAACATTAATCTTTTTTCTAATAAAACTCACTCTTGTAGGATTAGCTATAATCAATCCACTGTAATTCAAAATATTTCTGATGGAAAATATCGTGTTTATGTCACAATTGATGGGACTGAATACTTAGCTAACAAAGGAACAGAGCTTATAGTCAATCATGATGATGGGGAATTACAGCTTAAATATAAACAAGCCTTAGAAGCAAATCTTAAAGTTAGAAATACAACATCAAAAACTTTTACTTCAATAACCTGGTCCACATCTTCAAATTTTAGTGATTCTTCAACAAGGAACATAAGTATCAAACCTAATTCAACTGCTACAATTTCACTTCCAGAAGGAAGTTTTTACCTAAAATTCGGAGTTAAGATAAATGAATTCCAAACTTCATATATTACTTACAAAAATCAATTTTCTGCTGCTCTTGTAGAACTTGAAAAAGGACAAACACAAGAAATAACAGTTTCTGAATAAAAAAATATTGACAATATATTTAGTTTCGTATAATATCAAAATTGTAATGATTACAATTTTGTATTAATTACACTTACTAAAAGATAAAACTGTCTTTACTTTCAACAGTTAGTATCTTTGAAAGTTTGCGTTGCAAGCTTTATATTATTGCTGCTTTTTCACTATGCTTGTTTATGCACAGCTAGATTGTAAAGCAGCCTAAAAAGTCAATGATTGACTTTTTCAAGGAGTGAAGTATGAAGAAATGGGTATGTAGTGTATGTGGTTATGTTCACACAGGTGATAATGCACCTGAATTTTGTCCACAATGTCGTGTTCCTGCTGATAAATTTAAGGAACAGGTTGCTTTCAGTGGTTTTGCAGATGAACACAAAGTTGGAATTGCTCAAGGTTTAGACGCTGAAGTAGTTCAAGGATTAAAAGACAACTATATGGGTGAATGTACAGAAGTAGGAATGTATATTGCAATGAGTCGTCAAGCAGACAGAGAAGGTTATCCAGAAATTGCAGAAGCTTTTAAACGTTACGCTTTTGAAGAAGCTGACCACGCAGCTAGATTTGCAGAACTTTTAGGTGAAGTTGTTACAGCTAGTACAAAGAAAAACCTTCAACTTCGTTCTGATGCAGAAGCTGGTGCTTGCGAAGGAAAATTAATGCTAGCAAAAAGAGCAAAAGAGTTGGGTTATGATGCAATCCATGATACTGTCCACGAAATGGCAAAAGACGAAGCTCGCCATGGAGCAGGCTTTATGGGGCTTTTGAATAGATATTTCGGCTAAATACATTAACAAGGGGTTATCATAACCCCTTGTTTTTCAAGGAAAATTGATGATTCAGCCTTTGACCGAAAAACAAATATCAGATAAAATTTTAGCTTGTGGTATTAGGCCTTCTTTTCAAAGAGTTAAAATATTAAATTACTTATATAAAAATAGACTTCATCCTACTGCCGAAAAAGTATACGAAGCTTTATCACCAGAAATACTAACTTTATCAAGAACAACAGTATATAATACTTTGAAATTATTTATTGATAATGGATTAGTTCAAAGTTTGACTATTGATGGAGATGAAATGCGTTATGATGCAGATACAAGCCATCATCTACACTTTAAATGTAACTGTTGTGGAAATGTATTAGATATGTTATATCCCGATACAGAATTTGAGTACGACAAAATAATATCAATGTTACCAGCTGAGTTTACTGTAAATAAAATTCAGACTTTTATTTGGGGAACTTGTTCAGACTGTAAAAAAAAATAATTTTTTTCAAGCAAAAAAAATTTAATTCATAATTTTAAAAATCTTGAACCATAAAAATACTTAACAACAAGTTTATTTTAATCGATAAATAAAGATAGGAAGCATGTTATTATTTTCATGTAATACATAATAAATTATTATTCTTTTAGCAAACATTTCTTTTTTAAACCTAAAAGAATAAAATTACTGATTAAATAGGAGTACATATGTATAAAAACATTAAATTTTTTGTTTATATGTTTACCTTTATTGCTTTTTTGATGGCTTGTACATCAACTCCAGTCACTCAAGTAGAGCAAAAAACTTTTACCAAAACACCTCAAGAATTAATTCTTTCTGGAAGTTTTGACAAAGTAAAGGATTCACTAAAAATACAAGAAAACATTGATTCTCCAGATGAGTATGGAAATACAGTTCTTCATGCTGCTGCAAAAGTAAATAACGGGGATTTAGTAACCTTGTTTATTTCCATGGGAGCTTCAACAGAACTTAAAAATAATGAAAGTGATACTGCATTACATGTTGCTATAAAAAATGATAGCGTACAAGCTGCAGAAATTCTTGCTGCAGTTGATAGCGATATTTTTGCTAGGGATGCAGAAGGCAAAACGGCTTTAGAATTAGGAATTGCAAAAGGTAATCTATTTTTTCCAGCAATGATTACAACTCGAACAGGAGAACTACGAGATCCTTCAGGTCGTTCTATAATTCATTATTTTGTAAAGGCAGAAAATGAATCAGCTTTGGATTATGCCATCCAAAAAAAGATTCCAGTTATTTCACCTGATAAAAATGGATTAACCCCCTTAGGTCTTGCATTACAAAATAATAAAAGCTTAAAAAGTATAAATATTGCTTCAACACTTTTATTAAATGGTGCGAAACCAGAAGGTGGAACATTTTCTTATTTTGAAACTGCAATTCTAACTAGAAATCCTTCTTTAAGATTTAACGATGGGCAAACACCATTGCATCTGTCAAGTATTCAAAATCATGTAGGAATTGTAGAATATTTATTGAATAAGGGTGCAACAATTTCCGCTCAAGATATTTCTGGAGCAACTCCTTTGCATGAGGCAATTCGTTATGGCAATATCGAAATTGCAAGATTATTGCTTAATGCTGGAGCAAATGTAAATGCTCAAGACAATATGGGAAAAACTCCCTTGTTATTGATTATTCCACAAGAAAAACAAAAAGAAATATACAGTTTACTTCTTTCTAATAAGGCAAGTATCAATGCAAAGGATATGTACGGCGATACAGTTCTTCATATTGCAACATTAAATGGTGCTGATTCTACAATGCTTCAGCAGTTTTTATCGATGGGAGCAGATATAAACGAACGAAATAAAGAATGTACAACACCCCTTTCTTTGGCTGTAACTCATAAAAAAACTGCTTTAATACACTTTTATGCTCAAAATGGAGCAGATATTCACGCAGAAGATAAACAAGGGAAAACACCATTAACCAAAGCTTTGACACAAGGTCCAGAAATGACCACAAAATTACTGAATCAGTCAAATATTTTTACAAGAGATTCCAACGGAAACACCCCTTTACATTTAGCAGTATTATGTGCAAGTCCATCTACTGTTGCAGAAAATTCAGACAACAAGGCGACACCAGATACCTTAATTGAAAATATGGAATATATGGTTGCATTAAATTCTGAAATAAATGCACGGAACAAAAATGGAGATACGCCCCTTTCTTTGGCTGTACAAAGAAATATAAAAAAAGCAGGAGAATTCCTTTTAAGCCGAGGTGCTGACGTATTTTCAACAAACAACGATGATTACTCACCATTAAGACTTGCTTTAGAAGATAAATCTGGCGATAAAACTTGGCTCTTATCATCCCAGGTTATTAAAGCAACAGATGGTAGTGGCAACACTCCATTGCATTATTCAGCAGAATGGGGACTTTCAGAAGCAATTTCTCTGCTAATAGAAAAGGGTGCTGATCCTAACGCAAAAAATGCAAACGGCGAAACAGCCCTTTATAATGCAGTTAAATCTAATGACCCTAATTTAGTAAATGCATTGATTACTAAAGGCACAAACAAAGAAACAAGAGATTATATGGGCAACACACCTATTCACGCTTGTGTTCGTTGGAACTCTATAGAAGCAACAAAGGCTCTAGTAAAGGCAGGATTAAATTTAAATGCAAGAAATACTTCAGGAAAAACTCCCTTAGCAGAAGCAGCTAGAGCTGGTAAACTGAATATGGTTACCCTACTTTTAGAAAATGGGGCAGATATAAACGCCACTGACGAAACAGGTAAAACAGTTTTAATCGATGCAATTCAAAGTGGTAGTACAGAACTAGTTCGCTTATTATTAGAAAAAGGAGCATCACCTTTAATTCAAGAAATGTATGGTCGGAACGCATTTCACGAAGCAGCATTACTTGGCGATCCAGAAATGATAACAATAATACGTTTAGCAGGTGGAGATCCTCTTGGAAGAGATACAGATGGAAATACCCCATTTTCTATTGTATTACCAAAAGGAGAAGCTGCCATTCGTGCTGTTCTTGGTAGTAATTTGAATTTAAGCGATTCTAATGGTAACACACCTGTTCATGTGGCTGTAATGTCAATGGTTGAACCCGAAATACTTACAATGTTGCTTAAAATGAATTATCCCGTAAACAGACGAAACAGTTCTGGAACAACACCTTTAACTGTAGCAATAGCTCAGGATTCAATTCAATTAGCATCTATATTGCTTCAATACGGGGCAGATCCTTATATTGCAGATAATACTGGTGAATGTGCTGTATCTTTAGCATTAAAAGATAATGCTCCTGTCTTGGATCAAATTGTAAAACAAGCAGGAAATAAAACAGACATTTCTGGAGAAGGAATATTACACTATGCAGCAAGATTAAGTGATGCAGCTACTGTAAAACGATTACTTTCCATGGGATTAGATAAATCCCAAAAAAGCATAAGCGGGGAAACCCCATATGACATTGCTGTAAGATGGCAAAGACCTGAATTGGCAACCTTATTACAATAAATCTAATCAAATTGGGCGGCGCGTTCTAACATAATTCGGAATGCGCTGTCTTTTTTTTTCAATTCTTTGGAACCTCTTGTAATCTTACATAAACTCATATGAAATTTTTCTGCAATATCTCGCTGTGGAGTTCCCTTTGCTATTTCTTTAACGATTAACCATCTTTTGGAAAAATCTTTTAGTTCAGAGGGTGTAAAAAGACACTCAAAAAAATCAGACAATAAATTAACATCATCTGTTTGGGCAACTAATTTACATAATTCATCTAAACCTTTTTTTTCTAATATTTCATCCATAAAATAAGTATAATTGATTGCTTAAAAAAATAAAAGTATTTTTTTATAAATTGAATAAGTTCCTAATATTTTGATCTACAATTAAAGAAAGATTTTCAGGACTAATATTTAATATATTGGCAACAAAATTATATACAAATTCAACATACACCGAAGAATTTACTTTCCCTCTGTGGGGAACAGGCGCTAAATATGGAGAATCAGTTTCAATTAGCATTCTATCTAAAGGAACATATTTAATTAATTCTTCAGTAAGAGGCATTTTTGAAGGTTTGGCATATGTTATAGAGCCAGAAAAAGAAATATTCCATCCCCTATCCAAAAAAGCCTTCGCTTCTTTTACACCATATGAATAGCAATGTATTATTCCACAATCGTAACCTATGTTTTTTATACAGTCGTAAGTTGCTTCAAACCCGTCTCTTGAATGAACTATTACAGGTAAAGATAGTTTCTTTGCTAATTCAATCTGCATTTCAAACAACTGAGATTCCCCGTTTAGCATTTCTTTTGTAGCAAAGTCTTCAATGCATCTATTATCAGCACCAGATGGATTCCAGTGATGGTCGATGCCACACTCGCCTATTGCAACAAGTTTGTTTCCTTCAAAATCACAGGCGCCTTGTTGAAGAAAGCTTAGTACTTGATTTTCAAGTTCTTTTATCTGAAAAAATCTATCTTTACAAGCTTCTTGAGCAGGCCAAATTCCAGCACTAAAAAAAAGAAATTTTTTTGCTTTATTAAAAACAGTTGCGTCTGTAATTTGATTTAATTGATTAAAAGCTGTTGAAACCCTTGATTTTAAATCATCGCAATGGGTTCCAATATCAAGAGCAAAAAAAGTATCTCTTTTAGCCAAAGTTTCAAAAACTGAAACCATATTTTGGCCTTTTTCCATAGTATGACCTAAATGAAAGTGCGTATCAGAAAACAAGATTTATCCCTTAGTATAACATTTATCCTCGAAAAAACAGAGGTTTTTATTAATCAGACAGATGAAAGTTTCTACCTAGCTTTAAAACAAAAGTACTAGCTTCAATTTCGAAAAGCACAAGGTATAACCTCTTTTATGATAGAACAGGCGGAATTTGTTGCCTAGCATCGAAGCATAGCTTCTCGCTTCAAATCCCCACGGACACAATATGTCCTTTGCATAATATCGGGCAGGCGGGATTTGTTGCCCGGCTTCGAAGCATAGCTTCTCGCTTCAAATCCCGGCGGACGCAGTGCGTCCTTTGCATAATATCGGGCAGGCGGGATTTGTTGCCCGGCTTCGAAGCATAGCTTCTCGCTTCAAATCCCGGCGGACGCAGTGCGTCCTTTGCATATTTTTCGGGCAGGCGGGATTTGAACCCGCGACTTCTAAGTCCCGAACCTAGCGCGCTACCAACTGCGCTACTGCCCGAAAAAAAAACGCCCATTCACAAAGTGAACAGGCGATTACGGGAGCGACGGGGCTCGAACCCGCGATCTTCGGCGTGACAGGCCGACGCGATAACCAGCTTCGCTACGCCCCCAATGCTTTGTTAATATAACAAAAAGCTAAAATTATGTCAATAGAAAAGTGATTTTTTTATGTAATTTTTTTTTGTTAAAAATATATTTTTCTTAAAGTTTTCAAACAAGTTGTTTTTTTTATTATAGCATACTTGCCACAAAATTAATTTTAATGTATTATATAATAAATGCCGGAATGGTGGAATAGGTAGACACAAGGGACTTAAAATCCCTCGGATGAATAATCCGTGCCAGTTCGATTCTGGTTTCCGGCACAAAAAAGGGGCTGTCAATGACAACCCCTTTTTTATTAATGAACTTGGCTAAAAGCCTCGGAAAGTTCTGTTCGCCAAGAATATTTTTTATCCTTTGCTTCCCATTCAATAACTCTTACAATATTAAAATTCCTTGAATCATGAATGTTAGGGAAATATACAACAGCAAACCTTCCTTGCCCTATGTAAGTAATCTTTTCATTTGTTTGCAATTTTTCTTCTGCATTCAAAATTTCAAGAACACAATCAAAGTGTATTGGTTCATCTGTTTTTTTATCTGCCAAAGCAGATATAATATCAGTAATAGGTTTTCCACATTTACAACAAGTGTATTGTTTTTGTTTAAGTTCTCGAATATGCTGTTGATCTTTTAATATTTCTTCTTGAACTTGATAGGGTAAAGATCCTGGAATATCTGATGCAAATTTTCTTTTATCATGATGAAAAGAAGAATCTCTTTTTTCTCCGTTTCGTCTGTCATCATTGTAACTTTTTTTATTATTATTGTTCCAATGACGTTTGCCATTTCGGCGCCCATTTTCTGAATAATCCATTTTATTGAGTCCTCATATTGCTATTATTTTCTACAAGTTTTCTGCTCAAAACCAGTGCAATTCTTTGAATTGCTGCTTCCATATATTCCTGATCTTGAACTTTTTGTTGCAACTCACGTACTTTGGCTTCACGAGCAAGTTTATTTGAAAGTCTCTTTGCAACATACATTATATTACTCCGAAAAGGCGTTTTCTAAGTGGTATATCGGAACATAACCAGGCATATCCACAACTACTACATCAAATCTAATATAGCTGTCATTATATTGTCGATATTTCAAAAGAAAATATTTAGCCGTTTCAACAATTCTTTTTTGTTTTATTGTCCCTAAAATATGAGTTAAAGTATCTGTAGTCCCATGTGGCATAGTTTTTACTTCAACAAAAACCAAAAAACTTTCTTTTAAGGCAATAATATCAACTTCGCCTGTTCTAGTACGCCAATTTCGTTGTATTATTTCATAACCTTTTTCTTTTAAATATAAAACTGCCCGTTCTTCTCCTTTTACACCTATTGACTTAGTACTTTCCATTTTTTTCCTTAAGGTAAAAACTTTTTTTAATAATTATAATTATTCTTGATTTTTTTCATCCGCACTAATTTCTTTTCCGTAGGTTTGAACAAACTCAATATTCCATCGATTTAAAACAGATAATAAAATATTTGTAATTGGCCATGATTCTGGTAAAAACATATTTTTTCCATCGTCAAAAAAAAGAGGTGCAGAAAACTTCATTCCAAGCTTTAATTCTTTTGCTGGAATTCTTTTCATTTGTCTAAATTCGTTCATATTCATTTTGTTTAATAAATGCAAAAATCTTTGCTAATACTTCGTAAGTTTCAGGTGGAACATATGATCCAATTTCCTGTATTGAAAGAATATCGCTTAAAAAAGTATCCTGCTTTAAAGGAACATTATTTTCTTTAGCAAGTTTAATTACAGTTTCAGCAAGCAATCCCTTTACATTAACAGAAATAAAGGGAGCATCTGCCCATTCAGGATATTGCAATGCAACAGCTGTCTTAACTGTTTTCAATCAAACCTCCAACCTTACAGCTAAAACTGATTCTACTTCATCCACAAAAAAGGAATCAATAAGAGACTTTTTCGTATAGGATGTTTTTACTCCAAATAAATCAAATAAATTTTGTTCAGCTAAATTCTCTTTTCCCTTATTTTCAAAATCTGGACTTCGGTTAAATACAATTTTTGAAACATGGGAACTATTATAATATAGCATAAAATTATATTCAAAAGTATCTGTTTGGAAACGCAACAATATTTTTTCGATATTTTTTTCCTGAACATCTAATAAAACTCTAATATTTCCAGATGAAAACAAAGGTGAAGATTTTTTTTCTGAGTCAAAAACACATTGAAAAGGTAAAACTATCCAATGCTTTTTTTTAGTTGATAAATGATTTAATAAAGTAAGCAATCCGTAAGAATTTGGTAAAGAACTAGGTTTTACCCCAAATAATTTAAAAAAAATATTATCTATTTCTTTTTCTTCAAAACTTAAAAAATTATCATCTTGTTTAGTATTTTTTTCTTTGAAATCAGTAGGATAATCACATAAAAATAAATTTAATAGTTCAGCCACTTTTTCTTCATCTGGTTCTATTCCTTTTTCAGCTAAAAATAATGCTACTTCTGCCGCTTCTGATTGTCTACCTGAAAATTTAGAGGCAATACGACGGCATTTTGCTAAAAGTTGAGTATCAATTTTAAGCCCCATTTGTTGAAGAAAGGACATCAATTTTAAAGATATAGAATCTGGTGGCAAACCTAAATTGATTAATGCATCTGCTATTTTGTTTGGAATTTGATTATTTTGAATTGTATCTGAATTATATTTTACAAGTTGAAGTTCTGAGAAATTACTAAATTCCTCTGGAATAAGTTTTATTTGTCCAGAAGAAAGTTTTATTTGAACCCTTAAAACCGAACCCTCTTGAAGATTAAAGGGAGATGTTCCATGAATTTTTTTATCTCCAACAGAAAGAATATAATTTCCACCACCCTTGTTTTGTAGTATTTTTACAAAAACAAAACCACCATCTCTAAGGCCTTGACCTAAAGAAATAGTGGTTTTTTCATGTGCGGCAATTTGATTAACAACACCGTGCATATTCATTTAGTTTGCCACAAAAAAATGTGGCAAAAAAATTATTTTGAAACCTTATCAACTTTCTTAACGATAAGCTCTTTAACTTTGGCTGCTTTACCAACCTTGCCACGCAAATAGTACAACTTTGCACGGCGAACTTTACCGGCACGAACTCGTTCAATCTTTGCAATACGAGGTGAATGTAATGGGAATACACGTTCAACACCTACACCATAAGAAATCTTTCGTACAGTAAAGGTTTTACGGATACCTGAGTTCTTAAAGCGAATTACAATGCCTTCATATACCTGAATACGTTCGTTCTTTCCTTCTATAATTCTAAAGTGAACTTTTACAGTGTCACCAATTTTAAAATCAGCAATATCTGATTTTTTTTGGGCTTCTTCGATAGTTTGAATCAAATCCATCTGTTTACTCCTTAACCTCATTACGATGGTTTTTCTTTCGGCCAAATTTTTTCTTCTGACCTGTTATAGTCTCAATCATTTCTTCGGCTTCTAAAGAAAGCAGACCATTTTGTCGTGCAGAATAAACCATATCTGGTCTATTTACCAAGGTCTTTGCCAACCTTTGTTCAAGCCTCCACTTCCTGATATTTTCGTGGTGTCCAGAAAGCAAAATCTCTGGAACCCTCATTCCTTCGTATATCTCTGGTCGAGTATACTGAGGATATTCAAGAAGTCCACCAGAATAACTTTCTTCTTGCAAAGATTCTTTGGAAATAACACCTTCCACAAGGCGATACACAGCATCAATAATTACTGTAGCTGCAATTTCCCCAGAGGATAATACGTAATCTCCTATGGAAATTTCGTCATCCACCCAAGAATCAATTATCCGTTGATCGATACCTTCATAACGACCACAGATAAACACAAGTTCGTCTTCTTGGCTAAGTTCTTGTGCCATTTTTTGAGTAAAAGGCTTACCAGAAGGAGTAACGTAAATTACTCGTTTTTTCTTTGCTTTTACTGAATCAAGGGCACGTCCTAGTGGCTCAGGTAACATTAGCATACTTGCTCCGCCACCATAGGGACTGTCATCACAAGTTTTGTGTTTATCATAGGCAAAATCCCTGATATTCACTAAGTCGTAGGCAATAATTCCCCGTTCAACCGCCTTCGCCATGATTGAGCTTTCAAAAAAAGCACGTGGTATCTCGGGAAATAAGGTCAGCACATGGAACTTCATGAATTACTCCAGAATCCAGAGGTGCCTCAGCTGAACTGTCTTACTAGAAATATCTACAGTACCAATAAATTCCTTCTTAAAAGGAACTAAAACTGTTCGGTTTTCACCAGAAGAGGTTTTTACCATTTCTTCTGTAAGCAAGTTGCAGCCCTCGGACAGGACAACCTCTAAAAGGTCTCCCGCTCCGCCTTCCAATACGTCTGTGATTGTACCCACAACTGTGGGCGTAGTTTTTTCTACCAGACCCTTCGCCTTGTCTTGGATATAAACCAATGAACAAAGCTTTAAATCTTCGATGTAATACTCATCCTTTCCACAAGGACAAGCATTTTCTCTTGGAACTAAAATCTCGTATCCAGAAAGAAGTTTTGCTTCTTCTGGAGAGTTAATTCCTTTAAACTTAACATACAGAATCCTGTCGCCAAGGGATACTTGTTCTATAACAATTTTTTTCTTGACATCATTCTTCTGTAAAGTAACTTCCTTTAAATCAAAAAAATGATCATATTCTCCAGAAGTACTTTCTACTTTGCAATTACCCTTAAGGCCATGGGAGCCTCGGATAATTCCAACAACAAATTGCTCCATTAGTCCATTATTTCCAAAGTATAGCGTTTACCATTTTTGGTGGATGAAGCACTTAACACAGTACGTAAAGCCTGAGCAATACGACCGTACTTTCCGATAACTTTACCGATATCAGTCTCGGCTACACGCAACTCAAGTATAGTTGACCTTTCACCTTCGACTTCAGTTACAGATACTGCACCGGGATCATCGACCAGTGATTTTGCAATGTATTCAATCAGGTCTTTTTCCATTCCCCGTCACCCCGCTCCTTACATCGTAAAGTTTTTCTTGTTAAAAAGTTTGCGAACAGTGTCTGATGGCTGAGCACCAACGCTAATCCAATAGCGAGCACGATCTGCATCAAAAGCTACCTGTTTTTCTTCTACTTCGATGGGCTGGTAAACACCAATCTCTTCGATGGTTTCTCCATCACGAGGTTTTCGTGAATCCATAACAACGATTCGATAGAAAGGACGCTTTTTTGTTCCAAACTTCTTGAGTCTGATTCTGACCACTCTATTCCTCCAAAGGATTATCCTCATCTTATAAGATAAATCCTAGTTTTACCAATATTTTGACTATAAATATATATTTAAGACAGAATATTGAACTTAGAATATATCAGTTTTAAGGTGTTTAGTCAACGGATTAGATATTTTCTTTATTATTCTGATTTATTTTGTCACAAGTTCCGTTTCTAACCTTGCGACAAAATAGGATAATGATATATATTAAAGATGGAGAAGCAAAGTTATGTTTACTAGAAAAACAAAGATAGTATGTTCCATGGGACCAGCAACAGCTGACGACAAAATAGTAGAACAATTAATTGAATCTGGCATGAATATTGCTAGATTTAATTTTTCCCACGGAAGTCACGAATCCCACAAAGTAGCTATGGATAGGGTAAAACGAGTAGCTACAAAAACCAATAAAACTGTAGCCCTACTTTTAGACACAAAGGGGCCAGAAATACGCACTGGTCTTGTGGAAAACAATGGTACAGTTACCATTAATTCAGGAGATAAGGTTTTTGTAACTGTGGATGGACAAGAAACATTAGCAGCCACAGCCCATGAACCAGCTCGAATTTCTGTTACTTGGAAAGAACTACCCCTAAAGGCGTCACCTGGAATAAAAATTCTTATTGCAGACGGACTTTTAGAACTAGAAGTAATAGAAACAGATGGGATAACAGTAAAATGTGTTGCTAGTAATACAGGTACAATTGGTTCAAGAAAAAATGTAAACCTAATCGGACTTCATGCCATGTTACCTATTATTAATGAGCAGGACAAAAAAGACATAGCCTTCGGAGCAGAACAAAATGTGGACTATATCGCTGCCAGTTTTGTAAGTTTTGCTTCAGAAATCCATGAAATACGTCGCTACCTTGATTCAATTAATAGCAGGGCAAAAATAATTGCAAAAATTGAAAACGAAGAAGGCGTAAACAACATCGAAGAAATAGCAGAAGCTGCAGACGGAGTTATGGTTGCTCGTGGTGATTTAGGTGTTCAAATGCCAACAGAACAAATTCCTTTAATCCAAAAACATATTATCGAAGTTTGTCGCACCATGGGAAAACCTGTAATAACAGCAACCCAGATGCTTGATTCTATGATTGTAAATCCTAGACCCACCAGAGCAGAATTAACAGACGTTGCAAATGCTATATTTGACGGAACAGATGCAGTTATGCTTTCTGGAGAAACCGCCAATGGTGCATATCCTATAGAAGCAGTTAAAACAATGTCAAAAATAGCACTTACAGTAGAAGATTCACCTGAATTCTGTTCAAAAATGAATCAAATAGGTTCAACTACAAATTTCCATTCTTCTGGAAATATCGGTATGATTATGGCTCAGAATGCATACACTACAGCTAGAGATGTAAGAGCCATGGTAATTATTGCACCTACCCTTTCAGGACACACAGCTCATATGATAAGTAAATTCCGTCCGGAACAATCAGTTATAGCTGTTACTCCAGATCCTGTAGTTGCCCGACAATTAATTTTGCACTGGGGAGTAGTTCCTTTACACACAAAAATAGCCGACGATTCCAACGAAATGATTCAAAATGCAATAAAAACAGCCCTAGACGCAGGAGCTGTAAAAATTTCTGACAGAATCGTTTTAGCAGCTGGAATTCCATTATTCAGTCCTTTAATGCTAAACACAGTACGAGTTCTATTGGTTGGAACAGTTTTGGCAAGAGGAAATTCCGGAGGCTATTCTTCTGCAGAATGCACAAAAGTTAGCGGTCGTGTAATTCGTGCAAAATCAGCCCTTGACGCTGTTGGCATGATGAAAAGACATAACGGAGAAATACTTGTTTGCCCAAGCATTACTCAGGATTATATACCTTTGCTTCGTGTAGTAGATGGAGTTATTGCAGAAAACGGAACCGAACTGTCAGATTCACTTCTTGCCCAAATAAACCCAAATCTTGTTTGGCTAACAAATGTTGCTGGAGCAACAAAAAAGCTAGAATCAGAATTAGCTGTTACAATAGACGGTAACCAATTATTAGTTTACGAAGGAATTGTATAAAGCTAAATTTATTCCTTCCAAAGCTATTGACTTTTTTTTTACCTCATGCTATGTTATCCACACATGGCGACATAGCTCAGTAGGTAGAGCAAACGGCTCATATCCGTTAGGTCATAGGTTCAAGCCCTATTGTCGCTAAAAAGCTCCTTTTTTAGGAGCTTTTTTTTGTTTATAAAACATACCGGAGGAATGGTAATAATGATGCCAGAAACTTTCAATGCACCATTCAAAGGTCGATCCTTATTAAACTGGATTGACTGGGAACCAGAAGAAATTACTCAAATTTTAGATTTAGCAGCCCAGGTAAAAAAAGAAAAGCAAAAAGGTGAAATTCATCAGCGATTTGTAGGCAAAACAATAGCATTAATTTTTGAAAAAAGATCTACTCGTACTAGATGTTCTTTTGAAACAGCATTTGGAGAAGAAGGAGGACATCCTGTTTTTCTTTCTTCCCAGGATATTCAACTGGGCGGAAAAGAATCTGTAGAAGATACAGCTAGAGTTCTAGGAAGAATGTTTTCTGCCATTGAATTTAGAGGCTTTTCCCAAAAACATGTGGAAGCCTTAGCAAAATACTCTGGTATTCCAGTTATTAATGGTTTAACTGACGAATTCCATCCTACTCAAGTACTTGCAGATGTTCTTACAATGAATGAACACTTTGGGAAAACAAAGGGTTTGCATATGGCATTTTGTGGAGACGGAAGAAACAACGTAGCACGATCCTTAATGCTAATATGCGCAAAACTGGGAATTCACTTTACTATTGTTAGCCCTAAAGAATTATTCCCTGATAACGAGATTCAAAAAATATGTACTCCCTTTGCAAAAAAATCTGGTGCTAAAATAACTATTTCTGATGATATTTCTCTTGTAAAAGGCGCCGATTCCCTTTATACTGATGTATGGGTTTCTATGGGAGAAGAATCTCTTAAAGAAAGCCGAACCAAGCTACTTTCGCCCTATCAGGTAAACAAGGCTCTTATGGACGCAACAGGAAAAGATGATTGTGTTTTTATGCATTGTCTTCCTGCAATAAAAGGCGAAGAGGTAACCGAAGAAGTTTTTGAAGGTTCCAAAAGCTTGGTATGGGAACAAGCAGAAAACCGAAAGCATACAATCAAAGCAATAATGCTATCGATAATCTGATTCCGATAAAAAAGAATTAGTTCCCAACCTAAAGGAATCAAAGGTTTACATAAGGAGTAAAACATGAAAAAGATGATTTTAACCATGTTGGCAATTTTTATTTTTGCTACAGGACTATCATTTGCACAAAGTCAGGAAACAAAAGAGTCTTCCTTGTCTTATCGTAACATTCCTATATATAGGGTTCTTGACCACAAAGATGTTTATATTGTTCTATATTCAAAACACGGTGTAAACGTGGGAAAAGTTATGATTCCCAAAAGATGGTATACCGAAAAACCTAAAAAATTGCAGATACGTCGTCTGGACAAAGGATTAGATGCATTCATGACTGTTGTTTACAAAGATGGGGAATTTTACAAAGCAATCCTTACAACTCCTAACCCTAAAACCGGTGACGTTTGGGCTGTTGCAGAAGCTTACACAGATATTGGAGACGCTGCAAACGCTGAAACCCTAGAAATTGAATTTTAGTATTATTCACTTTGCTACAATAAAGAAAATTCAAAAATCTCTGTTGCTAAAAAATAATAGTAACAGAGATATTTTATGTATATGTTAATCGAAAAAATTCAAGAAGCCACTCAAATTGAAATTTCTAACAAAACCCTAGACGGGTGGCTTTTTACAGACTTTGGCGGAAAAGATAAACTTACTGCTCAATTACTACAAATACCTAAAGATAAAGTTTCTTCTAGACGTTGGATATATATTATTCAGGGGAATAACTCTTGTCCCATAAAAATTCTTCATTCCATAGAGCAGGATATTTTATCCCATTTACCAGGGGATCAAATATTTGTTTACAATTCTCAAGTAGAGTTAAATTCTATCCTTCATAATTTTCAAGGTAAAACCTTTGCCCTACTTAGCGACAGTAATATTCCTGTAATATCCACTGTTGACGGAGGTTTTGTAGACACCCTTAGACTTTCAAACATTAATACAGTTTCAGCGGCTACCCTTATGCAAAGGTGTTTAGGAACTTTGTCAGACAAAGGCATTGAAAGCCACGAAAGAGCTGCCACCTTATTATATAAAATTGTAGATGACACTTGGGATTATATTTGCCACCACTACAATCAAAATCTAGCCTTAACAGAGAGAATGGTTGTAGAAAAAATCCTTACAAGTTTCTTAAAATACAACTTAATTACAGATCATGCCCCAATAGTTGCATTCGGAAAAAATACTGCAAACCCTCATTATCAAGTACCAATACACGGTGGAAAAACTGCACAAAAGGGTGACGTAATACAACTTGATATATGGGCAAAGGAAAAATTTTCTTTAGAAGAAGACAAAAAACTTTCTACCTCCAGTTCAGTTTACGCAGATATTTCCTGGGTAGGAATTTATGGTTCTGCTACTCAGAAACAAACTCAAGTTTTTAATTCAATTTGCAAAGGTAGAGATACTGCCATTGACCTAATAAATGATTCGAGCCAAATACCACAATCTATTTCAGGGTGTCAAGTGGATATAAAAGTTAGACAAACAATTTCCCAATGTGGCTACGAAAAAAACTTAATGCATCGAACAGGTCATGGAATTGACACAAATTGCCACGGTAGTGGAGTAAATTTAGACGGTGTAGAATTTCCAGATAACAGAAAGATTCTACCTGGAAGCTGTTTTTCGATAGAGCCAGGTATATATTTAAAAGACTTTGGTATGAGAACAGAAATAAATATGTACCTAACAAATGAAGGTATTCCCATAATTTCTGGATTACGATTTAAAAACGGACTAAAAAATATAGATTCTATCCCTCAAAATAAACTTTTGGTAACGGAGAATTCCCATGCACATTATAACTGAACAGCAAATAAACGCCTTTAAAAAATTTATTGATTCTTATGACAATTTTATTGTTGTTGGGCACAAAGAACCAGATGGTGACTGTATTTCATCTTGTTTAGCGATTGCAACCTTACTAAATAAAAAGGGTAAGAGTTACCAATTAGTTTCTGCAGGTCCATTTAAACGACCTGAAATAAAAGTTTACGAAAATATGTTTGCAAAGGAAGCAATTATTCTTCAAACAGAAAAAAAACAAGGTATTATTATTCTTGACTGTGGAGAATTCTCTCGTGTAGGAGATATTTTTCCATCTGGTGAACATCCTGAAACTTTAAATATTCCAACTTTTGTCATTGATCACCACAAAACATCTTTATTTGACCCAAACTGTAGCATTATAGATTCAACAGCCCCTGCAACTGTTTGTATTGTGCAGCAACTTTATGAAAAACTAGAAGGAATTCCTAGCAAGGAAACAAGTGAATACTTATTTTTTGGACTTGCCACGGACACAGGTTATTTTAGATTTTTAGATGAAAAATCTAAAAATGTATTTATGGCTGCAGCAAGACTTGTAGAATACGGAGTAAATCCTAGGCAAATTTACGATAAAATGACAAGCGGAAAGCCCTTTTCCTCTCGTAAATTACTTGGCATTATGCTAGACAAAGCTGAACAATATTTTGATGGAAAATTAGTAATTACCTACGAAACCATGGAAGACACAAAAAAATACGGCTTTGACGGAAGAGATTCAGATAGTTTATATCAACTTTTACTTGCTTCAGTAGACGTAGAAGCTGTAGTTTTTATTCGCCAAGAAACAGAACAATCTTGTACCATGGGCTTTAGGTCAAAAGACCAAATTGATGTAAGCGAAATTGCAGTTAAATTCGGTGGTGGAGGACATAAAAACGCAGCTGGTTGCAGTACTCCAGGAATAATTAACAATCTAATTCCAAAAGTAATAAAGGAATTTGAAAATTTATTTTAATTTTTCAACCTTAAAAAAACTTGATCTTTCTTGCTAAAAAAAAGATTTTCCAAGATTTTTAAATTTATTTTTTAATTATACTCATAAAAAACTCTAAAATACTAAAAAACTTCTTCATTTTTTTTAATTAAAACTTGGCACAAAAATTGCTATTAATTTTTATAGTGATATTCACTAAAAAAATATTTCAAATTTGGAGAAAAAAAAATGTCAAAAGAAAACACACTAAGTATTTATTTTAGATTAAAAAAAGGAGAAATCACAAAAGAAAAAGCAGCTTCCTTGCTTTTAGAAGAATTATTTACAAACAGATATTATTTCAATCTACATAATTTATCAGAAGACGATTTAAGCAGTTTTTTAATATGGGTTTACCCTAAAATTATTAAATCATTTAGCAATTATAATGATACTATGTCTATTTTTACAACTTATTTTACAACTGTAATTAGATGTCAAAAAAACAGTTGGCTAAGAGAAATAACAAAAAAAGAAAAAAAACAAGCAGCCCTTGATCATCATCAATTTTTAGAAACATATAGTCTTCCAGAAGAAGAATTATACACAGGGGAAGCCGAATTTGAATACGATTCAAAAGAAAAATTATCAAAACCTGAGAAACCAGTAAAATTAAACGAAAAACAATCAAATACCCTATTAATTTTAGCAATGCGCTCATATGCAAATTTACAACATGCCCACATAAAAAAAATTCCAGAATTGATTGGCATTGATGAAAATAAATTTTTAGAATATTTAAATATAATGGCAGACAAAACTTCTAAAAATAAAGAAAACCTAGAAAAAGCATACAACAGATTAAATTCTTCATATATTTTGTGTAATCAATACACTAAGGAATTAGAAAATATGGAAGAAGATATAACTCAATATAAAATAGTGCAAAAAAAATTAAATAGTCAAAAACAGTTATTAAAAATGAGACAAGAACAAACTAAAAACTATGCAAAAAACATGACACCAAAGGTTTCTACAATCGCAAGAACATTAAATCGGCAGACAAAATATATTCATAAAATATTAAAAGATGCAGAATCCAACATAAAGGATATAAAACAAATACTTGACCCAGAAGAAGCCTAATGATAGTATTTTCCTATGAAAATATATTTAGCGTCTGGAAATTTACACAAAAAACAAGAATTCCAAGGAATTTTTAACGAACATGAAATTGTTATTCCTGCAGATGAAGGCATTAATTTTGACCCAGAGGAAACAGGAGATTCATTTATAGCAAATAGTTTAATAAAAGCAGAAGCATTATGGGAAATTACTAAGCAACCTGTTCTAGCAGATGATTCTGGGATTTGCGTAGATATCCTAGGGGGATTACCTGGAATTTATTCTGCTCGCTACAGTGGAAGAAACTCTAGACAAGGTGCATCAGATGGAAAAAAACTTCAACAAGAAGAACGGAATAGGTTGCTGTTAGAGGATGTGGCACAAGAAATTTCGATTAAAAACCAAGAAAATAGATTTTGTCGTTATGTTTATGCCATGGTTCTTTATTTAAGCAAAGATAGATTTTATGCAGTTCAAGAAACCATGGAAGGTGAATTAATAAAAGATTTTAGTCTAGCAAAGGGCCAAGGTGGTTTTGGATACGACCCTATTGTAATTCTTCCAGAATACAAAAAAACTGTGGCTGAACTAAGTGCAGAAGAAAAAAACATTATTTCCCACAGAGGAAAAGCAGGAAAAAAACTACAAGAATTCTTAGAAAAGGTAGAAGCCTCCAAATAAAAAAAAACAAAAAAATTGCAAAAAATTTAAAAAAAATACTAAAGAATAAATTCCTTCTAGCCGAAAATAATATTGAAAAGCTATTTTACAGAACAGCTTCGTTGAAGAATTCTGTAATGCAGTAATTCAAATCGTAAGTTTTCACTCATGTAGCCTTGCAGTGTTAACTTGCAAAAGGACAACAAGGATGCTGTCCTAAAAACATTTCCATGGAGGAACAATTATGGTTATCAACCACAACATGTCAGCAATGTATTCCAATCGTCAATTAGGAGTAACAGGCCTAAGTTTACAGAAGGATATGGAAAAACTTTCATCCGGCATGAAAATCAACCGAGCAGGCGACGACGCTTCAGGACTTGCAGTATCAGAAAAGATGCGCAGCCAGATTCGTGGCTTGAATCAAGCTTCAAGAAACGCTTCTAATGGTATCAGCTTTATTCAGACAACAGAAGGTTATTTACAAGAAACAACTGATATTATGCAGCGCATTCGTGAATTGGCAGTTCAGGCTTCTAACGGTATCTATAGCGACGAAGATCGTATGCAGATTCAGGTTGAAGTTTCCCAGTTAGTAGCAGAAGTAGACCGCATTTGTAGTTCCGCTCAGTTCAACGGAATGAATATGCTTACAGGTCGTTTTGCACAGCCTACTGGCGAAAATTCTGTTACAGGATCAATGTGGTTCCACATCGGTGCAAACATGGATCAGCGTATGAGTGTGTACATTGGTACAATGACCTCTACCGCTTTAGGTGTACGACAGCTCGGTGACGAAACAATCATTAGCTTGGCAGCTCCGGAAGATGCCAACCGCGCAATCGGTACAATTGATGAAGCCTTGAAAAAGATTAATAAGCAACGTGCAGATCTAGGTGGATATCAGAACCGTCTTGACTATTCAGTTAAGGGCATTGATATTGCCGCTGAAAACTTGCAAGCTTCTGAATCACGCATACGTGATACAGATATGGCAGCTCAGATGGTTGAGTTCACAAAGAATCAGGTTCTGCAGCAGGCTGGAACTGCAATGCTGGCTCAGGCCAACACCCAGTCTCAGAACGTCTTGTCTTTGCTCAGATAATGTACTTTGCAGAAAGCGCAGTCTAATTAGATGCGCTTTCTGCACAATTGTGCGGGTTTTTTCATCTTTTAGTCTTTACAACTCCCCCGTAAATTGTTATTATTATTGTATATGAATTCAGTACGGATTTAGTCGTACATGCATTTTACATGCAATGATCTTTGAAAGATGTCTTTCATCTGTCTGTGACAGTATGGACAGACACTGTAGATTACAATGTCTGCTCATGCTGTTTGGAGCTAAAACTACATAAGGAGGGCGCAATTCCTTATGTTGTCCATACAGACATGGCTGAAACATGGAACGGTTTCAGTGTTTACCTAAACATGGAGGGCAAATATGATTATTAATCACAACATGAGTTCTATGTATGCTAACAGAACTTTGGGTGTTTCCAACGCACAAATTCAAGGCAACATAGAAAAACTCAGTTCTGGTCAGCGTATAAACAGAGCTGGCGACGATGCATCTGGATTAGCTGTATCTGAAAAAATGCGATCTCAGATTAGAGGTTTAAATCAAGCTGAACGCAATATTCAGAATGGTGTTTCATTTATTCAGACAACTGAAGGATATCTACAGGAAACAACAGATATTCTACAGCGCATCCGTGAACTTTCTGTACAGTCTGCAAACGGTATTTATACCGACGAAGACCGTATGCAAATTCAGGTTGAAGTTTCACAGTTGATTTCTGAAGTAGATCGTATCGCTAGTCAGGCACAATTCAACGGCATGAATATGCTAACAGGTGCTTTCGCTACAGATTCAATATCTGGCCGCATCATGCAGCTTCAGATTGGCGCAAACATGGATCAGAACGCACGTGTGTATATCGGCACAATGACCGCTCAGGCACTTGGACTTGTTGGTGCTCAGGGCAGTGAAGAAGCTCTAGCAATTTCAACACCACAAGAAGCAAATCAAGCTATTGGAGCAGTTGATGAAGCACTTAAAGTAGTTTCACGCCAGCGTGCAGACTTGGGTGCATATCAGAATCGCTTTGAAATGGCTGCTGATGGAGTTGCTATTGCAGCAGAAAATCTTCAGGCATCTGAATCTCGTATCCGTGACACAGATATGGCTTCAGAAATGGTCGAATTCACAAAGAACCAGATTCTTACACAGGCTGGTACAGCTATGCTTGCTCAAGCAAATGTACAGTCTCAAAATGTACTTGCACTTTTGAGCTAGTGTTTTCGTCATTAAAGAGATCTCTGGATGTCATCTTTTTAATGACTTTAATAATATCCGGGAGCGGTGCGCCCCACTCCCGGTTTTTTTTCAAGGAGGAAGCCCATGAGTACAATTAATGCTATTGGGCAGAATTTGGCAATGGACGGCCGTTCTTTCCACCTAAAAAACACTGCAACAACCGCAGCGACAAACTCGGCGGAAATCAATAATATAATGCAAGATTCCGCTAAGGTGGCGGAGAATATTGTTCAAAATCTTGCCAAAGTAAAGCAGGATGTTCAGGAACTTCAAAAACTTTCTGATTCATTAGGACATGAAGTTCGTTTCAACGTAAACGAAGAGCTAGGACAGGTTGTTGTTAAGATTGTTGACCCTTCTACCGATAAGGTTATAAAGGAGATACCTTCTGCTGATGTGCAGCATCTGCAAATCAAAATCCGAGAAACCTTTGGTTTAATGGTTGACGAGAAGATTTAGCAGTTCTGCCCTTGCGGATTTGCGAGAACAATGGCTGGAATTTCTATACCTGGAGTCAGTGACAAATACAAAACAAACGATCTCGTAGAAGCTTTAATGCAACAAGAAAGGTTGCCTCTTGAGCGCGAACAAAAGGTTTTGGATGGGTATATTGTACAGCAAGAGGCTTGGCGCAGCGTAAACAATAATATGTCTTCGTTGCGCGAGTCTGCTAGATCTCTATACTCTTTTGATAATCCCTTTAGTAATAAACTTGCATCTTCTTCTAACGAAGATGCTATTTCCGCAGAAGCAAATAGAGATGCTGCTTTTGAATCATTTAAAATCGATGTATTAAATCCTGCATCAGCAGATAGATTCTTATCTAAAGAAATTGAAAAAGGCTTAAAAGTAGAAGCTGGAACATATAAATTTACATCTGGAGACAAAACTATAACCATGAACTGGAAGGGTGGTAGCTTGCAAGATTTTGTTACCTCCTTAAACAGACGTGGTGGTGATACAATTAAAGCTACCCTTATAGGTGTTTCGCCAGGAAAACAATCCTTACTTATAGAATCCTTAAGAACAGGTGAAAAAAATAAACTTATTTTTGAAGATAAAGCTCTAACCTTTGCAGAATCCATTGGAATGATACAAAAAGTAAAGAGTGAACCTGTTACCTTTGGAACAAAAACTTCGGACATAAAAGAAAGTCCTTCCACTTCAATCGAAGAACAAAAAGGAATGCCCCCCTTATCAAAGGATCAGGTTAAAATTGTAGATGGAAAAATTATTGTTCCACCCCGAGGAAGTTTTTCTTTAACTGTACCTTCTAGTATTACTTCTGATTCTAATCAAAAAATTGAATTCAGTATAAATTCAACTCAAGTAGAGGATATTACGACGGCTATAAATGAACAAAGCAAAAGCCCAGAACTCCCCTACCCTGGTGGAATTACTTTTAAAAATATTACAGTACACAATATTCAATCTGATACAACACTGTCTACTACAGTAGCAGAAAATAAACCAAAAGACCCTTTATATCCAATAAATAACGATAATTTAGTATACCTTAGAATGAAAGACGGAACAGAAGAACCTCTTTCTCAAAGTAACATTATAACAGGGGAAGATGGAGAACAAAAAATTTCACTACAACTTTCCCAACATCCAAACTTGGATTCCATTGTTATTCGCAATAGAAATACTGGAAAAGAATTGGCAGTTACTACACCAGAAGCCTATAACACCAATGCTGATTTAGGATTTGAACCTGTAAACCCAGCCAGCGTGGCTACAGATGCAAAAATAAAATACGAAGGAATTACCATTACTCGACCTACAAATTCAATAGATGACGTAGTACCAAATGTTACCCTTAATGTGAAAGAAAAAACCGATAAAACAGCTACAATTCAAATTAAACCTGACACAGAAACAGCTAAAGAATCTTTGATTACTTTTATTGGTACCTATAATAAGGTGATGGCAGAAATAAATATACTCACTCAAAATAAATCTGAAATCATTAGCGAATTGGAATATCTTTCTGAATCAGAAATTGAACAATATGAAAAATGGTTAGGGATTTTTCAAAGTGAATTTAGTTTAACAAATGGTAAAAGCACTATGCAAACCATTATGGTCACCCCTTATCCAGTAGAAGGTAATGATGATGTTACAATGTTAGCAGATATAGGTATTTCTACCAGTGCAGACACTTATTCTGGATATTCAGCATCTAAGCTTAGAGGGTACCTCGAAATTAACGAAAAGGAATTAGATTCAGCACTAGAAAACCATTTAACAGAAATAAAAAACATATTTGGATATGACAGTGACGGAGATTTAATTATTGATAGTGGAGTAGCCTTTCAATTAGACAAAAGATTACAAAGTTTTGTTCAATCTGGAGGGATTCTTTCTACAAAAATATCTACTTTAGATAGCAGGATTTCAACTTCAGAAAATAAAATTACAAAATTAGAAACACAATTAGAGGAAAAGGAACAAGAACTAAGATATAAATACTCTCAAATGGGAGCTACATTGAATAGTCTTGAATCTCAATCCCAGTCTATAACAAATACTTTTAGCAATAATAATAATTCTAAGAAGTAAAGGAATTTTTTATGGATATAGTAATTAATGGTAACAAAGCAGATATTACCTTAGACACAGAAAAAAACTTAGGAGATGTGCTTTCCGCATTAGAAACTGAATTTTCTGCTCACAACGCAACAACTATTTCAATTTCCTTAGATGATAAACAAATTCTTCCCGAAGAATTCGATAATATTTTGGACAAACCAATTGACAGTGTAAAAACTCTTTCTTTAACCACAATTTCCCAAGAAGATGTTATCAGTGGTTTTATAGCAAGTTCGAAAGATTTTAAGCAAATTTCTAGTGAATTAAATAATCTAGCTGTAATGTTCCAAAATGGGCAGGATAAAACAGCCATTACTGTTGTAAAAAATTTAGCTGATACAATAGAATATTTTTGTAATATCGTAACTCTAGCTTCCCTTTTTCCAGAAAAATTTGGTAAAATTCAAGTTCAAAATATGCCAATTTCCAATTTTTTTGGAGAATTAGCTCCCATTCTGAATGATTTTGAACAAGCTTTACAAGATTCTGATTCTGTTTTAATTGGGGACTTGGCAGAATATGAAATAAATCCTAGAATAACTTCAATAATTGACATGATAGATTCAATCAATGCATAAAACATAGTTCGATTATCTTGTGGAGATATATATGCAAATTCTTGACCTAAAAAATATTAAAAGAACTGAAGGTGTTATTTATTATCGCAGGCAATATAGTGCAGATGTAGAACTTGAATTGCCTAATCAAATAGAAAATTTGCCTATTACTTTTACTATTGAAACAAATCCTATTGGTATGAAAGAATTTGAATTAGAAATAGATAGATACAAGCTAAATTATCCATTATTACCTATAAGAAAAGCACTAAAAGAATTTATTTTAAACAAGGATGAACAGGGAGAACTCCCCATATGATATTTGAAACAAATACCCCAGAAGAAACTATTGCTATAGGAAAAAAAATTGGGGAAAAACTTACATCTGGTGCAATAATTGCTATGGAAGGAACTCTTGCCGCAGGGAAAACCACAATCACTAAAGGAATTGCCCTTGGTCTAGGAATAGAAGAAGAAATTACAAGTCCTACTTTTACCTTAATTTCTGAGTACGAAGGAAGAATCCCACTGTATCAAATGGATGTATATCGAATAGATACCGTAGAAGATTTTTTGGCTCTTGGTGTAGAAGAAATGCTTTATGGAAATGGAGTCTGTGTTATAGAATGGAGCGAAAAAATTCGTTCAGAATTACCAAAAGAAACTATAACTATTAACATGAAAGCAGGTAACAAAGAAACTAGACAAATTGAAATAAATAATTGGCCCTACGGAGATATTTAATGAAAGCCCTTGCTTTAGATACAGCAGCATCTTGTATTTCTATTGCTGCTAGAAATGAATCACTAACTTGTACAATTATTCTAGATATTGGGATGCATCAATCTGAAAGGTTAATGCCAACTGTAGATTCTGTATTGAAAGAATGTGGTTTATCCGTTAAAGATTTAGATTTTGTTGCCATAAGCATTGGTCCAGGTTCATTCACAGGATTACGACTTGCAACAGCGGCAGCAAAGGCAATAAAACTTGCCACAGGTTGTCCAATATACGGTATATCATCTTTAGATGCATATGCTCATCCGTATTCCTGTTGGAATGGTCTCGTTTTGGCAACATTAGATGCAAAAAAACACCGATTCTATGCAGCCTTATACCACAAAGGAGTTACTGTACAAGAAGCACAGGATGTTACCCCAGAAGAAATTGCTTTATGGATTGAAAATCAAGACCAAGTTTTAATTACTGGACCTGATGCAAAAATGCTAAAAAATAGCTTAGACTCATTAAATAAAGGATTATCAGTTTTTTGCTTTCAAGATATAGTTTCTTGTGCAACAGAAGGAATGTTTACAATTGGGTATAATATGCTTTCTCATGGTAAAACTCCTATGGAAGATTATGAAGGTCCAATTTATTTACGAAAAAGCGAAGCCGAAGAAAAAAAAGACTAATAATATAAGGATATACCAAAACTACCACGCATCTGTGGCATAATTCCAGGATCTAAACTTTTCTCTTGACCATAAAGTGCAAAACTAATATGGAAAGGGTCTAAGTCAATTCCTGCACCTAGAGCTAAATACGGTCCATTTAAACCAACCCGTAGAGCAATGGTTTTAAACACAACAACTTCCATTCCAGCAGAAAAGGATAGCCATGGAGATTCACCAAAGGGATCTTCTAGCTCGGTAAACAAAGAAAGAGCATTTTTATAGTCAGCATAAATTTTCCAAGAACTAAGTATACCCTTAGTAAATCCTGTGGGAATAAAAATAGCTACTCCTAGACCTAAATCACCTTTTGTCCAAAGTAATTCCAAATCACCTTTTTTAAAAGAAAAGCCAAAATCATCAGGTGTACCAAATTGATTTTTAAAACCTAGATATGCATCGTGCCAGACTGCAGAAAAGGATAAAAAATTCATAAAAGTGTAGTTCGCACCTATATCCATACCCATTGCAAAAGTTCCAGAAAAGGGCATTGTTGAAAAATCAATATCTGTAATTTTACTTGGATCTCCAGTATAAAGCATTTCCATGCGACCCAAAAATTTATTTGTTGTTCCAACAGAAAAACGATGATTTCTTGTTTTAATCAGAGGAATTGCACTACCCACTGCTAATTGTAGTTCCCCACCAAGAATTACATCTGAAATAGCTAAAGAAGGAATTGCACTATGGATATAAACACGATTAAATAAACCAAAAGCTGATTTTTCATTTACTTTTGCAAAGGTAAGTGGTAATGATGAATCTACATCCACATACATTCCACCTGTATTAGATAATTGAGCTAACAATTCATCAATAACAGTTTGAATAACATCTTCAGAATCTTTTGCAGCAGAATATATCGATGGGAGAGCTTGTAAGGGACCACCTAAATCCAAGTTTATCGATGGCAAAAGAGTCTTTTTTTCGACCAAGGGGATTCCAGCTGGATTGGAAAGCATAACATAAGGTGTTGTAAAATCGCAATAATACATTCCACCCATAGCCAAAGAGCGTACATCTACAACTTCAGGTCTTTCTATTCCTGTTTCTTCAAAAGAGAATTGAGAAAAACAAGGAACAAGGGAAAAAATCACAAAAAGTAAAATAAAACAATATCTTTTCATGATCCCTCCGGAGTAGAACCAGTTTCCTCTTTTTCAATTCCAAAAAAATCATCAAGAAAATCTCCCATATTAAAACCTAAAAGAGAAACTTCGCTTGTTTCATCGCCGCGATTTTCGGTTAGGTAAGTGGTAACCTGATAAGAAATATTTATTGCCTCAGCAATTTCTGGAGCAAAACCTTCTGCAACTAAAGCATCTGTAAAAGAACCTGATCCAGAAACATCAGCTTGAGTTGCAACTTTTATCGAAGAAAGCAAGTCGGTAACTGATTTATCCGAGGTATCTTTTTGTTTTTTCATGGCAGAAGCAACTAAGGAAGTTGCAGATAACATAATGCTATAAGCATCGGCATTGTCCAAAACTTCAGCATCTGATAATAGAGCTTCGATAATAGATGTATTTTCTAAAAAAGCACCTGAATCAATTAATACATCTGCAAATTCTTCGTAGGAAAATTCTGATTCGGTATTAGAAGTAGTTTCATCAATATAGTCTGCCACTGTAGAAACAGGTATTGTACTAGATACGACACCTGTAAGGACAGCTTCTTTTTCTTCTAAGGAAAGTGAATCACATAGGTTTTCACCCTTTTCGGATGCTTCATCACATCGTTCAGAAAGTTCAGTTAATAAATCTGAAGCACTTTTAGGGTCAGAAGGGAATTTTTTTATATTATCGATTATTTCCGATGTTGAATATTCATCTAAAGAGTCACCAAAATCCCTTTCAGAAGAAAATATAGGTGTAACAAATAAATCACAAGAAAAAAAGCAAAAAACAGAAGTTGCTAAAAGCATATATAATATAAACTGTTTCATGTCATAATTATAACATATTTTTTTTTATTTACCAACCCTATATTTATTTTTTTAAGAATAAAAAGCAAAATAGACATTATTTTCAAAGGATAGTATACTGCCACTATGAAACTTTTTTTAGCTCCCATGGCAACCTTAACCCATACTGCTTTGCGACAAATAATTTATAGTTTTGGTGGTTGCGATGAATATTATACAGAAATGATTCAAGCTGGAACTTTATTAAACAATGGTCCTTTTGAAAAATATTATTTAATTACAGATCCTGAACCTGAAAAATTAGTTTGGCAACTTACGGGAGGAAAACCAGAAGCTTTAATCCAAGCTACAGAACTTTTGTGCAGAACAGGTGGCATTGGCGTTGATATAAATATGGGTTGCTGTGCCCCTGATATTATACGTTCTGGTGCTGGTATTGCTTGGATGCTAAAACCTTTAGAAGAGACTCAAGAAATGCTAAAAGGTGTAGCTTATGAAATTAAAAAAGTTGAAAAAAATCATAGATTTAGCGTGAAAATTCGTTTAGGTGATGATGATTTTACAGAAAAAAAATTTTTTTCATTTATTGATATGTTGGCATTTGTGGGAGTAAATCAAATCACTCTTCATCCTAGAACAAAAAAAGAAAAATATCGCTTAGCTCCTCGATATGAATATGTAAAAAAACTTGTGGAATATGTTAAAAAAAATAATTATCCAATAAATATAATTCTAAACGGTGGAATTTCCAGTAAAGATTCTTTAGATAAGGCATTAGAAGTTTCTTCTAATGTTTCTGGAATTATGATAGGTCGAGGAGCAGTTCAAAAACCATGGATTTTTTCGCAACTAAAAAATTTAGCCCCAGAAAAAATCGATTTGTTGCAAACAGGACTTGATTTTATTCATGCCCTTGAAAAATACCAACCACCTGAATTTTATAAAACAAGACTGCAAAGATTTTTTACTTATTACAGTGACAATGTGCAGTTTTCACACTTTTTGCGGACAAAATTGTTAGCCTCCCCTTCTCCTGAAGGTTGCAAAGAAGTGCTTACAAAATACTTTGATCAATGTCCAGAAGAAAGGATGCTATTTTTAAAATAATGAATTATTTTGTTTCTAAAGAATATAGTTCCAAAGCAGGAAGTGCCTTGCCTTCAAAATCAAAAAGTGCTTGATTTTCCCAAGAACTTCCCATTGATCCATAATCATCTTTGTTTACAGAAATCCATTCTCCACCCCAATAAAAAACTCCAGAACCGCCACCTTGAATTGTTGCTTCAATAACTGCTTTAAATACAGCTTCTTGGTTTGGAATTGTTGCAGGAATATATTTTGCTCCGCTACTATCAGTTTTTATCTTAATTCCCTTTGGTGTTTTTCCTTGATTCTTTAATTGCCAATAAGCAGCATATAAATTATCATTTCCCACAGAATTGGGAGAATTATCTTTCCATTCTTCTGTCCATGGATAAGATGTTTCTACAGTTACAACCTGTTTTCCTGTGGTAGATTTTAAATATGCAATATTTTCCTGCAAACCTTGTAATGTTCCATGAGAATTATAAAAAGGATACCAAGACAAACCTATTACATCATAATCACAATTTTTTGCATATTTTGCAAACCAGTTTTGAACTAAAGCCTTATTTCCACCTCTATCAATATGAATCATAACTAAAATATTTTCATCTACTGCCTTTACAGCATTGCATCCAGCTTGAAGATATAAATTTAAATGTTCCATATTGTATTCCCTATCAGAAAGAATACCGTCCGTTACCTCATTTCCAACCTGTACCATATCAGGAGTACAACCTGAATCAATTAAATTTTGAAGTACGTCAGTTGTATAAGAGGCAAGTTTATCTGCCATTTCTTTTCCTAGTGAAATATTCTTCCAATCCAAAGGAATATATTGCTGTCCTGGATGTGCCCAAGTATCACTGTAATGAAAATCTAGCAAAACTTTCATTTCCTTTGCTTTAGAATCTTGTATCATTTTTTTTACAGCAGCAAGATTATTCATTCCTTGAGGATATGGCAAATTGCCTCGTTCATATTGATCAGGATTAACCCATAACCTAACTCTTATCCAATTTGCACCTGATTCTTTTAAAATTGAATAAATATCTTTTTTTGTACCAGCGCTTGTATAAAATTCCCCACCTTGATTTTCTAATTGATTCACCATAGAAATATCAATTCCCTTCATAAAGTTTGAAGGAAAGAATAATTCCGAGGAAGTTGAATTAGAACTGGCACAACTTAAACAAGTTAAAATAAAAATCAAACTTAATAAAAAGAAAATTCGTTTCATAACAGTAGTATACATCTTTTTTGGTAACTTGTAAATAGTAATGTCGCCAGTTTCAATGAACTGATGATGTTTTTTATATGGGAATCTTAAATTTTTTGCCCATATATTTTTGAAGTTCCATTTCAGGCGTTGAGCCATTAAGTATTTTTCTTGGATA
>JAGAOP010000004.1 GCA_017623685.1 Spirochaetaceae bacterium
GAAGTATCTGGAACACTCAAAAAGGAACTAAAAGAAAAATATTCTTTGGGTGACCAAACTATAACAGATATAATAGAAGAGCTAAAAAAGCCAAATCGTGACCCCCGTGATGGATATCCTAAGCCAATAATGCAAAAAGGTGTTGTTACTTTTGAAGATTTAAAGGAAGGAATGAAAGTAACAGGAAAAATAAAAAATGTGGTGGATTTTGGTGCCTTTGTGGATTTGGGAATAAAAGAAACAGCATTGCTCCATATTTCAGAGTTAAGCGACAATTATATTTCCGACCCTATGGAAGTGCTTAAGGTTGGTGACATAAAAGAATGTACTATTATTGGTCTTGATGTTGACAGAAGACGAATCAGTCTTTCTTTAAAAAGCGATGCTGCAACTAGAATTGGAAAAGGTGGCAATACAACTTCTTCTGGAAAAACAGATGGAGAAGTTCGCAAAGTGGTTCGTGTTGTGCGTGCAGGAACAAATGGTAGCGGAAAACCAAATGAAAATAGTAACCATTCAAATTATTCAAGTAGCGAAAGACTTAAACGTAATGATTATTCTAGAGACCATATCAGTTCTGGTAGCGATGATGGCATGAGCTACAATCCTTTTGCTGCATTGTTAAAAAAATAAGAGTCAACAAGGAATAATAAAGTGGAAAGTATTGTAGTTTCTGGATTATTCAATATAGAAACAAACACTAGAATTCGTAGTTTTCCCATAAACTACTACCCCATAGATTACAATTTTTTTGGGGTAAGTAGTTATGTGGGTGGTGTAGGATTCAATATTTCCAAAGCTCTAAAAACCCTTGGTTCCAATGTTCTTCCTATTTCGATGCTTGGAAAAGATATTAACGGTAAAAATATAGTTGCTACATTACAAGAATTAAATATTCCAACTGAATATCTTTTCTGTTGTTTGAAAGAAACACCTGCTTCTGTTGTTCTTTACGACGAAGCAGGAAGGCGACAAATTTATTGTGATTTAAAAGATATTCAAGAAGTAAAGTATGATTTTTCTCTTGTAGAAAAACAGATTGAAAATAGTTCTTTAGTTGTTGCTTGTAACACAAATTTTAATCGGCCACTTTTATCCTTAGCAAAGCAAAAAGGAAAAATTGTAGCAACGGATGTTCATGTGCTAAGTAACATCCATGATGAATACAATAAAGATTTTTTAGAAAAAGCTGATATCGTTTTTTTAAGTGATGAATTGTTACCTTCATCTCCAAAAGATTTTCTTTTTCAATTAAAAGAAACTTACGGAATGAAAATAATAGTTTTAGGCCAAGGTGAAAAAGGTGCAACCCTGTATTCTAGGGATAAAGACAAGTTTTTTCGGTTTTCTGCTGTAAAGCCAGAAAAAGTGGTAAATACCGTAGGTGCAGGAGATGCCTTGTTTAGTGGATTTGTCTTTTTTTATTCCCAAGGATTTGATGAAATTGAGGCACTAAAACGCGGGGAAATATTTGCATCCATCAAAATTGGTTTTGATGGTGCATCTAACGGTTTTTCTTCTAGTGAAAAAATAGAAAAGGTTTACAAAAACACAATTTTTGAAATACAAGAAATTTAAATCTAGAAAAATAATCCTGTAACAAAAATTTCTATCCCAATTATTATCAGAATAATTCCACCAAAAAATGAACCTTTGCCAGCAAGTTTTGTGCCGAATTTTTTTCCTAAAAGAAGTCCTCCAATGCAGATAAAAAAAGTAACGATGGCAATAATAATTGAACTTCCAAGGGCAAGGCTTAAATTGTAGTTTGCCATTGTAAAACCCACTGAAAGAGCATCAATGGAAGTAGCAATTCCTTGTAAAATTAAGGTGGAAAATCCTAAAGTACAAGATTCATCTTCTTGTTCTGAGTTATTTTGACTTTTTAAACTTTCCAGTATCATGTGGATACCGATAAAAAATAACAAAGTTAGTGAAACCCAGGGAATTAATATTTCAAATTGTTGAAAAATGTGAAGAATATTTTTTACTAATATCCATCCAATGAGTGGCATAATAAACTGGAAAAAAGCAAAAACTCCAGCTATAAGGCATATTCTACAGCGTTTCATTGTGGGAGCCTTTAATCCATTAGCTAAAGAAACAGAAAAAGCGTCCATTGCTAAGCCAATTCCAAGACCAATACTATTAACAAAGAAAATTAACCAGTGATTCATTTATAATTGCTATCCTGTTTTCAAGAGAAAAATGGTTTTATTAATAAGCAGCAAAAAAAGGGTAGCATGGCTTTAGAAAAAAAACAAGGTAGCGAAAAAATTTTTAGATAAAAATTTATTGCGACTAGAAACAAACATGATTATTAATTATAATACTCATATTGGAGGCTATAATGCATAAGAAAATTTTTTTACTAGTTTTGTTGATTTTTGCGGTAGCAATTTTACCAGCTCAAACTGATTATTCAAATTATTATCCAGAGTTCTTTGAAAGTATGTCGCGATATGATTTCATTAACTTTTTTCAGAGTTGTAGTATGGATGAAATTGTCTATATGGTTGCTGAAATTTTTGAAGATTTACAAGTGGATAAGTGTTTTCAAATTACAGAAGATAATGTTGACGAAGAAGACATAAAAATGATGACTAATTTGCAAAATTGCATAGTCGAAAAGTATAATGTTCAAGATAGAGATTCCTACGAATCCTTTGTATTTAGAAGTGTAGACGAAACAAGCATGGATGGATGGTTTGTTTTTTCTCATTACTCAGAAAGCGCTACAGATAAATGGTTTCATTATATATTTTATTTTAGTGTTTCTGAATAAACCATTAATAAAAGCAATTCTTCTTTTTAATTATTGGTTCACAAGTAAGATCAACTCCAAGCTTTTTAAAAATCTTTTGGTCTACTTCGCTAAGCATCACTGTTGTATGGACTTGGCAACCTTCTAATTTTGGTAATTGTTGAATTGCTTTTTTGCAGTTTTCGTCATTGAGGCTAAGCATTGCCAAAGCTACAAGAACTTCGTCAGTGTGAAGTCTTGGATTATTTCCACGCAAATAAGTTACTTTCATGTTTTGAATAGGAGTAATCATATTTGCTGGAATTAATTTAACACTATGGTCGATTCCTGCCAGATATTTTAAAGCATTTAATATTAAAGCAGCACTTGTTCCTAAAAGGCTAGATGTTTCCGAAGTGATAATTGTCCCATCGGCAAGTTCTATGGCGGCACAGATATTTCCAGAAGTGGCAGCTCTTTCTTTTGCAGCAACTGTTACTTTTCTGTCATCAGTTGTAATTTTTGCCTGCTTCATAAGAATTTCTATGGTGTTTACTTCATGTTCGTTGGAATTATCTTTAGCGAGTGTATTTAAGGCTGCGTAATATCTACGAATTATCTCTTGGTTGCTTGCTTGGCGACAAATTTCATCATCTATAATACAATTTCCTACCATATTCACGCCCATATCGGTGGGTGATTTGTAGGGGTTTTCACCATAAATTCCTTCAAATATGGAATCCATTACAGGAAAAATTTCTATGTCCCGATTGTAATTTACTGTGGTTATTCCATATGCTTCTAAGTGAAATGGATCTATCATGTTTACGTCATTTAGGTCTGCGGTGGCAGCTTCGTAAGCCATGTTTACTGGATGTTTAAGTGGCAAATTCCAAATGGGAAAGGTTTCAAACTTAGCATAGCCAGCTTTTATACCTCGTTTGTTGTCTTGGTATAGCTGTGAAAGACATACTGCCATTTTTCCAGATCCTGGTCCAGGTGCTGTAACCACTACCAAGGGTCTTGTGGTTTCAACATAGTCATTTTTTCCAAAGCCATCGTCGCTGTCTATTAAAGCTACGTTTGATGGGTAACCTTTGATTGTATAGTGAAGATATGTTTTGATATTCAATTTTTCAAGTTTGCTGCGAAAAATATCTGCAACCATCTGTCCATCGTAATGAGTGATAACTACACTTCCAACTCTAAGACCTCGATTTTGAAATTCATCTCGTAGTCTAAGTACGTCCATGTCATAAGTAATGCCCAAATCTCCACGGATTTTGCTTTTTTCGATGTCCACTGCACTAATTACGATTACAATTTCAGCATAATCAGATAATTGCATCAGCATTTTTAATTTACTATCAGGTTGGAAGCCTGGTAAAACCCGAACTGCATGATAATCATCAAAAAGTTTGCCACCAAATTCCATATAGAGTTTATTGCCAAACTGGCTGATGCGTTCTTTAATTTTTTCTGATTGAATTCTTAGATATTTTTCGTTGTCAAAGCCGTATTTCATAACGGAATTAAATTATACTATTTTTTTTTTATTGCGACAATATTAAAATATGTATATTTTCTTGTAAATTTTATAATCCTAATTTATTTTTTTTGTCTATTATTTTTTGCTTGAGAGAATGTTCTTTTTGATGTACTCTATAAGGCATGAACGAAAATTCCTATGAAGACGCTTTATACATAATAGATTCTTACGGATTAATTTATCGAGCCTATTATGCTTTTATTTCTAACCCTATGATTAATAGTTCAGGACAAAATGTTTCCGCTATATTTGGTTTTTTTCGCAACTTAAAAGCTGTCCTTGACCATTATAAACCAAAATATTTAGCTGCAGCCTTTGATTCAAAAGTTCCAACGTTTCGCCATGAAATGTATCAAGAATACAAGGCTACTCGGCAAAAAACTCCAGAGGATTTACACCAGCAAATTCCTCTGATAGAAGAAATTTTAACAACTCTAGGAATACCGATTTTACGTTGCGATGGATTTGAAGCAGATGATGTAATTGCAACTATGGCAGATAAGTGTTGTGCCGCAGGTAAAAACTTTCGTATCCTTTCAGCTGACAAAGATTTGATGCAATTAGTTGGTTGTTCCACTCAAATTTTGAAACCCAATAAAGCAGGGGGTTGGGAAGTAGTAAACTCACAGGGTGTTCTTGCTGAATGGGGAGTTCTTCCAGAAGGAATGTTGGATTTGCTTTCCTTAATTGGGGATTCTGCAGATAACATTCCTGGTGTGGCTGGTGTTGGAATTAAAACAGCTTTAAAACTTCTTTCGGAATATGGTAGTTTAGAAGAAATTTATGCCCACGCAGAAGAAATTTCCGGTGCTGTGGGAAACAAAGTGCGAGCTGGCAAGGAAAATGCCTTTTTTTCAAAACAGTTAATTTCTTTACGGAAAGATGTTCCCCTTGAATTAGACCCAACAGCTTTTTCTACAGATAATCTAGATTTTGAAAAAGCCTCTCAGTTGCTTATTAAATTAGGGATTCCATCGGTTGCAAAACAATTTGCAGAAATGTCAACGAAAAATTCTGTGGAAAAACCAATTTCTAATGGCACAGAAAATAATTCTATTCAAAATTCAGTTACAGAAAAAGTTCAAAGTGAACATTTTTTCCCAGAACAGGAATATGAAACTTTAACAAAAAACTCAGGGGATTACAGAGTTGTAACAGAATTAGGGGATTTAACAACTATTGTTGACAGAATCCTTTCAGCAAAACCAGTGGAAGTTGCCTTTGACTGCGAAACAGATGGTTTGGATTGCAGAAAAGCAAAGTTAGTGGGATTTTCTCTTTCTCGCAACAAAGGAACAGGAGCCTATGTTCCTTTAGTTTTTCCAGATGCATTGCTTTCTGGTGCAGCAATTTCAAAAGAAGCTGCCATAACTCAGTTGGAACGGCTTTTTTTGTGTCCAGATTGCAAAATAATTATGCATAATGGAAAATTCGATTATCAAGTATTACGTTCTAATGGAATGGGAAAACCAACTTGTCAAATTTTTGATACAATGGTGGCTGCTTGGCTGATTGAACCAGAACGTTCTTCTTACTCTTTGGAATCTTTAGCACAAGGAAAGCTGGGATTAGAGACAATTCCTTACAATCAAATTGTACCAAAAAATGGAACCTTTGCAGATGTTCCTTTGGCTCAAGCAGTTTTATATGCTGCAGAAGATGCAGATTTGACTTGGCAGTTGTATCAATTATTTTTGCCTAGGTTAAAACAATCTGGATTAGAAAAATTGTTTTGGGAATTAGAAATGCCTATTCTTCCAATTCTTGCAGAAATGGAATTGAGAGGAATTCGCATTGAAAAGCAGGAATTAAATGTATTTGGCAAAGAATTATCTTCTGAAATTCAGCGAATTAAATCTGAAATCTATGAAATAGTGGGACATGAATTTAATATTGCTTCAACAAAGCAACTTCAGCAAGTATTATTTGAAGAAAGAGGTTTAGAACCAGGCAAAAAAACGAAAAGTGGTTATTCTACCGATATAGCCGTCCTTGAAACTCTTGCTGCTTACGATCCTGTGCCACGAAAGATACTTGAATATAGAGTTAAATCAAAACTTTTATCAACATATGTTGAAACTTTGCCTCAGTTAGCAGACGAAAATCAACGGGTTCACACAAGTTTTATTCAAACAGGAACAGCTACAGGTCGCCTATCAAGTCGCGATCCGAACCTCCAAAATATTCCAGTTCGAGAAGAAGAAGGACGGCGCATTCGTATGGCTTTTACTGCAGAACCAGGAAACCTTTTAATTTCTGCTGACTATTCACAGATTGAATTGGTAATTCTAGCTCATCTTTCTAAAGATTCAGGACTTTGTGGAGCTTTTGAAAGCGGTGTGGATGTGCATAAGGCAACTGCCGCTCTAATTTTTGGTGTAGACAGCGAATCAGTTACTCCAGAAATGCGACGTACTGCAAAAACTATAAATTTTGGTGTGATGTACGGCATGAGTGCTTTTAGGTTAGCAAATGAGTTAGGCATTTCTAGGTCACAAGCCCAAGATTTTATTAAAACATATTTTTCAACCTATAGCGGAGTTCGTAGTTTTATGGACGAAGTAATTTCAAAGGCAGAAGAAACAGGCTATGTAGAAACTCTTTTTCATCGTCGAAGGTTTATTCGTTCAATAAATAGTCGCAACAAAATGGAAAAATCTGGTGCTGAACGCATGGCTGTAAATACTCCAATACAAGGTTCCGCAGCAGATATTGTAAAACAAGCCATGTTGAATGTTACATCAGCATTAGAAAAAGAAAAGTTGCCGGCAAAACTTTTACTACAAGTTCATGACGAATTAATTTTTGAATGTCCTGAAGCTCAGGTGGAAAATGCAGCAAAGTGTATAAAAGAAACTATGGAAAATGTTTTGCAACTAAAAGTTCCACTAAAAGTATCTGTAGAAACAGGTTTTCGTTGGGGAGAATTTCATTGATGAATAATGAGGCAAGGACTTTGCCGATAATCTGCATTACGGGACCCATGGCTGCTGGAAAAAATCTTGTTTCAGATATTTTTGAAGCTAACGGATGGGCATGTGTAGATGCAGACAAAGTGGCCCACTTGGCATTAAAACAGTTGGAGTCTGAAATAATTCAATTACATTCTGTGGCTGCAGAAAAATTAAATATTTCACTTAAAAATCCAGATGGAAGCCTTAATCGAAAGGCTATTGGAAAAATTGTTTTTTCTGATCCTGAAGCATTAGCAAAACATGAAGCTCTTATTCATCCTGCAACCGAAAAATTGTTAATTGATTTTGTAAATAATCATAAAAATCAACCTGTAGGTATAAATGCAACAGTTCTTTACAAAACACCTAATTTGTTAGCAAGGTGTAATGCCATTGTATTTGTTAATGCTCCAAAAATTCTTCGCATGTATAGGGTAAAAAAAAGAGATAAGTTGTCTTTTTTGCAGATTCTTTTAAGATTTCGTTCACAAAAGAATATCTTTGCTAAATATAAAAAATCAAATGCCGATATATACAAAGTATGGAATATTGGCAATTCATACGCATTGAAACGTAAAATTGAAAGGATACTTTTAATATGGAACAAAAAAGGACTTTATGGATTATTGCAGCAGTAGGCGTATTTCTCCTTGTTGTAATCGGAGCAGCTCTGATTTTATCTTCCCCTGTACAAACACAGGACCCTTCCATCGCTTCTTTGCAGGTTCAAAATGACACCTGGTCACTCCCTATAACTTCTCCAACTGCAGGTTTAGAAGATACTACTACTCTTACAACCACAACTCCTGTTACTGTAGAAGGTACTCAATCACTTCCTAATCAACAAATAGGAACACAAGGGGTTTTACCAGCAGGAAATGTAGCTAATGGAACAATTCCTAGTACTGCAACCATTGACGAAATGACAGTTATAGCTGGTACTACAAATGTTTATGGTACAGGAACAACAACTATAGATTTAAACGCATTGAAATATAACGCACCAGTTCAAAATTCTGCAGTTACAGCGGTAAATCAAGCTGGAAAGGATGCAGTTTCTTCTGTTTCTCAAGGAACAGTTGCAACTTCACCTACTTCAAATACGGCATCTTTAGTTTCTGCTTCATCTGATAATTCTACTACAAAAGCAACTTCTTCTACAGTTTACACAAAAAATAGTACTTCAGCAGAAAAGACAACAAGTTCTGCAACTACTCCCACAAAAAAAGCAGAACCTGTTGCTACAAGAATTCCAGATCAGTACTGGGTGCAAGTCGCTTCTCTTACTAACAAAGCTAATGCAGAAGCTGCTAGAACAGCACTTGCAGAAAATAAAATCGAAAGTGAAATTTTCACCTATACTGATTCAAAGGGCAAAGTATTTTATCGATTGAGAGTAGGACCTTATTCAACAAAAACTGAAGCTGAATATTGGTGCCACAGAATTACTTTGATAGAAGAATTTGCTGATAGCAAAAGTTATGTTACAAATTCTTCTGCAAAAAAATCATAAGGTTTAGTTGAATTTTTTATATAAAAAAGGGTTGTACTTCAAAGTTTTGAAGAACAACCCTTTTATTTTTTCTTGGTTTAAGGATTAATACATTCCGTCCATACCACCCATACCACCAGCAGGAGGAGCAGGAGGATTCTTTTCTGGAATATCAGTAATTGCACATTCTGTTGTTAAAAGCAAACTTGCAACGGAAGCTGCATTCTGCAATGCAGAACGGGTTACTTTTGCAGGGTCAATAATTCCAGCCTGAACCATATCTTTCCATTCCATCTTTGCAGCATCGAATCCAACACCCTTCTTTTCGTTCTTTGCACGATCGGCAATAACTGCACCGTCAAGACCTGCGTTATCTGCAATTTGGCGAATAGGTTCTTCTAATGCACGCTTAACAATCTTGAATCCAACTTTTGCATCGTCACTAAGTTCAGATGTATCAGCTTTTTCTAGACATTCAGCAGCCTGAATCAATGCTAGGCCACCACCTGCAACAATTCCTTCTTCTAGAGCAGCTCGTGTTGCAGAAAGTGCGTCTTCTACACGGTGTTTCTTTTCTTTCATTTCTACTTCTGTAACGGCACCAATGTTGATTACAGCAACTCCGCCAGAAATTTTTGCCAAGCGTTCTTTAAGTTTTTCTTTGTCGTATTCACTTGTTGCACTTTCAATTTGTGTTTTTATTTCTGCAACTCTGTCTTTAATTGCCTTTGAATTACCAGCACCGTCTACGATTGTTGTATTATCTTTGTCGATTTTTACACTCTTAGCTTGACCTAATTGTTCAAGTTCAGCTGTTTCAAGTTTTAGACCTAAGTCTTCTGTAATAACTTGTCCACCAGTAAGAATTGCAATGTCTTCTAGCATTGCCTTTCTTCTGTCACCAAAGCCTGGTGCTTTAACAGCACAGGTTTTTAATGTTCCACGGATGCTGTTTACAATAAGAGTTGCTAATGCTTCACCATCCATGTCTTCACAAATGATAACTAAAGGTTTGCCTGTTTGAGCAACTTTTTCTAGCAAGGGAAGAAGATCTTTCATGCTAGAGATTTTTTTGTCATGAATCAAAACGTAAGCATCATTGAAAACAGTTTCCATGCGGTCACGGTCTGTTACAAAATAAGATGAAATGTAACCACGGTCAAATTGCATTCCTTCTACGAAATCAGTTGTAGTATCCATAGTTTTTGATTCTTCTACAGTGATTACGCCGTCTTTTCCAACCTTTTCAATAGCACCAGCTAAGATTGAACCGATTTCTTCATCATTGTTTGCTGAAACTGATGCAACATGGGAAACTTCATCTGAGCCTTTAATTTCTTTTGAGTTCTTTTTGATTTCATCAACAGCAAGTTTTACTGCCTTATCCATACCTTTTTTTAGTTCAATAGGAGTCATTCCTGCAGCAACTGCTTTTAATCCTTCACGAACCATTGAGTATGCCAAAACTGTAGCAGTAGTTGTTCCGTCTCCGGCAACGTCATTTGTTTTAGTTGCTACTTCTTTCAGTAATTGTGCTCCCATGTTTTCATAGGGATCTTCAAGTTCAACTTCTTTTGCTACGGAAACACCATCTTTTGTTACTGTTGGAGCTCCAAATTTTTTGTCTAAAAGAACATTTCTACCTTTAGGTCCTAATGTTACTTTTACTGCCTGAGAAATTTGTTCAACCCCAGACAAGAGTTTTTTTCTCGCTTCTTCATTGAAAAGCAACTGTTTAGCCATTTCTATTTCTCCTTAGTATCAATAATGTAGCATTAATATTTTAATTATGTTACATTGTAAATTAAGCTCTACTGTAAAGATATAAAAAAAATCATTTATCGGCAAGGGGAGGAGCGAAAGTTATGAAAAAAATCCCTTGGGGAATTATTGGTGCAGGGAGGATTGCAGCTGCTTTTGCAAATGCAATAAATCATTTTGATGTTTCCGAAACCTATGCTGTTGCTTCCTTAAATAAAAATCGTGGTGAAGAATTTGCTTCAACTTGGGGATTTTCAAAGGTTTATGATAATTACTGGGATTTACTTGCTGATTCAAATGTAAAAGCTGTTTATATTGCAACTCCCCATATGAATCACGCTTTATTGGCTATTGAGGCTTTAAAAGCTGGAAAACATGTAATGTGTGAAAAACCAGCCGCAGTTAATACCAGAGAATTGCTAGAAATATTTCATTGGCAAGAAAAAACAGGCTGTTTTTTTATGGAAGCCCTATGGACAAAATTTAATCCTACCTTTCTTCAAGGAATGAAATGGATTAGAGAAAAAAGAATCGGTCAGTTGCAATCTGTATACGCTGATTTTTGCATAAATTCTACGGCAGAGGCCATTTATCCTGAATCTGGCTATCCAATGAATCGATTGTACGATATGAATCTTGCAGGTGGAGCTTTGTTAGATGTGGGAATTTATTCAGTTACAGCCGCCTTATGTGCTGTAGAAGCTTCTTTTTTAGAAGATAAAGTTTCAGAAAGCAAACTTTTTCCCAAAAATATAAATGTTAGTTGCAGAAAGGCTTTTTCTGGAGTTGATGCATTTGACAGTATTTCCCTTGATTTTGGTTATGTGCAAAGTCATCTTTCTTGTGCCATAGACACAGAATGTGGACCTCATTTAAAGACGGCAAAATTTGTTGGAAGCCAAGGAACGATAATTCTGCCATATTTTTGGATGGCACAAAAAGGCGAATTGTATGATTTAGAAGGAAATTTGATAGAAGTTTTTGATTCTCCTTTTAGTGTAAACGGCTACGAATATGAATTAGCAGAATTTTGCCGTTGTATTTTAGAGATTGAAAAAGGAGCAAAGATTATAGAATCTCCTTTTCATACTAAAAAACAATGCATTAGAGAAATCCGTGTTTTAGATTCCATACGAAAAAAAATTGAATTAATCTATCCCTTTGAGGAAGAAAAAAATATAATAGCGAAGAGAGTGGAGAAAATAATGGAAACAGAAACTAAACAGCAAGAATTTAATTTTTCTGATAAAGAAGAAATAATAATCTATACAGATGGAGCTTGTTCAGGAAATCCAGGCCCTGGAGGTTGGGGTTGTGTAGTTTTAGCTGATGGAACTGAATATACTGCTTCTGGAGGAGAACCGGATACTACAAATAACCGCATGGAATTATGTGCAGCTATAGCTGCCTTATCTGCTGTAATTCAAAATGAAACTTGGAAACAACGAAGAATTGTGGTTAATATTGATAGCCAATATGTAAAAAATGGAATTACTTCTTGGATAAAAGCTTGGAAAAAAAATGGATGGCGTAACTCTAGTAAACAACCTGTTAAAAATAAGGATTTATGGGAAACCTTGGATAATTTGAATTGTAGTTTAAGCGTTAATTGGAATTGGGTAAAAGGACATTCAGGTGTGAAATATAACGAAGTATGTGATAAACTTGCTACAGATGAAGTGGCAAAATATAGTTGTAAATAAAATTTTTTTTGAATAGGTTTTATTTGAAACAACTTGGCTGCATTGACATCTAATTTTTGGGTTGGTATATTTATTTATTATGGAAGTTTACAAAGGTTTAGCAATTTCTGATGGAATAGGTCTGGGACAGGTTTTTGTTGTTCCAGAAACACCAATTCGTCATATTCCCCAAAGGCAGATAGAACCCGCAGACATGAAAAAGGAATGGCAGCGATTGGAAGATGCTCTTAAAACTGTTCATTCAAGAATTAAGTCAAAACTAAAAGGGGCAAAATCAAGCCAAGAAGAAATACTTCAAACTTATATTGTTATGTTAGAAGATGTGGAATTTATCAAACAAGTAAAAACTATGTTTTCTTCCACAAAGATGAATGTAGAATTTGTCTTAAACGAAAAAGTTACAGAAATGGCTAATATGCTTAGGGCCGCTAACGACGATTATCTTTCGGAAAGAGCTGCGGATATAAGCGATATTTTTGGCCAAGTTATTGATGAAATATTAGGCTATGAACCATTTGATTTTCAACAAGTACCAGAAGATGTTATTGTTGTGGCAGAATCAATTAGTGCTGCTGATGCTGTAATTTTATTGCGGCGAAATATGAAGGCTTTGGTAGTAACGGAGGGTGGAATATCTAGTCATTTGGCAATACTTTCGCGAAATGCTCAAGTTCCTGCTGTTTTTGGTATACCTGGAGTAACCCAAAAGTTTTCTACTGGTAATACTGCTATCGTAAATGGAACAGAAGGCATTGTTGTTGTTGCTCCAGACGAAATGTCATTAAAAGAGTTCAAATTGCTAGAAAAAGCTGAAATTGAGCGGAAAGCTAAACTGGACAAAATGCGTAAAAAGCCAGCTATATCAGTTGATGGGGTAGAATTTGGAATATATGCCAATATTGGTTTGCCAGAAGAAGCAAAAAAAGCTTTAGATGAAGGAGCTGATGGAATTGGTTTATTTCGTACAGAGTTTCTTTTTATGGGGGCTGTTCAGTCGGCAAAAAATGCAGGGTCTTCTAGCATTCATTCTGTTACAGAAGAAGCCCAATTTGTTGCATATCGTCAAGTATTAGAAATAATGGGAAAAAAGCCTGTGACAATTCGTACATTGGATACAGGTGGCGACAAGTTAATAAAAGAAGCTGGAATTCCAATGCCCGTTGAACAAAATCCGCTTTTAGGTAGTCGAGCAATTAGGCTCACTCTTGCCCATAAAAATTTATTCAAAAGGCAACTTAGAGCTTTGTTTAGAGCTAGCGTTTACGGTAACCTTAGAATCATGCTTCCTTTGATAACTCATTTGTCACAAGTTCAAGAGGCATTACAACTTATCAAAGAAGTTAAGTACGAACTTTCCGCCGAGAAAATTAGTTTTAAAAAAGATGTACCTATTGGAATTATGGTAGAAACCGCTGCCGCTGGAATTGTGGCAGATTTGTTTGCAAAACAAGTAGATTTCTTTTCTGTTGGAACCAATGATTTAACTCAATACACCTTAGGGATTGATAGAGAAAATACTGCGGTTGCATCTTTGTACGATGAACATAATATTGCGGTTCTACGGTTGATAAAGCATACGGTAGAAAGTGCAAAGGCCCAAGGTATTCCCCTAACGGTTTGTGGAGAAATGGCGGGAAATCCAGAAGATGCTCTTTTGCTAGCTGGAATGGGGGTTCGTTCCTTTAGTATGTCTGTAGCTAGATTCCCTTCAGTAAAAGCTGCCTTAGCTTCTCATACAATAGAAGAGCTAGAAGAAAAAGCAGCCTTATCCTTAAACTCAAATCTATTATAAATTTAGCTAATGATTTGCAAAGGGTAAGCACAAAAGAACAATAATTTATAGGAACAACGAAATGGAAAACGAAAAAGATTTGATAAATACACAAGAACAGATTCTTTTGTTGGAAGAAGGGCAAGAAATTCCACAAGAAATGGAATACACTAACTTACCTCTAGTAGTTATTGTAGGACGACCAAATGTAGGAAAGTCAACTTTATTTAATAGGTTGCTGCATAGTCGTCGAGCAATAACGGACCCAACTCCTGGAGTAACAAGAGACCCCATCGAAGAAATAGCTTTTCTAGAGGGAAAGCCTATTAGATTGATGGATACTGGTGGGTTTAAACTAGACCGAGATACTGGCTCGATGGAAGCGGTTATGGACGAGTTGGTTGTAGAGCAAACTCTAAAAGCCTTGAAAAATGCTGATTTAATTTTACTATTATTGGATGCAGCACAAATAACTGGAGAAGATGAAGAATTTATATCTTTGTTGCGACCATATTGGCATAAAATTGTGGCTGCAGTAAACAAAACCGAAGGTGGAAGGCTAGAAGAAGAAGCTTGGAATTATATGCGATTTGGCTTTGACAGTTTGCTTTTTATTTCCGCTGAACATGGAGATAGAATTCAAGAATTAACAGAAACCATTCTTGGACGGTTGGACTTTTCTAAAGTTAAGTATGGCCCTAAAAAAAAGGTAATTAGAATTGCGATTTTAGGAAAGCCAAATACTGGAAAATCCACACTTTCAAATCGTTTAACTCATTCAGAATCTTCTATCGTGAGTGATTATGCGGGAACTACACGAGATGTAGTTGAGGGAGCTTTTACTTATAACGGTCAAGATTTTCAAGTATTGGATACCGCTGGAATAAGACGAAAGGCGAAGGTAAAAGAAGACGTAGAGTATTATTCAGTTAATAGAGCAATTAAAACTTTAGACAAAGCAGATGTTGTGCTGTTAATGATAGATGCTCAAGAAGGACTTTCAGAACAAGATAAAAAAATTACTGCTTTGGCTCATAAAAGAGGTCGAGGAATAATATTTGTATTAAATAAATGGGATACTCAAGAACAAGGGCGTCCAACTTTACGAAAAGCAGAAGAAAATATCAGGATTATGTTTGGTCACATGAATTATGCACCCATAATTGCAATTTCAGCTTTAGAAGGAAAAGGTATAAAAAATTTGTTAAATACAGTAGTAGACCTTTATGGGCAACTAACCAAAAAAATAGATACAGGATCTCTTAATCTTGCTTTGAAGGATTGGGTTACTGCTTATCCTCCTCCTGCCAGTAGAACTGCTCAATTTAAAATAAAATATATTGTTCAAACTGGGACAAATCCTGTTTCTTTTTTAGTATTTGCTTCAAGACCAGAGGTTGTTTCAGAAACATATATTTCTTACCTGAAAAATAAAGTACGCAAGGATTTAGGCTTCGACCAAATTCCAATTATTTTAGAATTAAAAGCTAGCCGAAAGAAGTGGGAGCAAAGGGAGAGAAATTAATGGCTACCTATTCTATCGGAGAAATTGAAGAATTAACCGGTATTAAAGCCCATGTTTTACGCTACTGGGAAGAAGTAATTCCTGGTTTTGCTCCAAAAAAAGATATGGGTGGTAGACGGGTATACTTTGACCGTGATATTCAAACAATAATGCGATTAAAATATTTAATTCAAGAAAAAAAATTCACGATAGAAGGAGCTCGCTCTGAATTAATTGCAGAAGCAGATTTATATTCTTCTGTGGAAAAGGAAACAGCTACAGCCTTAGAAACTATAACAGAAATACGCTCTTCTTTAACAGATTTATATCTTTTAGTACGTCGCCATCGCAGTGTAAAAGAAAAAGATGTTACAGAAGAAAATAAGAGAGCTCAAATTGAAACAATTTTTTGAAATACAACATCTTCTTTCTAATATTTCAGAAGATTCAAAGAACTTATTAAAAGATTATGATTCCATTGTACAAAGTGTACGACCTCTTTCTTCAAAACAGCAACAAATTTTGCCAAATGCAATAAAAAATTTATCTCATTTGTTGACCGATGAACGTGGTGCTAGAAGAACAGGATATTTAAATGATACGGTGACACTTTCTGCTTACGTTAGATATTTTCAGTGGTGGAATTTATTGCGACTTGTCCCTCTTTTTTCGAGCCTAGAAACACAGGTACTTAATCTATCAGAAAACAGTGTTTGTTTGGATATTGGTTCCGGACCTCTTACAGTTCCCATTGCTTTGTGGATTGCTTGTCCTCATCTACGAACAAAAAAACTTCATTGGTATTGTTTGGACCATTCCCACGGGGCAATGGCTTTTGGCGAAGATTTATTTTTGGCAGTTGTAGCAAAAACTGCTCAAGAAACAAACACTCAACTTGAACCATGGAAAATCACAAGAATAAAGGGTGAATTAGGAACTCCCTTGCGAGAAAAAGCAAATTTTGTAGTTTGTGCAAATATGTTTAACGAAGTAGTTCAAATTTCAGATAAGCCACCGGAATATACTGCCAAAAAAGCAGTTTCCTACCTTTCAGAATATGCTTCTGAAGGAGGGCGAATCCTTGTAGTTGAACCAGGAATTCCCCCTTCAGTACGATTCCTTTCAGCTTTTCGTAGTTTTTTGTTACGAAAAAAATATAAAATTCTTGCTCCCTGTCCTCATGCTTTAGATTGTGCGATGGATGGCCGCAAAGGTGGAAAATGGTGCCACTTTGTTTTACCTGTAGAATATAATACTATGTTTTCTAAACTAAAAAAGCTATCTGTTTCAGCAGGTTTGCCAAAAGACAGATTAACTTTTTCTTTTATTTTAGCTGCAAAAGAAGTTGCAACTTTAGATTCATCTGAAAAGGAACAATTTAAATTTGTAGCAAGGATAGCTTCTGATTCAATAAAATTACCTAGAAATCTTATGGGGTATTATGCTTGTTCAGAAAAAGGTTTAACTCTTTTTACAGAAACCCAAACAAACAAAAAATTAACTTCTGGCGACCTTGTAACTTTATTCCAACTTAAAAAAACTACTTTGGATAAAAAAACTGGAGCTACAGTAATTAGTTTGAACTAAAGTTTATTTGTTTTCAACTTAAAATAAGTACTTTGCAAAGATTAATAAATGCGATATGATAAAGTTATGAATGCTATCATTACAGTTGTAGGAACAGATCAAGTTGGAATAATTGCAAAAGTCAGTGCTTTTCTTTCTAGCCACAGTATAAATATTGCTGATATAAGTCAGACAATTTTATCTGGAAATTTTGTAATGATGATGATGGTTGATTTAGAAAGTTCCGATGTGCCTCTTGAACTTTTACGAAAGGAAATGGATCAACTGGGAGAACAACTTAATGTTGAAATAAACATCATGCATGAGAAAGTTTTTAGTGCTATGCACCGAATTTAATTTGGCTTTTTTTTTACGACACTGTTAGTATTATCCCTTGTCATTATAATGTATAATTATTTTTTTCTTGACGCATCGATTTTTCGCTTATAGAATAGATATAAAGGCGGATAATATGAAAACTGTCACAGTTTGTATGGGAAGTTCCTGTTTTAGCAGAGGAAATTCATCAAATGCAGAAGCGGTTCAACGATTTGTTTTTGAAAATGGACTTGAAGAACAAGTTTTTGTAAAAGGATGTTTATGTGAAGGGGAATGTAAAAATGGTCCAAACCTTCGCATAGATGGTAAATTGTTTACAGATGTGTCTCCAGAAGCAGTTCCAGATTTACTACGACATGAGTTAGGATTAGAATAATGCCTTTTTCATCACCAATATATACAGAATCAACAGAATGTCAGGATTGTTACAAATGTATTCGCCGATGTCCAGTAAAAGCTATTCGCGTGGAAAATGGTCACGCAAAAATCATTCCTGAATTATGTGTTTTTTGTGGAGGTTGCGTAACCCATTGTCCAAGCCACGCAAAACATATCCGAGATGATATTTCTAGGGCAAGACAATTAATTTCATTGAAAAAGCGGGTTTTTGTTTCTCTTGCACCTTCTTTTATATCTGATTTTCCTGATTATACTCCATCCCAAATGATTGCGTCATTAAAAAAATTGGGTTTTACGGATGTTTCAGAAACCGCTTTAGGTGCAGATTTAATTTCTGCCCAGTTGGCAGAAGATTTAGAAAATGCACTCAATAACGAAGATAGTCCTAAATTGTTTCTTTCTTCAGCTTGTCCTGCTGTTGTGGAATTTATTAAACAATTTTTACCTGAATTCACTCCATACATAACTGATAGAGCTTCACCTTTATTGGCTCACGCTAGATATATTCGCAAACAATATGGTGAAGATGTGGGTATTGTTTTTATTGGTCCTTGTATTGCAAAAAAACGAGAATCGGATGTTTGGAAAGAAATAGATGTGGCTTTAACTTTTAACGAGCTACGGCGATGGTTTAAACTTGAAGGAATTAATTCACAAAATCAAAGCCATACAGAAGGAGCTTCTTCTTTTGAATTTTTCCCCCATAGGGCAGCAAAAGGTTCTTTGTACCCAATAGATGGCGGTATGATTCTAGCTTGCAAGGAATACAATAAATTGTCAGGTGTTAGGTTTATGACTGTTTCTGGATTAAACGAAATTGAAAAAACCTTAGGCGGCTTTGATATAAAATCTTTAAAAAATCCTCTGTTTATGGAACTTCTTTCTTGCCCAGGTGGTTGTGTAAATGGACCAGGTACCAGCGAAAAAACTTCTGGCGCGGAACGACGTTTGCTTGTAGAAAATTATGCCGAAACTTCAGAAAATATAATTAACCCTCAACTTTCCAAAGTAGCACCTTTTTTACAGGGTACTTTGCCTGTGATAAAAAAATCTGTTGCAGTTTTTACTGACGAAGAAATTCGTAATGCGTTACGGTCTGTTGGTAAATATTCCGCCAAAGACGAACTAAACTGTGCTAGTTGTGGATACGATACTTGCCGTTCCTTTGCAGCAGCAATTTTGGATAATCGTGCAGAAAAAACAATGTGCGTATCATATATGCGAAAATTAGCACAAAAAAAGGCAAATGGACTTATAAAAGCAATTCCCAGTGGAGTTGTTATTGCGAACAAAGGTCTTCAGATTGTAGAGTGTAATCTTAATTTTGCAAAACTTATGGGGCACGATGTAATAGAAATGTACGAAGCAAAACCAGGACTAGAAGGTGCAGATCTTGATAAATTTACTTCTGCAGCTAGGTTCTTTTCAGATGTTCTTGCTTTAAATGGTCCTGATGTTATTGATAGAGATATTCGCGAAGGTAAAAAGATATTTCATGTTACAGTTTTCGTAATTGAAAAAGAAGAAATTGCAGCTGGTGTTTTTGAAGATGTAACTGCACCACAAAACCAAAAAACTCGAACTGTAACTCAAGCACGAAAAATTATTGATAAAAATCTTTCTGTAGTACAGAAAATTGCCTTCTTACTTGGAGAAAATGCAGCAGAAACAGAATCCATGTTGAATTCAATAATTGATTCTTATGGTAATGACGAGGATGGAAATCCATGATTGTAAAGGATAATTCCACAATCGAGCCACGGAATTCTTTATCTGAAACATTTATAGAAGTCGGCCACTCTCAGATGTGTAAATATAATCAGCACGCTGAAGGGGATGTTTTTCTTTCTCAAAAAAACCCCACCGACGGAAGAGTAATAACCACCTTGTCCGATGGACTTGGTTCAGGAATTAAAGCTGGTGTTTTGGCAACTTTAACTGCAACCATGGCAACGAAATTTATTGCAAGTGACATTCCAATTAGGCGTGCTGCAGAAATAATTATGAACACTTTGCCAGTTTGTAAAGAGCGAGGGATAAGTTATGCAACCTTTACTCTGGTAGATATTGAACCTAACGCCACTGTAAGAATCATGGAATACGATAATCCCCCATATGTTCTGATTCGTCAACAAACAATAATTGAACCAATCAAAGATATTAGCCCAATTGAACGAAAAAATAAAAAAACGGCTCCAAAAAAAGATGCTTTACTTTATTATTCAAGATACGAAGCACGACCGGGAGATAGGTTGGTGTTTTTTTCTGATGGAGTTACCCAGTCTGGTATGGGGACGGTAAACTATCCTTTTGGATGGGGTTTTTTAAATGCTCAAGAATTTATTCTTCAAAAAGTAATAGAAAATCCCATGATTAGTGCAAGAGAGTTGGCACGTGCTGTTGTTCAGAAAGCTTGTATGAATGATGGTTTTAAGCCCAAAGATGATATAACTTGTGGAGTAATTTATTTTAGAAAACCACGAGATTTACTGATTATGACAGGTCCTCCTGTTCACAAAGAAAGTGATTCTGAAATAGCACGAATTTTTTCATTATTTGATGGGCATAAAGTGATTTGTGGGGGTACAACTGCAAATATTTTATCTAGAGAATTAAAAAGACCTATAAAGGTAAATTTAAAAGACTTTGACCCAAAAGTTCCGCCCTATTCCGAAATGGAAGGTGCCGACATGGTAACAGAAGGTATAATAACCATGGGAGCTGTTTCTGAAATTCTGGAAAATGGTGCTAATATGGATAGACTAAAAAATAATGCTGCTACTCGCATGGTGGAATTATTCTTAAATTGTGATAGAATATGGTTTGTAGTGGGAACAAAAATTAACGAAGCTCACCAAGACCCAAATATGCCAGTGGAACTTGAAATTCGGCGTAATGTGGTAAAAAAAATAGCGTCACTGCTTGAAGAAAAATATCTAAAAGAAGTGCGTATTCAATATTTTTAGGCTAGGAGATTTTATGGAAAAGATTAAAGTATCTATATGTACAGGGACAGCTTGTTTTGTAATGGGTGCATCAGAAATTATTTTGCTAGAAGAAGAACTTCCAGAAGATTTAAAGGATAGAGTTGAAGTGGAAGGCGTAACCTGTTTTGAAGAATGTAAAACTCACGAAAATGGGAAAGCTCCTTTTGTTAAAGTAAATGGGGAAATAATTTCTGAGGCTACTTTACCAAAGGTTTTAGATAAAATTCGTGAGTTGGTGGGGTAAAAATGTTAAATATAAATAACAATGCAGCCCAGCTAAAACGTGAAATTCTAGTACGAATTGCAAAACTTCAACTTGAAGGCAAATTAGAAGAAGGAGTACATTTTATTCCTAGAGAAATGGCACCAGTGGGAAGTCAACCTGTTCGGTGTTGTATTTATCACGACCGTGAAATTTTGCGAATGAGAGTAATGGCTCGCTTAGGTCATAGCGTAGAAGAATACGATGATGAAAAAAAACTTTCTGAATTTGCAAAAGAAGCTTTAGAAAGAGAAAAACCTACTTGGCCAATGCTTACTGTTTTGGACGAAGCTTGTAATGCTTGTGTTAAAAGTCATTATATGGTGACCAATGCGTGTCAGGCTTGTCTTGCTAGACCTTGTATGATGAATTGTAATAAAAAAGCAATTTCAATTACCAATGGGCGAGCTTTTATTGATTCTGAAAAATGTGTGAACTGTGGACTTTGTATGCAAAACTGTCCATATCATGCAATTATTAAAATTCCTGTTCCTTGTGAAGAAGCCTGTCCTGTTGGTGCTATTTCCAAGGACGAAGACGGAAAAGAAAGAATTGACTATCACAAGTGTATTTTTTGTGGAAATTGTATGCGTGAATGTCCTTTTGGGGCAATGATGGATAAAAGCCAGTTGGTTGATGTTTTAAAGCATATAATGAATGGAAAAAAGGTTGTAGCAATGTACGCACCTGCAATTGCAGCCCAATTTAGGGCTGCTCCAGGACAATTAGAAGGTGCATTAAAAAATGCAGGTTTTTCTAAGGTATGGGAAGTTGCAATTGGTGCAGATATTACTGCTGATAAAGAAGCCCTAGAGTTTGAAGAAAGGATGGAAAGGGGTGATATAATGATGACAACATCATGTTGTCCCGCCTATGTTCGAGCAGTTCGCAAGCATGTCCCTGAATTATCTCCATGTATTTCTGATACTCGAAGTCCTATGCACTACACTGCAGAAATTGCAAAGAAAGCGGATCCAGATTGTATAACTGTATTTATTGGACCATGTTTAGCAAAACGTCGCGAAGGTATGGATGATGAATTTGTAGATTATGTATTGTCCATCGAAGAAGTAGGAGCATTATTTGTTGCAAAAGAAATAGATGTAGCAAAAACAACGGCGGAGAAAGGTTCGATTATTCCAACTGCATCTGGAAGAAATTTTGCTATAAGTGGTGGCGTAGCAGAGTCTGTGCGTATTCGGTTAAAAAATCCAGAAAAACTAAGGGCAGCAGTTATTAATGGTCTAAGTAAAGCTGGAATGAAGCAGCTTGCTCAATATGGAAAGATTCAAAGTGGGCAAGTGCCTTTTGCAGAAGATTGCCCAAATCTTGTAGAAGTTATGGCATGCGAAGGTGGTTGTATTTCTGGACCTTCTGTAATTACTAATCCAAAGGTTGCTGCTATTCAGTTGAAAAAATACACAGAAGCAGGGGCGGAAGATATAATTAATGGTTAAAGCTTTTTTACGCAATTATTATAGTTGTAAAAAGGTTGAATAAACAATATTTTATCAAAGGTTTGTTATTTTTAACTTTGCATAAATATTAGAATGCTTATGTAGCAGAAATTATAAATTGTCATCCTTATATTAAATATGAGAATGGCAATTTATTTTTATGCAAAAGATTTTTTTAGGCGACAACAATGGATTTTAATTATTTTGAATTTATAGTTGGAGAAGAAACTCCAAAAGAAGTAATTGACGGCAAAATGAAAATCAAAAATCGTCTTGCAATCAGAGGTGTATTATTTTACCAAAATAAATTATTAATGATTAAAACTTCAAAAGGGGATTATAAATTTCCAGGTGGTGGCAAAAAAAATGGCGAAAATGATTTTCAAACATTAAATCGTGAGTATGAAGAAGAAACTGGGTTTGCAAATTTAATAAATGACGAAAATCAAATTGAATTGATTGGAAAGACTTTTTCTCAAAATGTAGATACAGAAACAGAAAATCAATTTTTTGTTATGGAAAGTCGCTATTACCTTATCAAAATTTCCGATAAAGATTTTTGTAAAATAAAAAATGTTGGTCAAAATTTAGATGATTATGAAAAAGAATTAAATTTTAAATATGAATTTGTTTCGGTTCAAGATGCGTTAGAAAAAAATAAATCCTTGTTAAATTTTTCTGATAAAGAAGGTGTAAACTTTTGGGTTGAACGAGAAACTTTAGTTCTAGAAAAATTATTAATGCTAAAAATATAAGAATTAAAAAACTTGCCTTACAGACATTTCTTTTGTAAAATTAAATTATGAGTAAAGAAAAATTAGAGTTGCACAAAGTAGAAATAGAACACATGGAACAATACAATCAACTTTTAAAGTATGTTTTTCAAGTAACAAAACATACAATGCAACAAGTTGGTTGGGAAGAAAAAGAATTTATCCGAGCAAAATTGCCTAGTTTTGAACGAGCTAGTGTAATTGGTTGGTTTGATAAAGAAAATTTAGTTTCCCAATGTGTAGTTTATCCAATGAAGGTACGAATTTTTAGTCAAATTTATGATATGGGTGGACTTACAGGTGTTGGAACTTATCCAGAATATTCAAACCACGGATTAATGCACGCCCTTTTAGAAAAAGCCCTTCACGAAATGCGTGATAAAGGACAGTATATTTCTTATCTTTATCCATATTCCATTCCTTATTACAGAAGAAAAGGGTGGGAAATTATTTCAGATAAAATAACCTACGAAATCCAAGATTATCAGTTGCCAAAAAGTCGTCAAGTTGCAGGTGAAGTTCGCCGTGTTCCTGTAACTAGTCCCATCATCAGAGAATGTTATGATAGATTTGCTTCGGTAACTCATGGAGCTTTAATTCGTGACGATTTAGCATGGAATGAATATTGGCTTTGGGATAATGATGATATAACTTCAGCTGTTTATTATAACGAAAAAGGTGAACTTGACGGCTATGTAATTTACTGGATTGCAGACGAAGTTTTTCATATCAAAGATATGATTTTTATGAATGAAGAAGCAAGAATTGGTCTTTGGAACTTTGTTAGTGCCCACTTTTCTATGATAAATAAGGTTGTGGGAAGTACATTCACA
>JAGAOP010000064.1 GCA_017623685.1 Spirochaetaceae bacterium
ATAACTATCCAAGAAAAATACTTAATGGCTCAACGCCTGAAATGGAACTTCAAAAATATATGGGTAAAAAATTTAAGATTCCCATATAAAAAACATCATCAGTTCATTGAAACTGGCGACATTACTATTTACAAGTTATATCATTCTACCCAAAACATTTATTTTTATAATTCGATACAAATAAAATAATCAAAAAAAAATATTTTTTTTATTCAACATCCCATTCTACAGCTAAGGTTCTTTCTTCTACATCTGGAATTCTTTTAAATTCAGGACAGTCTGCTCTATGAATAATTATTCCTCTGCCATTTGAAACATAGCCTACAATTTTGTCCCCAATTAAAGGCAAACAGCAACCTGCCTGGGAAACTAAATAATTTTTTGTATCTCCAATACGTATTTTCCCAAAAGTAGTAGTAGCAAAAACTTTTTCTGCGTCGACTAAAACACCTTTTTTATGGCCTCTTTGATGAACACAGCCTTCTTCTTCCAAGGTTTTAATTTCAGATTTTTCCACCCCAAACTTTTCAAACCCATTTTGAGCTAGCCAACTTCGGATTTTACTTCGTGCCTTTGTTGTCTTTGCAATTTGAAGTTGGTTTTCTGTAGGATGAGCAGAAGAACTAGTTAAGACTTCTATAATTTGAGTATTTTTCAATGCTGTAGACAAAGGAATTATATGCCCATCAGCCTTTGCTCCTGTTATTTTTTCTCCTATTGCAGAATGGATTTTATATGCAAAATCAATTGCTGTTGAACCAAAAGGAAGTTCCACCACATCCCCTTTAGGTGTAAATACAAAAATTGAATCACCAAGTAATTCTTCTTTTAGCTCAGCAAAAGCACTTTCATCATCTGAGGCATTATTTTTCAACTGTTTTAATTGATTAATTATCGATAGATTTTCTACATTAACTGTATCTCTATTTGTTCCCTTCTTATACAACCAGTGACTTGCAACCCCATATTCCGCGATTCCATGCATTTCTTTTGTTCTAATTTGAATTTCCAGCGGTTGCCCTTCACACAATACTGTTGTATGCAAACTTTGATAACCATTAGACTTGGGCATTGCAATATAATCTTTAAATCTTCCTTCCAAAGGCTTCCATAATCCGTGAACAATTCCAATCAACGTATAACATTCAGCCGTTGTATTACACAAAATTCGCATAGCCAACAAATCAAATAGTTCTTCTGGGCTTTTATTCCTTTTCCGCATTTTTTGATAAATCGAATAAAAATGCTTTGCTCTACTAGAAACAGAAACTTCAATTCCAGCCCTAGCTGCTGAACGCAACACATCTTTTTCAGCTTTCTCCAAATATTTCCCTCGTTCACTCTTTTTTAAGGCTACAATTTTTTTTATTTGAAGATAAACATCATTGTTACTAATTTTTAAACTTAAATCTTCCATTTCAGACTTAACAGAAGACATACCCAATCTATTTGCTAAAGGCGCCCAAATATCAAAAACCTCTTGCGCAATTTGTTTTTGTTCTTCTTCTGTACACACTGAAATATTCCGCAACCTATCCAAACGGTCTGCTAATTTTACAAAAATGACACGCATATCATCTACCATAGCAAAAAGCATCTTCCGTATTGAATCAGCCTGCTGAAGACTCTTGCTTTGAATCTTTAGCCCCGTAATTTTTGCAGTTCCAGAAATAATATTAAATACAACTTCCCCTACTTTTTCTTTTAGTTCATCTGGTTTAACAATATTTACTTCAAAAACATTATGAAACAAACCAGCTATAACACATTCTGCATCCAAACCACTTTCCGCCAATATTGAAGCAACCCTAATACAATGAAAACAAAAAGGTTTTTGCCAGTCTTCCCTAAGGCTCTGGCTTTTCTCATACAAAAAACTCCAAGCTTTTTCTATTAAAGTTTTTTCTTCTAAAGAAAACTTAGGAAATAATTTAAAAAATTCTTTTATTAAATCTTTGCAAGCCACATTTTCATCAAATACAACTTTTTGTTCCATATTATTTTTCCTTTTTCCCCATTATAACACGATTCATCCCACTTAAATCTTTAAAAATTTCTACCTGAATGAATCCATTATCTTTTAAAATTTCTTGCACAGTTTCAATATTATATTCCCCAGCTTCAATTATAACATAGCCCCCTTTTTTAAGAACCTTATCTAATTGTCCCACAAGTCGCCTAATTATTCCCGTTCCATCACAGGTTTCCCCACAGTCTCCATCTAAAGCCAAAATAGGCTCACTTCTTCCATCTAGCAATAATTCTTTTGCTACAGTCTTCGGAACATAAGGAGGATTGCTAATTATCAGGTCAAAACTTTGGTTTTTTATAATCAAAGGCTCTAGTAAATCACCCAAAAGGAATTCTACATTGCAATCATTTTGGCGACAATTTCTTTTTGCTACATTTAATGCTTTTTCACAAATATCCGTTGCAACCATTTTAAAATTTACATTGTTAAGTTCTTGTAATTTTTTTGCCACAGATATAGCTACACAACCACTTCCGGTACAAATATCTGCAATTTTCAAACTGTTTTTTTCTGAACTACAAAAATCTTTTTCTTTTTCCAACTCTATTTGCTTTTCTAAAGTAATTTTTTTAACTAACTCCAAAGCCTTTTCAACTAAAATTTCTGTATCTGGTTTGGGAATTAAAACATCAGGGGAAACAAAAAAATCGTAACCAAAAAATTCTTTTTTTTCTATTAAGTATGCAACAGGAAAACCTTTTTTTCGTTTTTCAATTAAATCAAGAAACTGTTTGTATTGCTCTTCTGTAATGATAGCTTCTGGGTGGCTAAAAATATAAGTTTTAGATACTCCTGCCACATAACATAAAATACAATCTACATCTAACAGATGTGTCCTTAACCTTTCTGAACAATTTTTACTTGTTTTTTCTTCTTGAACGAGCAAGAACAACCCCTGTTGCCTTGCTTCGCCCAAAGTAAAAGAATTCATCTATTTATTATTCCGTAGCTACAGAACTTTTTAACGCAGCTTCTTTGGCAAAAATATTCAAAGTATCTATCATTTCGTCCAAAGAACCTTGCATAAACTGATCTAACTTGTACAAAGTTAAATTTACACGATGATCTGTAACTCTATTCTGTGGGAAATTATAAGTTCTAATTCGTTCTGAACGATCTCCAGATCCAACCATATTTTTTCTAGCTGCGGAACGTTCAGCTTGCTTTTTCGATTCTTCTAAATCAAATAATCTTGCTCTAAGAACTCGCATGGCTTTTTCTTTGTTCCTAAGCTGAGATTTTTCATCCTGTTGAATAACAACGATTCCTGTAGGAATATGGGTCAAGCGTACTGCTGAATCCGTTGTATTAACACACTGACCGCCGTTTCCACCAGCTCGCATTACGTCTATTCTTAAATCTTCTTGCCTAATTTCAATTTCAGTTTCTTCTGCTTCTGGCAAAACAGCTACAGTTACCGCACTAGTATGAATTCGACCTTGAGCCTCTGTTTCTGGAACACGCTGAACTCGATGGACTCCAGCTTCCCACCTTAAACTACCGTAAACAAATTTCCCACTGATTGAAAAAGATATTTCTTTGTAGCCGCCAAGTTCTGTTTCGTTTGCATCCATAATTTCATACTTCCAGCCCTTGGATTCTGCAAACCGAGTATACATTCTAAACAAATCTGCAGCAAATAAAGAGGCTTCATCTCCTCCAGTTCCACCGCGGATTTCCATAATAATATTTTTTTCTTCTAATGGATCTGGTGGAATCAACAAGAACTTTAACTTAGATTCCATTTCTGGAAGTCTTACCTCAAGTTCTTTCAATTCCTCTTTTGCCATTTCTTTTATTTCTGGGTCATCTTCTTCTTTTATCAGATACTGAGCATCTTCTATACCCTGTAAAATTTCCTTGTATTCTCCATAAGCTTCCATAACCTGAGTCAAATGGGAATGCTCACGCATAACATCTTTGTAGCGTTTGGCATCTTTTACCAAGGCACTATCTTGAATTAATTCGTTAAGCTCGTCGTATCTCTTTGACAATTCTTCTAGTTTTTTTACCATAATTTTTATACCATACCAAATTTTCTTGTAAAACTCAATATATTTACTTTAACCCAAAAAAATCTAAAGAATTGTGCCACATTAGATTTTCATAATCCTCTTGTGAAATTAAATCCGGAAGTTTTTCAAAATAGTCTTGATATAAACTTCTTTCTCCTCTAGGATTATGATGATAAGTATCAATTCCATCTATTGGCAAGTCTGTTCCAAAAAATAATTTGTGGCTACCAATTTTATTTATAAATTTAATTGTGCTTTCCATTGGAACCCAAGCTGTATCTCCAAAAAGATTTGGTAATATTGCAATGAGTTCAGTTGCAATTACATTATCAGAACCTAACCCCATGTGAGCCATAATAAAATTTACCTTTGGAAACTTTTTTGC
>JAGAOP010000065.1 GCA_017623685.1 Spirochaetaceae bacterium
ATAACTATCCAAGAAAAATACTTAATGGCTCAACGCCTGAAATGGAACTTCAAAAATATATGGGTAAAAAATTTAAGATTCCCATATAAAAAACATCATCAGTTCATTGAAACTGGCGACATTACTATTTACAAGTTATATATGAAATATTCATTTTTATTATATAGCACTTATGATAAAAAGCGTTGAATTATCACTGGCTTGGCCAAGTGAAAAAACTTTAACCCAACTGGCAAATGCTTTGGAAGTTGACTTTCTTAACTTTTTTCTTCCTACCACCGACGAAGAGTTTTTAAACGAAACCCTTTTGGCTGAATTAAAAATCACAACACAAAGAAATTATAATTTGTATATGGAAAAAGTTTTTTCTCAAATACAAATAAATGAATAATATTATTCTATATACTTCAACCATAAAATAATGTTAAAATAAATTTATGGAAAATAATACTCTTGTAATTTTTAAAGGCAGCAAATTATGTTAAGCAAAATTCTTTCAATAAATGATTGTAGTACTTGCAAATTTTGTTGCCGTTTTAAAAGAACTAGTCTTTGGGAAACCCCCTTATTTTCTTTAGAAGAAAAAAAACTTTTGCAGCAAAAGTTTCCCTTGGCAAAGTTTAAACCTATAAGTCAAGATTCTTTTACTATTGATTTAATTCTTGAATATAAAACTTCTAACCCTGAAGAAGAAGCTGTCTGTTATTTTTTAGATGATAAAAAAGGTTGCCTCTTGAATAAAAAAGAAAAGCCCTTTGATTGTAGCATTTGGCCCTTTAGAATTATGAAAAAAGATGATTCCTTGGTAATTGCTCTTACCCCAACTTGTAGCACTATTAATAAAATTCCAATAGAAGATTTGAAACAATTTGTTTTAGAAAACATAGCTCAAGAAATTTTTTTTCAAGCTGAATTTCGCCCCTACATCATAAAAAAATATAAATCTGATTTTCCTATAATTTTAACCAAAGAAGAATGGAATAAAAAAAGTAGGAATTTAAATACTTAAATTCCTACTTTGACATCAAACTGTAAAAATTGCTACAAAAAAAATTTATACTTCTGCTTTCCACAAACCATGAAGGTTGCAATATTCATAAATTGCAACTGGATTTTCACTTTGTAGTATAAAAACAGCTTCTGGCTTATCTGCTGCAGAAAGAGATATTCTGTGGCCACCCTTATCTGTTTGCAAATAAATCCATTGAATAAAATGTTCAGCTAGCATTGGATGCTCTACACTTCCCACTTTTACACTTACCTTTTTAAAACCTTCTGGAGTTTTTTCTAAAGTAAATACAGGAACATGTTTTTCTGTTGCTCAATCTGTTGTATTAGCCTTTAGTTCTTGCATTTTTTCGCCACAACAAACCATAGGAACACCTGCATCCTGAATAACTCCAACTAAATTACCACAATGCTTGCAAATAAAAAATTTAACCTTCGTCATATATACCTCTAAGCTTCAATAATATAAATATAATATAACACTTTAATCTTAAATATTCAAATTTAGATTTTTTGAATAAAAGCTATAGACGGAAAGATTTGGTAGTGATGCCCCGTAAAACTAAAATTTTTTGCAGAAATTCCATTTTCCTGAATTTGTTTTCTACATAATTAAAACTTTTTTTTATTTTTTACTTTTTTTTTAATATTTTACCTATTACGTTTAAGAAAAAAATATATACAGTAAAATAATTGCTATAAATTGTTTTTAGGTTTATAATAGAAGAACTTAAAATATAAATAGGGATTCAAATCGTGAATTTTTCTTTTTTAGGTCGTTACTGGTCATTTTATTTAATAGGGGCAAAAAACACTATTTTATTAGCTCTATTTGCCGTTATTCTTGGAACTTGTCTTGGACTATTAATTGCTCTTTGCAGAATAAGCAAAAACAGATTCCTTCGTTTTTTTGGAACAGCATATGTTGAATTTATTCGTGGAACCCCACTTCTTGTTCAACTTTTTATAATTTACTACGGGTTACAAGCTATTGGAATTCGATTCCCTGATATTCCCTTTATGAGCAAACTGTTAGGAATTAATTTCTCTGATTTTATGTCAGGTGTAATTACCATGGGAATAAATTCCGCAGCCTATGTTTGTGAAATTTTTAGAGGTGGAATTCAGTCTATAGATAAGGGACAAATGGAAGCTGGTAGAAGTTTAGGTCTTTCCTATAACAGAACCCTTTTTCACATTGTAATTCCTCAAGCAATTAGAAATGTTTTACCTGCTTTAGGGAATGAATTTGTTGTTGTAATAAAAGAATCATCTATTGTTTCTATCATAGGAATTGCAGACCTTATGTACAAAGCAAATACTGTACGAGGAAATACCTTCCAGCCATTTGAGCCACTTTTAGTTGCTGCGGTGGTTTACTTTTTAATGACATTCCCACTGTCTAAATTACTGGCCCATATCGAACGGAGGATGCGTACCCATGACTAATCAGCCAATTATTCAAGTTGAAAACTTACATAAACACTTTGGTGAATTAAAAGTACTTCAAGGAATAACAGAAGAAATTTACCCAGGGGAAGTAGTTGTTATTATAGGTCCTTCAGGTTCTGGGAAAAGTACATTTTTAAGATGTCTTAATCTATTAGAAACCCCTGATTCCGGAGAGATTTACTTTGACGGCCATCACATTACGGATAAAACCCTTTCTAGAAGTAAAAGAGAAAAAGCTGTAGATGGTTACCGAAGTGAAATGGGAATGGTTTTTCAGCATTTTAACCTTTTTCCCCACAAGTCTGTTATAGAAAATATTACTATGGCTCCGATTTTGTTAAAACGAATGTCACAAGATGAAGCAAATAAAAAAGCTTTGGAATTACTTGATCGTATCGGCCTTGTAGAAAAAGCAAATGCCTACCCTGCCCAACTTTCTGGAGGACAAAAACAACGAATAGCCATAGTCCGATCTTTGGCAATGCAACCTAAAGTTATGCTTTTTGATGAACCTACTTCAGCCTTAGACCCAGAAATGGTTGGTGAAGTTCTTTCTGTAATAAAAGACCTTGCAAAAGAAGGAATGACCATGGCTGTGGTTACCCATGAAATGCGTTTTGCTCAAGAAGCTGGAACGAGAATTTTCTTTATGGATCATGGAGTAATTTTAGAAAAAGGTTCTCCAAAAGACATATTTGAAAACCCAAAAAATCCTAGGTTAAAGGACTTCCTTGGCAAAGTTTTAAACAATTAAACATTACTGTTTAGATTTTGTAAAAATTAATTTTATCCGTGGAATAACTTAAAATTATAGCCACCAAATATTGTTTCTGTTACCTCAAAAAAATCAACTTGGTAGCGTTCTGTTCCACCAGGAAAAGAAACTACCGCAAAGGTTGGAGGGAAACCACCCCTTGGTCTTGAGCAACTACCTGGATTTAATATTAAAGTAGCACCTGTTTCTTCTCGATGAGGGCGGTGGGTATGACCAAACAAAGCAATATCTGCATCCATGGTTTCTGCAGTGGCAGCTAAAGTATCTGAGCCAAAGTCTGCTCCGTGGCGATGACCATGTACACAAAGTACAGTTCTACCTGCTGCCCGAAACATAACAGATGAAAGTACATTAAAATATCTAGGAACATCAGAACTTTGCGTTTCCTTATCGGAAAACAAATCCACTGGATACTGATCAGCATCTCCATTACCCCTAGCACAAACCACAACAGGAGGAACGCAGCTAGCTAATTTATCATCTATTGCAGCACTGTTAATACAAGCAACTAAATCACATATTCCATCCCCACAAAAAGCTAATGCATCACAGTCAGGACCAAATTCCCTTACTATTTGCTCAAATAAATCAACTTCCCCATGGGAATCAGAAATAACTAATATTTTAGCAGATTTTTTTTGTTCCAAAGCCGTAAAATCCATTGGAGAACCAATTAACGAGGCATCTTGTATTGAAAGTGTGTTCATAGTTCTCCTAGTTTATTCATCTGGTAATTCAAGATTTTGTTGATTATTCTCGATTAAAAAATGGTTTCTTGGACGAATTCCTGTTTCTGGATCAACATATTGTGAAACAATCCAATTCTCACCTACGAGCAATCGAGTATGTTCAAAAAGGGACTTAATGCTTTTTTCAAAATCAGTTTCGGTTCCTGTAGGGATTGAAACCATATATTTAACTGCATTGCCAATTAATTCAGGAACACCTTGTAAATTCAACTCAATTTCTTCTTTTAACATAGCTTCATCTTCTGCAGAAGAAATAAACTCTATTACTAAATCGCAATTTGCTTCCATACCTAAAATATCATCTTGTGGAAACAAAGAAAAAATTGGAAAAAAAGGTCCAGCTTCTGAATTGGTATTAATTTTTTCCAAAGAATTATGAGTTCCTTCTGGAGCACCAACAATTATCAAACCTTCTAGATTTAATTCTTCTATTATGGATGGAAGCAAAGAAATACGACCAGAAGAACCACGCTTAAAATCATCAGGAAATACAAAAATCTTAACAATGCCCCCCTCTTCAACTAAACCAGCAACTTTACGTAATTCTTCTTTTACACTAGAAAGGAAATTTTCATCATTGTATCCATAGCCTAATAAAACACCAATACGGCGCATGGATTCTGGGAAATTATGAACATCTTGCAAAGCTGTCATATCTAAATCTGTAACTAATACAGGTTGAATAAGCAATGCATTTTCCACATTTCTTTTAGAAGAATTTGAAGGGAAACATCCAACCAACAAGAAACAAACAAAACAAACTACAGGGAAATATTTTTTCACCATATTTACACTATATCTAAATATCCAATTATTAACAATAGCTTTATCAGTATAAAATATTAGTTTAGAAATATTAGTTCAAAAGATTTTTACTTATCCACGCCACTACCAAACAAGGCATAATCTCCACGACAAGGATCTAAGGGCCATATTTCTTTTAGTTTATCTGTAAGAATTCTGGCTGTTTTTTCGGTAGCAGTGGCATTCAAAGGTAAAAGTCCCATTTTTATTCCTTGCTGAATTACATGAGTATCCAAAGGAATTATCAACTTACTAGGCTCGTACCAATTCCAAAAGCCTTTGTCCACCGGAGAATTTTGTCGAACCATCCACCGTAAAAACATATGTATACGTTTTTTTGCAGAATTAGCACCTTGAGGAACAATAGCACAGCCTTTAAAACACAATGAAATACTTTCTGCTAAAAGAGGCTCTTCTTTGCCAACTACAATTCTTTCTTGGCAAAGTTTACTGTGGCACCTTTTTACATATAACCCAAAATTCTCACTTTCATTAAGAATTGTATTTAGCCTTGAAAACAAATCTATAAGTTGGCAATAGGAATAAAAACGATAAAACTTTGCAGAAGAATCTATTCCACTTGGAATAAAATCTTTATTAAAATCACCACTTTGTAACCAAGCTTTCGGCCCACCTTTTTTATCCGCTAAATCCATTATATATTCAGTTTTAGGTAAAAATTGATCTCTTCTTCCGAAAGCTAGCATTGCAGCAATAAAAGCAGCAACTTCTAAATCTTCTGGACAAGTGTAGCGACAAAGAATACAACTAGGATCTCCGGAAAAGAACTTTATAGTTTCGTATTTATCAGCTAAGTTTATTAAATACTTTGCTAATTCTTCTGAAATTGGCTTAGAAATATTCATAGTTTTAGGTAATCCAAAGTAAAAAATACTTATTTTAAGAAATTCAAAATTGGTTCAATATATTTCTTGTGGCTAATATCATAGTTTGATGAAATCATATTAATCATTTCCATATCTTTAGAGGTTTTTTCTTTATTTGCTTTTAACATTGACAAAAACATTTTCATCATAAGTTTTGATGCAAAATTCATTTTATCATAATTAAAGCCACCTGGACAATAAACCAACTTGTAAACACTTTTATTCAATGTATTTTCTGGTAATTTTTCATTTATTGATTTAGCAATATTATTCAATGTAACAGACAATTCAGGATTTTCTATGGGACTTCCACCAACAGCATAAATCACAAATTTTTTATTATTTTTTACTAAAGTTGGAATTTTATCTAAAAACCATTTTAAATTGTTTACACTTCCTGCACAGAACCAACCACCGTAAATAACAGAATCATAGGTTAATAAATCAATTTTTTTTGCTTTTTTCAAAGGCATAAGGTCACATTCTAAAGCTTCAGAAATCCATTTTGCGTATTTTTCTGTAAATCCTGTTTGGGAACTATAAACAATAATTGTTTTCATTTTTCAAAAATCCTTTTCGCTAATAAAACTATAATGAAAAATTTGTAAGTTTTAAACCATCATAGGCAGCCTGTACAACACCACCATCTTTTACAATTTTTTGAAGGTTGTTAAACTTGCATAAATTGTCACCTACGTATTTATTTATTTCATCATGAAAATGGCTATGAGTTAAATGAGTAAAATAAACATTTTTGCAGTTTATCTTATTTGCAGCTTCCATTGCTTGAATCAAGTTAAAATGAGTTGAATGTTCTTTTACTCGAAGTCCATCAATCACTAAATATTCTACTGTTGAACAAATAGAATTAATTAAATCGAAACTTTCAGGACTAATAAAATTACAATCAGTTAAATATGCAATACCATCTATTAACCAACCATAAGTAGGGAGACTACCATGCATCATAGGAATTGGAGTAACTTTTACATCATTAATATAGAAAGTTTCTAAAGGAACTTTTATCTCAATTTTTGCAGTTCCACCACCTTCTTTTTTACATACAAAAAAATATTCAAAAGCATGATAAATATAATTTGCAGCCTGTTGATTCATATAAATAGGAATTGGAGGAGCCTCAAATTTTGCAGCATTTGAATCCTTTTTATGAGGTCCAGAACAAGAAAAAACGCGTAAATCATCAATTCCAAAAAGGTGGTCTGCATGATGATGAGTTAAAAGCACGGCATCAATTTTTTGAATATCGTGAATAATAGCTTGCTGCCTAAAATCTTGCCCCATGTCAATTAATATACTTGTACCATTTTTACTTACATAGTAAGCGGAACTTCGAAACCTTTTATCTTTTGGATTATTTGATTTACAAACAGGACATTTACATTTAATCACAGGAACACCATGGCTCGTACCTGTTCCTAGAAAAGAAAAATACATAAAATTATGCTAATTTTTTTTTATTTCTTTGTCAATATAAGTTTTATTTGTTTGCTTTGCTCTTTCTTTTAGGTTTATTTAAATATTGATTTGGGCGTTCCCAAGATTGCTAACTTCGACTTCGCTCAGCTACCAATCTTTATCGACTTCGCTCAGCTACCAATCTTTATCGACTTCGCTCAGCTACCAATCTTTGTCGACTTCGCTCAGCTACCAATCTTTATCGACTTCGCTCAGCTACCAATCTTTGTCGGGTTTCGCCGACCACCGTAGCTTCATTCCTTGGCACATTGTGCCTGTGGAATCCTTTCACTATCCAGTGGTCGCCTACGACGGAGCTACAAGTAATCCCTAATGCAGAAAAAGTTAGCAAAAAATCTATAAATTTGCATTACTTCCAAATAGTTTTACAGTTGGAGAAGAACTTTCTGCAAAACAAGAAATGATGCGATACAGAATCGTAGAAAAATATGCTGATATTATCGAAACATTATTTTAGTATAATTTAATTAAAAAATTCCGAAAAAGGCATTTTATCAAGATTCATTGTTAAAGTGCCGGTAGTTGAGCGTAGTCGAAACTACAAAACAATCCATCTTCGGTACAAAAATAAAATAATTTTCCATAAGGAAGAATAGGAAGTCGCACTTGTAAATCCCACTCAGGATATAATTTTTTTAGAATAAGAGTGTCGCCTGTTAATAATGCTACAAAAGAAATAAAATGTTCCCGTTTCATGGGATGTTCTGTTGTGATAAAAAATTCGTTTTCAATTTTTTCGATTTTTAATTGATGGCTTTCTGTAGAGTTTTGAACTTTTAAAGATTTTAATTTTTTCCCACAACAAGTGATATTTGTTTCTGTCATTGAAGTAATTACATTTTTACAATTTTGACACACATAAAATTTTAGTTTTTTCATATTTCCTCCAAGA
>JAGAOP010000066.1 GCA_017623685.1 Spirochaetaceae bacterium
AATAGGAATTAACTTTCCATTTACGGGATTAATTGCGTAGCTTCCACTGAATACACCAGTTTTGTCCTTTGCTAAATCTGTACGTTCAAGATCACTTTTTTTTGCTGCTTGTTCAATGTATGATTCAACAGCTTCTTTTTGCTCAGCAGTGGTCAGTTTTGAAACCAATTTATGCTCAGGTGCTACAACCATGTATGTTGCACCAAACAATGTATCGCAACGTGTTGTATAAACTAAAAGGCTGTCCTCTGTTGGATTACCATCTTTGTCTGCAATAGAAAAATTAACTTCTGCACCTTCGCTTTTTCCAATCCAGTTTCTTTGCATTAATTTAACTGATTCAGGCCAATCAAGACCTTCTAGGTCTTCCAGTAAGCGATCTGCATAGGCTGTAATTTTTAAAATCCATTGGCGAATTGTTTTTCGTGTAACAGTAGAACCACATCTTTCGCAACGACCTTCTTTTACTTCTTCGTTAGCAAGACCTGTTAAACAACTAGGGCACCAGTTAATTGGAGTTTCAGCTTCGTAGGCTAAACCTTTTTTGTATAACTGAAGAAAAATCCACTGAGTCCAGTGATAATAATCTGGGGTACAAGTAGAAACACAGCGATCCCAATCATATGAAAAGCCTAAAGCTTTAATTTGTTGAGTAAAATGTTCGATGTTTGCATTTGTGGTTTCAGAAGGATGAGTTCCTGTTTTTATAGCATAATTTTCTGCAGGAAGTCCAAAAGCATCGTATCCCATAGGATGAAGAACATTGTATCCATTCATACGTAGGTAGCGACAATAAATATCTGTTGCTGTATATCCTTCTGGATGGCCAACATGTAAACCCTGAGCAGATGGGTAGGGGAACATATCAAGTACGTATTTGCGTTTTGATACATCAAATTTTTGATCTTCCGTTACTTTAAATGTTTTGTTTTTTTCCCAATATGACTGCCATTTAGGTTCAATAGTTTGAAAAGGGTACTTTGCCATTATAATGCCTCTGTTATTTGTAATTTACTCTATAAAATCAAAAACTAGTATAGCAGAAAAAAAGGCTAAAGTAAAGGAGGGCTTGTGTTGGAAAGAAATGGCTTTATATCTAAAAATCATTGAAAAAATAAATTTGGCTATGTTCACGAATTGAAATTAGGGTCAAGAGCTGAACATAGCCAAGGTTATAAATTTAATCAAATTTTGCTAAGCATTAAAATAATGTAAGCTACAAAATGAATTAATGGAACTTTTTATTTTGGAGATAAAATTACTATGGATTTTCTTTCAAGATTTAAGTCACCATTTAAGTTCCAAGTGGAACCATCTAAAAGATTTTCATAATTCCCATAAATCCCTTCAAAATTTGGATAACCACTTTTAGCCTTTAATAAACAATTATCATCGCTAATATTAATTGCAACAATTATAGTTTCAGTTTGACCTGTATAAGGACATTGGTTTTTTCGTTCAAAAACTAACTGGCTATTATTAATACATATGTTTTTGTATGTTCCATAGATTAATGCTTTGTGGTTTATCCGTAATTTTAGGAATTTTGCAATTATATCTGTAAGTTCATTCCATTCGGGGTTATTTAAGGCTGGTCTTAGGCTATTGTCTCCTTCCTGTTTATTCCCTTTGATTCCCCATTCACTTCCATAATATATACAAGGAACGCCTGGAATTGTGAAAAGCAATTTATATCCCAATGAAATTTTTTCTGGATCTCTCAAAATCGACGCAAAGCGACTTACATCATGATTATCTGTAAAAGAAAGAAGACTTTTATTTTTAAAAATTCCTCCTTCCCCAAATTGTCGATTTAAGGAATAAGCTAACTCAAATAAATTATTGTCATTTAAACTTGAATATAAACCTTTGTAAGCTTCGTAGTTTGTGCAACTATGGCATTTTGAATCTTCTAACAATCGTGAATAATCATGGCTGTGAATTGATTCCCCAATTAAAGGAAAATTTCCTTGGCCGAACATAGTTGGTAATTTTTTTGTAAACTGATTTAATTCAGTTAAAAATGAATTATCTAGACTGTAGGCCACATCTAGTCTTAAACCGTCGATTTGAAATTCATCAGACCATTTTTGAATTGCCCCAAAAATATGCTCTTTTACAGCTGGATTTTGTAAATTAAGTTTTACTAAATCCATATGTCCTTCCCAACCTTCATAGCCGAAACCATCGTTATAGGGAGAATTTCCTTGCCAGTTTATCCAATACCAATCCTTGTAGGCTGAATTTTGCCTATTTTGCTGAACGTCCCTAAAAGCCCAAAAACCTCTTCCTGTGTGGTTAAATACTCCATCTAGGATTACTGCTATACCATTTTCGTGTAGTTTTTGGCTTAATTGAGCAAAATCTTGGTTGCTTCCAAGCCTGCTGTCGATAGTATAATAATCTCTAGTGTCATAACCATGTTTGTCAGATTGGAAAATTGGTGAAAAATAAACTGCGTTTATTCCTAAATTTTTTAAATGAGGAATCCAATTTTCTAAAGTTTTCAATCTGTTGACTTCTGCTTTTGAAGCTCCATTCCAATTACTCCAATCCCAATTATTTGTTTCGGGAACTCCTGGTAGTCTTAGTGGATAAAATTGATACAAAACAGATTCTTGAAAATTCATTTTTTTCTCCTTGTGTAATAACTTATACAAATATTCCATGCATGAATTGTTTTACTATTTCTGCAACCCAGTTTTTGTCTAAAGGGAAGTTGCCATTATGCCATAAACCAATAGAACTTTGTATTATGGCTAAAAAAGTCACAGCAAATCGTTTTTCTTTGCCTTTAAAGTTTCCATGTTTTTTTGCCATTTCCGTAAACATTGTAACTAGTAAATTGTGTTCTTCTACTTGATACTTTTGTAGGAAGGGCGTAGTTTCTGCATCAGGGTGAGCATAGGACATAGATAAAATTAATAAATAAAAGGTTTTATTTTCTTTTGCAAAAGAAAAATAAGTTTCAACTGTAGCTGTTAACACAGGATAAACGTCTTTGTAATAGTCGTTTGATTCAGGGGAATATTTTGTTGAAACTTTTAATGAATCAATTAATTTAGTGTAGTATTCATTCAATAATGCTTGAAATAAACCTGCTTTGCTATTGTAAAAATAGTAAAGAGTGGGTTTTGTTACCCCAGTTTGTTCTACAATTTCGGATATCCCTGTGGCTGAATAACCTTTTTCCATAAACAACTTTAATGCTGTTTCTAAAATAGCTTCTTTTGAAGATGTATGTGCCATGTGTTATTTATATACCGTTAGGTATATAAAGTCAATAGTTTTTTTTACTTTTTTTAGAAAGTTTTTTTTAATTAGAATTACACCAAGATTTTAATTCTTTAAGTTGTTCTTCTACCTTTTCTGGAGCAGGTCCTCCAAGGGTTGTTCTAGATTTCATACAAGCTTCACTTGTAATTAGTTGGTAAATATCTTCTTGAATTAACAAGGAACATTGTTGCAATTCATTTATAGGTAAATCTTCAATGTTACAGTTTCGCTCAATGGCAATTCTAACAGTTTTTGCAGCAACTCCGTGGGCTGTTCTAAAGGGCATTCCCTTTCGTACAAGATAATCTGCCACGTCTGTTGCGTTGGCATATCCTCCTACACAGGATTGCTTCATTCTTTCTGTATTCCATTTGGCAGTTCCTATCATCTTTGTAAAAACTTCTAGGCAGGAATAAACTGTATCATATGCTGCAAAAAGACTTTCTTTATCTTCTTGCATATCTCTGTTATAGGATAAGGGAAGCCCTTTTATCATTGTAAGAAGTGCTATAAGATTTCCATAAACTTTACCTGTTCGACCTCTAATAAGTTCTGCAAAATCAGGGTTCTTTTTTTGTGGCATAATACTTGAGCCAGTTGACCATTTTTCAGATAAATCTATGAACTTAAATTCTTCTGTCGCCCAAATAATAACTTCTTCGCAAAATCGAGATAGGTGGCATTGTAACAAAGCAAAAGCAGAAGTAAATTCAACGCAATAATCTCTGTCTGCAACGGTATCCAAGGAATTTTGTGTTACTCCCTCAAAATTAAGTTTTTCTGCAACAAAATTTCTGTCTAGGGGTAAACTACTGCCTGCTAAGGCTCCTGCACCTAAAGGTGATAAATTTATACGCTTAAGTGCATCTTGCAATCGGCTGTGGTCACGAATTAGCATCCAACACCAAGCGCAAAGATGATGAGCCAAGGTTACTGGCTGTGCTCGCTGCATATGAGTATATCCACTTAACAAAGATGTTGTATGGTTAGAAGCAATTTCTGCAAGAGTAGAAACTAAGGTAACAATACGATTTTGTAGGTCTGGAATGGCGTGGCGAAGATATAATCTTTCATCCAGGGCAATTTGATCATTGCGGCTTCTGCCTGTATGAACTTTTTTTCCTATTTCCCCAATTCTGTCGGTTAAAACCCCTTCGATGAATGAATGAATATCCTCTGCAGAATAATCAACTTGTAGATTACCTTTTTTTAAGTCTGCGGCTATTTCTTCTAAGGTTTTAATGATTAAAGCAGATTCTTCTTGTGGAATAATTCCTGCATGTCCTAACATTTCAACATGGGCTTGACTTCCAAAAATATCGTCAAAAACCATTCGTTCATCCACATGGATTGAAGTTTCAAATTCTACAGCTTGAGCATCTGGACCTTCTTTAAATCGTCCATGCCATAGTGCAGCGTGGTTCCCACCTTCTATTGCACCTTTATTTTCTGAAATCATTTTGTTCCACCTTGTTTTTGATTTTCCAAATATTGCTGAATTCCCTGAAAAACATCTTCGTCTAAAACGTGTTCAATTCGGCAAGCGTTTTCTTCTGCTTGAACTTTAGGGACTTTGGTTATAATTTCCAAAAATTCAGTTAATATTCTATGTCGGTTATATATTTTTTGTGCCTTTTCTAGTCCTTTTTCTGTTAAAACAATTGGCCCATTTTCAGCCATGTCAATATATCCTTCATTTTTTAGAATTCCCATTGCACGGCTAACACTTGGTTTAGAAACTGAAAGCTTTCTAGCGATATCTATTGAACGAACAATTTTTTGTTGATTTTGAAGCATTAAAATTGTTTCAAGATAGTTTTCACCTGATTCATACATATTATTATAATAGCATGCTTATATATAAAAATCAAATACTTATCCCAACAGCCCAAATTATGAATTATTCTAGTTTTAAGGCATGGGAATAATTGTGTTTTTCCGTAGATTTTCTATTTCATCATAGTGAAAATCAACATCAGGTTTAGGTAAAGGTGGTTTTCTTGGTGGACGTTGTCTTTTGTTTGCTTCTTCAACTGTAGAGTATAGAGAATTTTGACTTGTTGAAAATAATGTTAAATACGGTTCTTTAGTGGCACAAATTCTATTATCCGGGCTATAAATATAAGTTGAAAAATCTCTAGGTAGCCTTTGAATGTTACGGATTTGTGTGCCTCTACCTGGAACGCAAGTATAAATTGTTTGACCAATTTTTATGTGTTTAGGCACATTATATGAATCTTCTTGATCTGTAAAGACAGCCATGGTAACATTGTCATAATCCATATCTGTTTCCCAATATCTTATTTTATATAGGGCATTACCTGTATCAAAAAGTGAATACACTTCTTTTGAAATAATTGGAGGACTAATTTTAATTCCAGAAGCATTTGAGGATGCCTGAAGTTCTGTGGTTTCTTCCTTAGGCTTTATTAACATGAAGTCTAAATATAATTTATCTTCAAAAATTGCAACAGGAACTGATACATATGTATTAAAATCTTTATAATAAAGATTTATATTCCAGGCTCCAGATATTTCTGTTTCTGGAATTATTTCTTCAAAGGTGGCACTTACTTGTTCTGGTTTTGCTGAAGTTGAATTGTTTTTTGGACGTTCTGGAGTATCTAAAATTGGTTCCCCACTTCTGTCGTAGTACCAACCATAAAATAGTTTTAAAAAGATAGAAGTATTTTCTGATTCATGAAAAGTTAAGATTCGATTATCATTTTCCCATATTCCTTGTAATAATTTTGGAATTTGTGTTTCTTGGGAAAAAACATTTACGTAAATAACACTAAGAAAAAAAAGCCCTATTGCCAATCGAAGATATGGTTTCATATATTCAATATCGGCAAAGGGCTTATTACCATAAAGTATAAAGTTTACAGATATAAATTAATCGAATAATGTGCTAATTTCATCTTTATAGATGTCAACTATTCTGTGACGCATTATTTCTTGTTTACCAGAAAGTTCTTTTCCTACAGTAAAGCTATCTGGTAGTAGTGCAAACTTATAAATTCTTTCGCAAGTTCTAAAGCCAGATTCTGAACAAATTCTTTCGTCAATTTCGTTGCGAATTAAGCTAAGAACAGGTTGACTATCCAATATTTTCTTATATTCATCTGTTGTCTTTGCTGTGGAATTTGTATAAGCAAGAATCATTTCTTTTGAAGGAACAATTAATGCAGATAGATATTTTTTATCTTGTCCAAGTACTACAATGCTTTCAATGTATTGGCTAGAAGTAATGGCTGATTCTATGGTTTGAGGTTCAATGTTTTCTCCACCTAGTAATACGATAGTGTCTTTTGCACGACCTGTAATTTTTATTTCACCATCGTAGGTTAATAGTCCTAGGTCTCCAGTATTTAGCCAGCCATTTTTGTCTACTGCTAATTCTGTTAGATCTGAACGTCTGTAGTAACCCTTCATTATTTGGCGACCCTTTGCTAATACTAAACCTTTTTTTCCAGGAGGCAGAGGTTCATCAGATATAATTTTTCCATGTTCTTCTGCAACAATTTTAATTGTTGCACAAGGATAAATTTGTCCTACACAACCAGATCTAGGTTTATATGGACGTCTAACTGCAAGAACTGGAGCAGCTTCTGTAATTCCGTAGCCTTCTAGTAAGTTAAGTCCGATAGCATGGAAAAAAGCATCTGTGTCTGGCTGCAAAGCACCACCACCTGATACTGCACAAACCATTCTTCCACCTAATTTTGCTCGAATTTTTCTGTATACCAAAAGGTTTCCTAATCCATAAAGAGGAGCTAGGAATACTAGTGGGAAAAAGCCTACAATGGCATCTAAGAATCTAGAACGCTTCTTTATTTGGCATACTAAACCCTTTACGTATTCTTTTGCTTTATAATATCTTTTTCCAACTCCAACAAAGAAAAGGAATAGTTTATTGGTAATTCCACCTTTTTTGCGCATTGATTTGAAAACACCTTGGGCTAGGGCTTCCCATACACGAGGTACACCGCACATTCCTTGAGGTTTAATTGTTTCTAAGTCTGCTAGCATAATACTAGAAACAGGCTTAGAGTAGGCGAGGCCATTTTCCAATCCCATGGCTAAGTATTGGAAAGCACGTTCAAAGCTGTGCCAAACGGGCAAAATACTAAGCCACATATCACCAGTTTCAATATTTGGCAATACATGTTTTACAACTTCTACCTGAGCGATAAAATTATCGTGAGTTAGCATTACACCTTTTGGTACACCTGTTGTTCCAGATGTAAAAATAATTGTTGCAATTTCATCTGGGGAAGTTTTATCCATTTCTGCTTCAATATTTTGACGGTCTTGTTCTGTGGCTCTTTCACCCAGTTGTTCCAAATCTGCAAAATAGAAAATATTCATTCCTGCTTTTTCAGCTAATTGTTTTGTTTCATCGGTTAATGGTTCAAACATTATAATTGTTTTTAAAAGTGGAACTTCTTCTACTTTTTCTAAAACTTTTAAAAGCTGGCGTTCTGTTTCAAAAATACCTGCTTTACATTCAGAAAAAGAAATAATAAAACGAATTTCTGTTCCCATGGAATCGCATCCTCTAGGAACATCTGCTGCACCAAGGGAAAGTAGTGCCATATCGGAAATAAGCCATTCCCGTCTGTTGTCAGAAATTAAGGCTACGTGATCTCCACGTTGAATTCCTAAAGTTTGAAGAGCCCAAGCAAATTCTATGACTCTCTCGTAGACTTGTTTATAGCTGTAATATTCAAATATGCCTTTACTGTTTTTTGAAGCCTGTAATGTTACTTCTGGACATGATACAACTCGTGAACGTAGCAATAAAGGTAGGTTTTTACGAACACTGGTATCGATAATTGATTTTTTTTTGGACATAATAAATCCTCCGTCTTAAAACTTACTTTACATTATCACAAAATTTGTCAAAGTGCAATAGTATTTTTTAACAAATTTAGAAAAATCTATTATAGTTTGCTTATTGTAGGGAGGATGTTTAAAAAAAGATGAAGTTATTTTCGAACCTCATCTTTTTTTATTAATCATATTTTATTCTGTTAGACCTGTGGCCATAGAAATTTTTTTCTTGCCTTCCATTTCGTCTAACTCTATCATTTGGTTCATTAATGAATCTGGGTCATTAAATCTCTTTTCTCGACGCTTATTGAAAAGAGAATATAACACAGGTGAAACAAATAGTGTCATAAAGGCACCTGAAATCAAACCTCCCACTAAGGTTAGACACATTGGTTGTAGGGATTCAGCTCCTTCACCTGGGAAAAATGCCATAGGCACCATTCCTAAAACTGTTGTTAAAGTTGTCATAAGAATTGGTCGTAAGCGGTTTCGTGCTGCTAAAACACATGCCTTTCTTACAGGGGTTTTTTCTCTAACTAACTGATTTGTAAAATCTACTAGAACAATACCGTTGTTTACAACAATACCCACAAGAGAAACAATACCAACTAATGAATATAAGCTAAAGGTTTGTTTACATACTACATGAATAGCCACAACTCCAATAAACAGTAGAGGAATAGACAAAAAGACGATAAAAGGATCTGCCATGGATTCAAACTGAGCTGCCATAACAACAAAAACTAAGAATATGGCAAGTATAATTATTAAAGAAAAAGTTTTTGAAAAATTAGATATGTCTCTGGCGTCTCCACCATATTCAATACTAACTGAATCTGGTAAAACAAGATTGTCGTTGATAACTTGCTCTACCTTTTGCTGAACTTCTGTTGTAACGGCACCTTTAACAAGGCTTCCTCGTACGTGATTAACCCGTTCTCCATTTTCTTTTTGTATACTACGAGGAGATTTTCCTTCTTCAAAGGTGATAAAGTTATCTAGGGTCATTAGTCCTGCAGGAGATGAAATAGTTAAAGCACTTATATCAGAAGGACTTTGTATATCTGATTCCTTCATTTGAACAACTATATCCATATCTTTACCATCGCTATGAAAAACTGTGGCAGTGGAACCTGTAATCGCAGTTTTTAGAACTTGTGATATGGCATTAACACTTACTCCAGCCTGAGCTGCTGCCTCTGTGTTTATGGAAATTTCTAACCGTGGCGAACCATTTTCCATGTCGGTGGAAATTCCCGTTAGCTCTGGAACATTATCTTCTAGTAATTGAACAATTTCTTCCATTACTTCCTGTGCAGCAACTGAATCGGAAGAAAGGACTTTTATGTCCACTCCACTATTGCCACCGCCTGGACCACGTCCAGAAGAAAAAGAAATTGTAACATCACTCCATTGATTTAGATAAGGAGTTAATATCTCTTTTATTTCAGCAGGGGACATTTTTTGCTCAGTAATATCTGGAAGATTTATTTGAATGGAACCAGAGTTACTTCCGCCTGTATTTACTACTAGTGTTTCGTAGTTCCCTTGTAGTTTGTCAATAATAATATCTTGAAATTCAAAAATATAGTTTCTTACAACTTCGTTATTTGTTCCAATGGGCAACTGAATAGAAATGTTTACAACGTCATCTGCACTGGAGGAGGGAGCCAAATTCATTCCCATGGAAGAAAATTTCATTACACTGACTACTAGCATTACTGCTACCAGCATTAACACAATAAATCGATTGTTTAAGCAGAATTCTAGAAGGTTAGCATATCCATTTTCTAACTTGATTTGAATTTTTTCCATAAAATCATCGATTGACTTTAGGAAAGGATTTTTTAATGGTTTTTGGGTACGGGTATTTAATCTAAAAATACTTCCGCAAAGGGCTGGAACAAGAGTAACTGCTACAACAAAAGAAGCAATCAAAGAAACGCAAACGGTGATTATCATGTCTCTAAACATTTGACCGAACATTTCAAGTTTTGCTTCGTAAATTAACATTGGAAGGAAAACGCAAAGTGTTGTTGCTGTAGAAGCAAAAATAGCTGTCATCATGTTTCGGCTACCTAAAATTGCAGCGATGGCAGATTTTTGTCCTTTTTGCCGCCTTAACTGAATATTTTCTAGAATAACTATCGAAGAATCTACTGTCATTCCTAACCCTAAAATTAGTCCGGACATGGTCATTAAGTTTACAGTTAAATCTAGAAATGCCATTACCATCAGTGTTAAAACAAAAGAAATAGGAATGGACAATCCAATAATGATTGAACTTTTTATGCTGCGTAAAAACAGAAAAATAATCAGCATTGCCAATAAAGCACCTTCTATGGCAGAAAAATAAACTTGGTTCATAGTGGAATCAATTAGGGTGCTATCATCACTAATAACTCTAAGGGTAACTCCCTTTGGTAGCACTTGGTTTATTTCATTCATCATAGAGTGTATTCCTTTGGAAATACTAGAAGCATTACTTCCAGATTCATTGGAAACACTAATATATAGGCTTGGTACTCCGTTGATAAATACGCTACGTTCTGATAATTCTTCGTAAACATCTGCCACATCATCTACTCGAATTGCTACTCCATTAGAAGTAGTAACTATAGTGTTACGTATATCATCTAAACTTTGAAAATATTCATTTGTAACAATTTCATAATCCATTGAATCTTTAGTAATTTTACCACTTGAAACTTGTACATTTCTTGCAATTAAAGCAGAGGAAATATTTTGAGGTGTTAAAGAAAAAGCTTCTAGGCGGTTTCTAGAAACATCTATAATAATTTTTCTAGAAATACCACCATTAACGCTTGTGCTAGCAACTCCATCAACTCTTTCTAGCATAGGTTGAATTGTATTTTCGGCTATGGTTTTTAATTCATCAACTGGTATATCTCCTTCAACTGCTAATCGCATCATTGGGGCCGAATCCATATTAAACTGCATTATAGAAGGTATGCCACAATTATCTGGTAGTTGGTTAGAGATATTTGAAAGGGCAGAAGATACTTCGTCGTAAGCTTCGTCTAAATCTTTTTCGTAGCCAAATTCAAGGCGAATTCTACTCTGGCCATTGTTAGAAGATGATGATATGGATTTTAGTCCTGAAATACGGCTAAGTCTGTTTACAATTACATCTGTTACATTTGCGTCAATTTCTTCCGGTCCTACGTTGGGATAAGAAGTTGATATGGAAAGCATGGGCATTTCTGTAGAAGGATAAAGTGCAATTCCCAACTGGGGTATAAAAACCAGGGCGATAACACAGGCCAACACATAAAGCATAGAGACTGTTACTGGCCGTCTAACTGATAATTCAGAAATATTCATATAAATCCCTTTAATTAGCTTGTAGACTAGAAGAGCCTGCTATTTTTATCAATGAACCTTGAGTAACGGAACCTGCGGTAATTACTAAATCCCCTTCTTGTAGACCAAAAGTAATTTGTATTTCAGAATCATTTGATATTCCAGTAGTAACAACTTTTCTTTGAGCCATATTTTGGTCGGCTACAACAAAAACTGTGGATTCATCGTTGTAGGTTTTTATTGCTTTTTGTGGGACAACAAAAGTATTCTTTTCTTCTTGAATAACAAGTCTAACTTGTGCAAACATTCCTGGCTTAATTCTTTCATCTTTTTGGTCTAAAGTTAATTTTATTTGCTGAGATCGGCTGTCTATGTTTACAACAGGACTTATAGAAGAAACTCTTGCTGTAAATTTTTCTTCTGGGGCAGAAATTAATGATAAATAAGCTGGAAGCCCAATTTTTAGATAGGAACTGTATTTTTCAGAAACATTTACAGTTACTTCTAAATCTTTTAAAGAACCAATTACTGCAAGAGAATTATTTGTGGAAATTGTATCTCCTATATTATAGGGTAATTGAATTATTGTACCTGCAACAGTTGCTTTTACTGGACTTGCAGCATAGGCCGAGCCAGGTTTTGATGGGTCAACATATGCAATTATTTCACCTTTGTAAACTGATTCCCCTACAGTTTTTAGAATATTTGTTACTTTTCCAGAAGTATCAGGATAAATGTTAGTTTCAACTTTTGAAGAAATGTTACCATTTAGTAAAACTGTTCGTTGAATGGTTTCTGGAATCATTGCTTTAACAGAAACAGTAACAGTATTAGCTTTATTTTGTGGAGCAACTCTAGCACTTGGCATTCCCATTCCTGCTGTATTTGAAGTACCAACCATAGAAAAAATACCTACTGCTACAAAAATAGCAATAAGTGCAATCACTATTATTTTACCAATTAAATCATTTTTTTTTGAAGAGTCCATTATTATCTCCTATGTTAATGTTGACCATACAACTGATATATTTTTTCTGTAGTTAAATTTATGGCTGTCGCCAAGTCATAAACAGCTATTAAATATGCAGTTTCATCTTTGCTAACATTTTGCTTTGCAGAAACCATTTGTTGTCTAGAAGTTTCTAATTCTGTTTGACTAATTAATCCTGCGTTGTATCCATCCTGTGAAAGCTGATAAGCACGTTCTGCAATAGAAAGATTAAGGTTGGATATTTCGATAGATTTCCATAATTGATTTATGGTGGCAGTTTTTGCTTCAATATCGTTAGCTCCCTGTTTACGTGCAGTTTCCAAATCAATTTGTGCAGTCAAAATTGAATCTTCTGCTTTTTTTAGAGAAAGGTTGTTTGAAGAACCAGGAATTAGTCCATTTACTGGAATAGATACTGAAACAGAAAATCTGCCAGAAACTCCAACAGTTTTATCTGTATTTGGTTGATTATTAGGGGAAAGGCTAAAGTTTTCTGATAAATTTATAGAAGGAGCATAGGTTTCTACACTTTGTATGCTTTTTGCAACATTTGCATTTTCTAAAGCTAACTTTTTTTTCTGAATATCAAGTCTTGTATCTAAATATGTATCGATTAATTCTTGTGTAGAAGGAAGTGATAATTTTGTTAATTGAATTTCACCTTCAGGAATAAGAATTTCATCGCTTCCAATTAGTATTTGAAAAGCAGCAAGACTGTTTTGGTAAGCATTTTTTGCTTTTTCTAAGGTGGGTCCAGAAGAAAGATATGCGTATTGTGCTTGTAGCAAAGAAAGTTCAGATATTAAACCATTATTATAATTTCTTTTGGCTTGTTCATATTGTTGTTCAGAAAGATTTAAACTGTCCTCTAATATTTTTATGTTTTCAGCTTCTGCAATTAGATTATAAAATGAATTTGCAACCTGAGTTTCTATTGATTGTTTAACTTCGGAATAATTAGTTAATTCAGTTTCGTAGGTTAAATTAATTTGTTTTAATTTTGACGGAATAGATGCAGTTAATCCAATGGAAAGACCTGTAGAAGCACTCCAAGACCAAGATGTGTTTCCTGCTTCATTTAGGTGGGAATTTGATAAGCCTCCACTTAAAGACAAGGAGGGCAAAAAAACGTTCCAGCTAGCATCTTTTGTCCTTGTGGCTGCATCTAACTTAACTTTTTGTGCTTTTAGAGTACTGTTATTTTTCAATGCTAAGTTTTTTGCTTCCTCTAAAGAAATTGCTGTGGTTGGAAAGTATATTAAAATTAGCAACAAAAAAGATAAAAATACATTTTTATGCTTCATGAATACTCCTAATTTAACATTTATTAAGGATTACATTTATAAAACTATTAAATATTTGGAATGTTACGATAACGTAATTATAATAATTTCTTAAATAAAAATATAGTATGAATAAGGTATTAAATTGACATAATTTTTTGTTATTTTTTTTTAAAAAGTATTAACTTGATTTTGTAACTATGGCATAGTATTTTTAGGTGAATATATGAAATCGAATATATTAATCATAGAAGATGTGGCAGAATTAGCTAAATTAGTTTGTCTATATTTAGAAAAAGATGGAATGAAGGTAGTCTGTGCTGAAAGTGGAGAGATGGCTTTGAAAATTGTTGAAGACTTTTCTCCTGATTTAGTTTTATTGGATTTAAATTTACCGGGAATGGATGGTTTTGAATTTTTACATATTTTTAGAAAAACTTCATCTGTCCCTGTATTAATTATGTCTGCAAGAGATTCAGATGAAGATATTATTTCTAGCCTTGGAAGTGGGGCTGATGAATATATAACAAAGCCTTTTTCGCCTAGGGTGTTAGTAGCTAGAGTTCGTGCAATTCTACGACGTATTCAAGATGTTTCAGATATTTCTTCTCAAAGTGAACAAATATACACCTTTGGAGATTTTATGTTATATACCAATAGTTGCGTATTAACAAAAAAAGGGGAAAGGGTTCCTCTTTCTGCAAAGGAATTTTCTATTTTGTTATATTTAATTCAAAACGCAGGACATCCTATTTTACCAGAAAAAATTTACAATACAGTATGGAATAATGCTTACGGAGATATTTCTGCTGTTGCAGTTTATATTCAAAGGCTTAGAAAAAAAATAGAAGAGGACCCTGCAAATCCTAAATTTATTGAAACAATTTTCGGTATGGGATATAGATTTGTTCTAAAAGGAACCCTATGAAAATTAGAACTCAGTTGACCCTATTAATCGTAGCTATAATTTTTATTCCAGTCAT
>JAGAOP010000005.1 GCA_017623685.1 Spirochaetaceae bacterium
TGTGGGTTATACAAATGCTGGAAAATCTAGTTTATTAAACGCTCTTACCGGAGCAAATGTTCTTGCAGAAAACAAACTTTTTGCTACCCTTGACCCAACCACAAGGCGACTAGGAATTGCTGGAGGCACACAGCTATTACTGACAGATACTGTTGGGTTTATTAGCAACTTGCCCCATAATCTTATTGATGCATTTAAATCAACTTTAGAAGAAGCTGTGCAGGGGGATTTGCTTTTAATCGTAGTAGATGCTTCTGATCCAGCTGCCTATGAACAGTACAAAACAGTCTGTCGTGTTTTAGAAGAAATCGGTGCTTCAGAAAGCCAACGAATTATTGTCTTGAACAAAATAGATTTACTCAATCCTGTCGATATTAGAAAAACAACTTTAAAACAACAATTCCCAATGGCTATATACGTAAGTGCAAAAAACAATGTTGGGCTAGATCAACTTTCAGAAGCCATATGTAACTCTCTTTCAGGAAGAGAACAACTATACCGAATTCCTTATCACAAGCAAGAACTATTAGAACTTGTACGAAAAAATGGAACAGTTACAAATGAATTGTGGTTAGAAGACTACATCGAGTTCACTGGACGAACGGCTACTACTCAAAAATTAGCAAAACAACTTGCACCTTATCAAGTACTTGACTAAAAAAAACCGGTTTGAGTTCAACCCAAACCGGAATAATTAATTATCTAAACTAGTTGTTTTTTAGATACTCGTTAATGCTAGCTGCTGCCTTACGACCTTCTCCCATAGCAAGGATAACTGTAGCAGCACCAAGAACAATATCGCCACCAGCCCAAACTGCAGGAAAAGAAGTTTGTCCATTTTCGTCTACTGTAATATGACCCTTTGCATCAGCATTCAAACCAGGAGTTGTTTTTTCCATCAAAGGATTAGAACCATTTCCTAAAGCCACAATAACTGCATCACAAGGAACTTCATGTTCGCTACCTTCTACAGCAACAGGACTTCTGCGACCAGAAGCATCTGGTTCACCTAGCTCGTAGGTCAAAGCTTCTACACCTCGAACACAACCATTTTCATCACCAAGAATCTTTATAGGGTTCTCTAAAAATCGGAATTCTACCCCTTCTTCTTCTGCATGAGCAACCTCTTCTCGGCGTGCAGGCATTTCATTTCTGGTACGACGATATATTACAGAAACATGTTCTGCACCTAAACGGTATGCCATACGAGCTGCATCCATAGCAACATTTCCGCCACCCACAACAACTACGTGTTTAGCGTCATACAATGGAGTATCTGCATGTTCTTTGTCATAGGCTTTCATCAAATTAGCACGGGTTAGATACTCATTAGCACTGAACACACCAATAAGATTTTCACCCTCAATATTCATAAACTTTGGAAGACCGGCACCTGTTCCAATAAAAGCTGCATCAAATCCCTGTTCTTGCAATAACTGAGGCAAAGTTCCTGTTCGACCTACAAGAAAATTTGTACGGAATTCTACACCCATTTTTTTAAGCATTTCTACTTCAGAAGCAACAATAGATTTAGGCAAACGGAATTCAGGAATACCGTAAACCATAACTCCACCGGGTTTATGGAATGCTTCAAAAACAGTTACCTCATGACCAGCACGGCGAACATCTGCTGCAACTGTAAGTCCAGCAGGACCGGAACCTATAATTGCCACTTTTTTGCCTGTTGGCTCAGCAACTTGAGGAACAGTTTGCAAATTATTTTCCCGTTCGTAGTCTGCAACAAAACGCTCCAAGCGTCCAATAGAAACTGCTTTTTCAGCATTTTTATAGGTTTTTCCAACAGTACATTGTCCTTGGCACTGTTTTTCCTGAGGACAAACACGACCACAAATTGCAGGCAACAAATTTGTAGTTTTAATTATATCTACAGCGTTTTTAAACTCACCCTTTGCAACTTCTGCCACAAACTGAGGAATTGGAACATTAACAGGGCAACCTGAAATACAGGGAGCGGTTTTACATTGCAAACAGCGATTAGCTTCTAGGATTGCCTGTTCAGCGGTATAACCTATTGCAACTTCACTCATTAAAGAGGCTCTTTTCTTTGGTTCCTGAACAGGCATTTCCTGCTGAAGAATTGCCATTCTATCCTTTAGAGAAAGTGGTCCCTGTTCCATTTTTGACTGCAAAAATTGATATTCAGTTTTTGCATTTTGTGCAAGAGTTTCAGCTGGAATATATTCGATCATTTTGCTTCTCCTGCCAAAGAGTCGGCTTGCATCTGCATACGACATTTATGTAAATCTTCTTGTTCTCGATTTTTAAATGCCTTCATTCGCATCATCATATTATCCCAATCTACCAAGTGACCATCAAATTCTGGCCCATCTACACAAACAAATTTTGTTGAACCGCCGATAGAAACTCGACAACCTCCACACATTCCGGTACCATCTATCATAATTGTATTCAACGAAACAACTGTGTGAACATCATATGGTTTTGTGGTAGCAGCACAAAATTTCATCATTATTGGAGGTCCAATGGCTACAACTTCATCTGGCTTTGGATTTTGTTCGCAAAGAGATTTTAATGGTTCTGTAACAAGTCCCTTTTCTCCAGCTGAACCATCATCGGTCATTATATAAAGTTCATCAGCAAGAGCCTTCATTTCTTCTTCAAAAATTAAAAGCTCTTTATTTCTTGCTCCCATAATTACAATAACCTTGTTACCTGCAGCCTTGTATGCTTGCACAATAGGGTGCAAGGGAGCAACACCAATTCCTCCACCTACACACACAACTGTTCCAACTTTTGCAATATGAGTAGGATTTCCCAAAGGACCTAGGACTGCAGCCAAACTATCACCTGGTTGTTTGAAAGAAAGTTTTAATGTTGTTGCACCAACCGCTTGAAAAACTAGAGCTATCCAACCTTCGCTTGCATTTGCGTCAGCAATAGTAAGAGGAACTCTTTCGCCAAATTCAGTATCTAACTGAACCAAAACAAACTGCCCAGCTTTTCTGTTTCTTGCAATATCTGGGGCATTAACTTTCATGTAAAAAACATCTGCTGAAAGTTGTTTTTTTTCGATAATTTTGAACATATTGTGATTCCTTCACTTTTACAGAATCAAAAAAATTTGTAAAACTATAATACAAAATTTAACACCCATGGTCAATTAGTTTCAATTACAATAATTAAGTAGGATTAACTATTCTTAAGTGATAATAAATTATAACCCAATAGTTTTTAAACTCCTTAATCTTAAGTTGTAATTTCTTTTCGCATATTAAGTTTTTATTTTTTTCACCGATATTCAATACATGAAATTAAGCGTAATGGATGTCATTTCTGCTGTACTCACAAATTCCTCTGTTATAATTGCTGCCATAGCCATTATCCTATATTTAAACTTTGTAATATACGTTGCTCGATATCGAAAAAAACCACCCAAAATAAAGAAAAAAAAGAAAATTGTAGCTGAAGTTCCTGCTACAGAACCAAAAACTGACGAAGAAAATCAAGAAAACGAAGAATAGATTTTTTTCCGTATAAATCCAGATAAATATATTCTTTTTTCTTTTCTACCCTTCAATTTGAAAATTCCTTTTGTTAAACTATAATTAATGATACGTAAAAAATCTTGTTTCTCGTACATTAAATTCTTACTAGAGCCTTTTGATATTTTATATAGTTCTTGAGCCGCCTGTTCCTTTGTCCAACGTCCACTATAACGGCATAAAAAATTTCCAACTATTTTTTCATCTTTACCATAAGTAATTATTTTTCCGCCATTTTCTTTACTATCACAAATATCACAGCCACTGCAAGTAACTTGTTCCCCATTTAATGCATTCAATAGAATTTGCCGTCGACAAGTTTTTGATTCCGCAAAGTTTGCTAAAACCCTTTCCCTACTTTCTAGTGAAAATTTTTTTGATTTTGTACTATCTTCTTGACTCCACAGAAGGATTGCCCTAACTGGCTTTCCGTCTCTTCCACCTCGGCCTGCCTCTTGAATGTATGCTTCCGCCGTAGGAGATGGTTCAAGATGAATAACAGTCCGAATATCGCTTTTATCTACACCCATTCCAAAAGCACAGGTACAACACAAAATGCCCCTTTGATGTGGAAAAAACCATTTTTCTGTGGAGTTTTTTTCGTCTTTTGTTAATCCTGCATGATAAAACCTCACTTCATCCTTTGGAATAAATTCACGAAAAAGCCGTGCTGTTTGCTCAGATTTTTTCCGTGTTCCACAAAAAACTAAAATCGGTCGTTCCATAGTTAAAGCCAGTTGCAAAGCCGCTTTTTCTTTTGCCCCCCCATAATGTACAGAATAATGTATATTTTGTCGGTCAGAGGAACTTTGCATTAAATAGGGCCTTTCCCCGTTAAAAAGAATTTCTGTAATTCGCTTTAATACAGGAGCAGAAGCGGTAGCAGTAAAAGCTGTTACAACAGGAATCTCCAAAAACTGAATTATTCTTCCTAGCTCTAAATAAGAAGGTCTAAAACTATCACCCCACTCTGAAACACAATGGGCTTCATCGATGGCTGCGTGAATAATATTATATTTTTTTAGACGCTGTAAAATTTTTTCTGAGTTAAGAATTTCAGGATTTGCTAAAATAAATTTAGCTCCTGAATCTAGCTTTTTAAAATTCTCTTCCCTTTCTTCTTGACTTTGCTGCCCTCGAAAAATCGCAACCTTTAAGCCTTTTTCTTCTATACGTCTTAATTGGTCTGACATAAGAGCCAAAAGAGGATAGATAATTAAGGTAGGATTTTCTAGCAATAAACCTGGCACCATAAAACACAGAGATTTACCTGCTCCAGTGGGAAGTAAAACCACTTGCTTTCCTTTGTTCACAATATCATTTTCTTCTTGCAAAGAAATATCTTTCACTCTTCCTTTTATGGCTTCTGTAGATTCCATAATGTTGGCAATTACTAACCGCTGCCAAGGATAAAGGGAAGGAACGCCAAATATTTTTTTTGCAGTTTCCGCAACTTGATCAACAAAAAAATTTTCTTGTTCATCAGCAGCATCATAAACAAAAGGGGTTTGTAGGATAACTTGATTATCTGTGTTCACACTGAATTTATAGTATCAGACAGGAAAAAAATAACCCTAATTAAAAATATTTAGCTACAAAATTATCAACAGTTGTCCAATATAATTCAGGATTTACATCCATAGCATTACCATGTTCAGCATGGGGAACAACAAGCTTTTCTTTTTCACAAGAAGCCGCTGCGTAAACCTTTTCTAGCATTTCAAATGGAACAAAGGTATCTTTATCCCCATGAATAAAAAGAATGGGAATATTAGATTTAGAAACAGCCTTTGCACAATTTCCTTCACCAAAAAAATATCCAGCTCGAATTTTAGACAACAAGGATGTAGTTTGTAACAAAGGAAAAGCAGGTAGACCAAATAATTCTTTTAACTGCACAGTAAATTGATCATTTACACTAGAATATCCACAGTCGGAAACTAAAGCACAAATATTTTGCGGAAGATTTTTTTCTCCAGACAAAAGCATAACTGTGGCAGCTCCCATAGAAACTCCGTGAAGTAAAATTTTAGCCTGAGATTTTTTTTCTAAAAGAACTTGAACCCAACCTAACATATCTTTTTTTTCCAAACAACCCATACCAATATATTCACCTTGACTTTTTCCATGGGCTCTTTGGTCTGGAACAAGAATATTCCAACCTAAATCATAATAATGTTTAGCATATTTTGCCATAACTCCGCTAGAACTTTTATATCCATGTACTAGAATTGCAAATTTGTCAGAAGTGGTTTTTGAAGGAATAAAACGAGCAAATAAATCTAAACCATCATGACTCTTTATTACTTCCCCTTGACCTTCTGTTATCAACCATCTTTCTTCTTCAGAAAGCTCTATAATTCCGAATTCAGCAGTTCCAGCTTCATTATCATTTTCAAGCAATTCATTTTCAGCTAAAGGTTCAAGAGCAAACTTAAACATATAATTTGAACCAATTAATAATCCTAGCACAACAAAACATAAAACAATACTAAGTACTATAACCATAATTTTTGCTGTTTTTCTCATATCCTCAATTATATAAAAGATGTTTTATTATAGCAAATTTTCGATAAAGTCTGGAATTGTTAATCTTTGGTTAAATCATATTTTTAGATGTGAAAATTAACCAGTGGAAATATATATTTAAAATATATATCAGAAAAAGAGGTTATAAAATGAAACGCAGTAAAACTTATTCAAAAGAAAGCCCAAAAGTGGGAATTTTTTGGTTTTATCATGGAAAAATAATTTTTAAAAATGCGGTTCCATTAAATCAAGGAATTAACTATGGAACTACAATTATTTGTGAAACAGACCATGAAAGCTTTTGGAATAGGCTTGAACAAAGTGGGCAACTTAAAAATCTTCCACCTCACTTGCGCTTTGAATATTTTGCTTTACCCCGTGGAATTGTTGTTTTTCATCCTGAAACAGAACAATACTTTGTTATCCATGGAAACAACCTTGCAAAAAAAGAATTAAATCTTGTTGCTAAAGAATTTAATCTTCCAAAAGAAAAAACCACCTTTGAACAAGATATTCTTTGCTGCGATTTATCTGATGAGGAATGGGAGGCGTTATAAAAACTTTACCCTTAATTTTTGAACCTTAAAATTTTACCACTTGAATCACCGCCTTTTATATTATATTATATTTTAGGTTCTGCTTTGGTAGGGCTGAATATAATCATTGGAGTCAAATATGAAATTCATTTTTTTAGGACCTCCCGGGGCGGGCAAAGGAACTTTAGCAGCAAAGGTAGCAGAAAGTTACCAAATTCCACATATTTCCACTGGTGAAATTTTTCGTGCTGCAATAAAAAATCAAACACCTCTTGGTAAAAAGGTTCAAGCAATTATTGATTCTGGTGCCTTAGTTGGAGACGACATAACAGTAGAACTTGTTCGTGAACGTTTAGCAAAAGAAGATGCACAAAAAGGATTCATCTTAGATGGATTTCCTAGAACAATTCCTCAGGCAGAAGCTCTTGAAGACATTGCAACAGTTAATGCGGTTGTAAACTTCGACATAGCTGATGAAGGTGTTGTAGAAAGATTATCTGGTCGCCGTGTTTGCAAAAATTGCGGAGGAAACTACCATGTAAAATTCATGGCTCCTAAAGTAGAAAACAAATGCGATAAATGTGGCAATGAACTTTACATCCGTGACGATGACAAAATTGAAGCTATTACTCACCGCCTAGAAGTATATCGTGAACAAACGGCCCCCCTTATCGGTTATTATCAAGATAAAAATCTTTTAGTTGACATTGACGCAAGACCAGCTACCGAAATTATCCTTAAAGAATTTGAAACAAAATTTCCACAGGCATAATTTTTCTAAAAAAATTATAAACAGGGCTGTCTTAGAAGTTTTCTAAACTTCATAAAAGACAGCTCTTTTTTTATGCTTTTTTTTCAATCTTTATTTTTTCAAAGGGAAGTTTTTTCTTTAGACATTCATAAGTCTAAAAATCTGCTTAATATAATAACCAATCTTCTATGAGATTCTTTTAGTTTTTCACTTCGGAATTTGTTGATTGTCCTGAAGTCTGGGTTTTGAAATTCTGTTAGTCATACTTGTTCCGCCACCTTTTGTATTTTGGGCAAATATTTTTTTTATGTCCTGTTCATCTACTGTTTTACTTACTGTCCTTACAAAATGATTTTCTGGAACTAATTCATCAAGACTTGGTGTCAAAAACCACTATTCTCCCTGCCTGTATGATTTGTATGTGATTTTTACGTCTCTGCTCATATTAGAATTTTAGTAGATTTGTTTTCCTTTGTAAATTTTAAAAACTTGAGATTGCCTAAGTTTTTAGACAGTTCATTGTTTGTATCCAAAGATTTATTCTGTCCAATGCCAAATTGGTTTTGCCAACTTATTTGAAAAAGGCTGAACCTTAGAAAAATCTGGCAACCATGAAGTATCCTGTTCTAACTCTTGATAAAAAATATTTTCAAAATTATATGCCACCAATAAATCTTGTAAATCGGCAAATTCATCCGAAGAAACTAATCTATTAGAAAGTGCAGAAAGTGATTTTTGACGTTCTTTGGAGGCCACAGGAGATTCTTTAAAAGGTACCGGTGTATATTGAGTCATCAATGAAACAAAACCTCTTACATCAACATTGTTTTTTAGCCACTCTAAAGTGAAAATAGTGTCATCCATACGTCCTGGTAAAAACAAATGCCGAACAATTACGCCACTTTGCATTTTTTCTCGCTTATCTCCAGTTTTTGTGGCTACAGTTTCTAGCTTCATGGGTGAATTTTCTAGCATAAACAGGATGGCTTCTTTTGCTCGTTCAGGATAATCCTTGGCTTTAAAAACATTTTGGCTTAACACAGGATTGAGGGTTTTCAAATCTGGAAGCCAAATGTCCACTAATCCAAGCAACAGTTTTAAAGTTTCAGGTTTTTCGTAAGCAGAAGAATTCCAACACACAGGAATTGAAAGCCCTATTTCCTTAGCCAAAGTAATACCTTTAGCCAAGGCAGGAATTCCATGGGAACCCGTTACAATATTTATGTTTTCTGCTCCTTCTGCCTGTAACTTTAAACAAATATTTGCAAATTCTCTTGAAGAGATTTCCTTCCCCATTCCTTGTTGGGAAATCTGATAATTTTGGCAAAATCCACAGTGTAAATTGCAACCAGAAACAAAAATCGTTCCAGAGCCTCCAAAAACCGTAATGGGAGGTTCTTCTCCAAAATGCAAACAAGCACTAGCTATTTTTATTCGAGAAGATTCCATGCAAAAGCCACTGGGAATATCAATACGATTTGTACCACATTCCCTTGGACAAAGATTACATTTTTTGTAATACAATTCTTCCATGATTCACCTAAAACTATACAACTTTTTTCTCTAACAAAATTCCCATTAAAGAAGTTAATAATTCAATCGGAATATCTTCTGCTTCATAGTTTACAATTTCAGCTAAAGATTGCCAGTCTTTTTTGGTAAAACACTCACAATTCTGCGAATCTCCTGATAAAAAGGAAAGAGCAGCCATTAACCATTCGATATTTTCTTCAGTTGGTTCATTAGCAATGTTCTTGGAAGAAAAAATATAAGTTTCTAACCAGTACTCTGAAATTGACTTAGAAAGTTCCTCTAAACCTGAATTAAATTTAATAAATAAATCAGCTACAGTTTGACAAGCCCTTTGCCCATCATAATTTCCTGTAGAATCTCTTCGCTCATGTTTCAAAACCCGATGAACATCAGACCTAAATTTTTCTATTTCTGTCATATTTTAATATTATATCAGAAAGAAGAGTAAAAAACACAGAAAATTATCAAAAACAGCTTTTTTTTCTTGACTTTTAATGCAACTAATCATAAACTAAAAATATGAACTTAAGATCAGTATTAACACCAGAAACTGTAAACTTGCATTTAAAAGGTACAACAAAAGAAGCTATCATTGACGAAATGTTAGATATTTTGATTGCCGCTGGCAAAGTTACAGATAAACAAGCTGCACTTGATTGTGTTCTTGATCGTGAACGAAAAATGTCTACTGGCATGAAACATGGAATCGCTATTCCTCACGGGAAAACTGATACTGTTTCCGACTTAGTCGCTTGTATCGGTGTATCCGATGAACCAGTTGATTTCGATTCTCTGGATCAAGAGCCTTGTCGGATTTTCATTATGACACTTTCTCCTGTAAACAAAACAGGGCCACATTTGCAATTTTTAGCAGAAGTAAGCCTTTTGTTTAAGAGTGCAGAAAAACGTCAGGAAATTCTTAACACAACAGATAAAGCTGAAGTAATTAGAATTTTAACTGAATAGTTATCTATTTTTTGCCAACACAAATCAGACCACTACGCAATACGCTAGTGGTCTTGTTTTGTTCTAAAACAACACAATTCAGTAACCAAAGGACTCAACTATGAAACGGGAACCGGACTTTATATCCAACAAAAATATGTTATGGGATAAAAGCGGACGACAATATTGCTTCAGAGGTGTGTCTTTTTGTTTTACAAATAATTCATCTCAAAACCCTCCTGCTTTAGAACTTTCCCTTGAAAATGCTGATAGTTATCTTTCACAATTAAAACAAAAAGGGTTTAATTTAATCGCATTACAAGTTTTTTGGAAAGATATCGAACAGGAAGGTCCAGAAGAATACAACGAAGAATATTTAGCCCAACTTAGGCTTTTATTAAAAAAAATTGAAGAATACAATATTTCCGTAATAATTCAGCCAGTGTTTGGGAATTGGGGCTTTGGAACAGCAGAAGACGGCTGTCCAGCTTGGACTTTAAAACTCATAGGAATTAATCCTGAAACCATTCAGATTAATTTTCAAGATACTACAGAAAAAAATCTAAATAATAAGTTACAATTTGCTTTGTACCAAAAATATATTTCTTCTACTATGTATACACTGTTTTGGGCTGGAAAAACCTTTGCTCCAGACTTTTTAGTTCAAGGCGACAATATTCAAGATTACCTACAAGAACATTATATTTCCGCCATGAAACATACAGCAAGAAGAATTAAAGATTGTAACGCTGTGATGGGAATTAGTTTTATTTCTCGCGGGGATTTAGGTTTTGTTGGAATAAATGATTTGCAAGATTTTTCTAATTATTCAATTCCTATGGGTAAAGAAAATTTTGTTTGCAACACTTCTGCTTTTGAAATAATTAAAAATGCTTCAGGTTTGCAAGCTACATATAATGTACCTCAAAAAATAAAACTCGGCATATTAACACAGACAAACCAAAATAAAACAGAGGGTTGGGAAGGTGGTTTTTCTTCAGGAAACTGTTGCCCTTGGGAAAAACTTCAAATTTGGCATCAAACAGAAACAAAAGAAGCTATTCTTGATAAACCAGCATACTTTAGCTTAAAATCAAAAGAATCCTTTTCAGAAGATTATCTAAAACCTTTCCAAATGAATTTTTATGATGCTTTTCAAAAAAAGCATGGTCGTTATTTGTTTTTAGCCGAAAGCCTTTCAGACAAAAAACATACTTACTGGGAATTTGGAACAGAAGAAATGCACAAAAAATTAGAAGCAGCTGAAAAAGAAGGAGGCGTGATTCCAGATTTTAACCCTGAAGCAGAAAAAATAATCTTTGCCTACGAAATTCATTCTCCAGAAGTTAATGTTTTTCCACAAGAAATTGAAAAATTAGGTTCTTGTGCTATTTTTTACATGTTTAATTTTTCTGAAGAAATTAAGAAAAAAATCAGCATAAAATCAGATTCTTTGGACATTTTTTTTAATTATATCGACAAAAATAATCTTTCCTTTTTGCTAAATGCTAATTACACGAATCAAAAAGAATTAATTTTTTTAGAAGAATCAATAGAGGTTTTTTCTAGACCATACATTCTAAATCTTTGGGGTACTTTGTTAAATTTTTCTTTCCAAAAAAAGCCAAATTTGGCTATAAAAATTGAATGGATGAGTTTACCTCAATCTTTAGATGAAATTAATTTCACAGAAATTTTTATTCCTGAATCTCTTTTTCCTAAGGGTTGGAAGGTTGAAAAATTTGATGGAGTTGGAACAGTTGTTTACCAAGAAGAAAAACAAACGCTGCTCATTACCACAGTAACAGAACAGCGTTGTATGTTGCGGATTATTTCAAAATAAATACTATTTTTTCTTAAAACAAGGCACCTTTTGCCACAGGGGAATTAATTGCAGCTAAATGTATATTTGACTCCTCTAAATAAAACTGAGCCACTTCTGAGTCAAATAAATCTTCTATACTTTGTCGATAATTCATTATCTTAGATACATAGTTTAAAGTAATCTGTGGAGTAGCATTGTTGCGAACACGATTTGTTCCTGCATTATACATCGCTAAAGCTGTTATTTCATTTCCCGCAGTGTCTAAGCAAAATCTGAAATGGGCCATTCCATACTTGGCACTAATTGTAGGGTCAAAAAATTCCTTTTCTGAAAGGTCAGGAAAAGATCGATTATTCAACTGGAACAAACCTCTGTCAATGGAAGCATTGGTGTTTCGGTTTACTGCAGTGGCTTTATATGAACTTTCAGTATAAGCAAGAGCAAAAGCTAATGATACAGAAATATCATTTTTGTCAGCAGCTTCCAAAATTGCACAAGCTACCTCGCGGCTATTTGTGATATTTGTATAAAACCATTCAACAGCAGCTCTTGACTGAATTGAACGATAAAGTTCCAATCCCACATCTTGTCGATTATTTGCATTTGCAACGACATTATATTGACTATCATCAAAAATATCGTAGTAATAATCCTCTACCTGTAATTCTTCTGAAAATGAAACGTTTTTAATTGCAGGGTCATACAATTCTAGATCTGCAGAATCATCAATAAAAGGAATTTCTGCTAAATCCTTTTCAACAGTTGTAGTTTCAGTAACAAGTTTTACTTGATCAACAGGGAAAAGTAAAAGGCAAAGCAAACCAGCCAAAGCTAAAAAGAGACAGAAAGTAACTATACCACAACACATAATGGCTAAATTATTGTTTTCACTTTGATTCATATTTTCCTCACTTAACTAAAGTATATGCAAATAAAATAAAAAAGCAATAGGAAAAACATATATTTTGTCGTTTTTATTGCGTTTTTATTGAAATCTTTGCATCTTGTGCAAATCTTTGCACCAAACTGAACTTTACGCATTTGTTTATAACTAGTCCCTTGTATTATTTTTTTTTCAGTTGTATAATTCCTTTATGACAGATAACGCTAAAACCCTTTTTGCTTCTTTTGGAATGTTATTAACAGCAGCCATCTGGGGATTTGCATTTGTAGTGGTAAAAGATTCTTTGGACATAGTTCCTCCAATTTATATGATGGCTTTTAGATTCACTATAGCTTCTGTTGTTTTATCTCTTGTTTTTTTCAATAAATTTAAACTATCTACAAAAAAAATTTTGCTACACGGGTTTATTCTTGGTGTATTATTATTTTTAGCTTATGCATTTCAAACCATAGGCTGCTTATATACAACCGCAGGAAAAAATGCATTCCTAACAGCTATTTATGTTATTTTAGTCCCATTTTTCCTTTGGATTATGACAAAAAGAAAACCTGGAATCCATGTAATTTTTGCAGCATTAATTGCATTGGTGGGAATTGGGCTATTAACTTTACAGTCAGATTTTTCTGTAAACATCGGTGACTTATTAACTCTGATTTGTGGAATTGGATATGCATTCCATATGATTTTTATTTCACGGTTCAATAAAACAGAAGACCCAATATTGCTAACTATATTGCAATTATTTACTGCCGCAATTTTGTCGTGGATTTTTTCACCAATTTGGGACGGAGGCTTTCCTAAAGAAGTATTTTATTCTTCTAAAGCTATTTATTCATTACTATATCTCGGATTAATTAGCACAATGATAGCTTTTTTTCTTCAAAATCTGTGCCAAAAATACACTCCACCTACCATTGCGGCTCTTTTACTTTCTTTAGAATCAGTTTTTGGAGTATTATTTTCTTGTATTTTTTTGAAAGAACCATTAACAACCACAATGGTTATAGGTTGCATTTTAATTTTCTTTGCAATTATTTTAGCAGAAACAAAATTTTCCTTTTTGTTAAAAAAAAATAAAGATAAACCTAGTACTTAATTCTTTGCAAAATTGCTTCAGCAACCTTTTCTCCATCTATTGCAGAAGAAACAATTCCTCCACTGTAGCCAGAGCCTTCACCGGCAGGATACAAGCCCTTTAATCCAAGACATTCGTAGGTTTGTTTATTTCGCAAAATTCGTACAGGTGTGGAAGTTCTTGTTTCAGGAGCAATTAGCAAGGCTTGTTCCGTAATAAAACCTTTCATCTGTTTATTGAATTCACTAAACCCAATTTTTAACCTACTGGAAATATGCTTAGGTAACCATAAATCTAACCTAGAAGAGATAAGCCCTGGAGTATAAGAAGATTCAGGAAGCGTTTCAGAAGTTCTTTGGGCAAGAAAATCTGTAAGCCGTTGACAAGGAGCTTTTTGTTCTAACCCATTTTTTTTTGCCTGTTCTTCTACGTATGTTCTAAAATTTAGCCCCGCAAAAGCAGGTTCACCTTGAATAAATTCTTGTGGAATGTCCTCTGGGCGAACTTCTACAACAACTGCGGAATTTGACCATTTTGTACTACGACTAGAAGGCGACATCCCATTTACTACTAAACCGTCGTTAGTTGTAGCAGAAGGAACAACTAAACCTCCTGGGCACATACAAAAACTATAAACCCCTCGTTGTTCCACTTGAGTTATAAGTCGATATTCTGCAGCAGGCAATTTTTCTCGCAACTGTCGCCCATGATATTGAATTCCGTCAATAATCCCTCTGGGATGTTCAACTCGAACGCCCATTGCAAATGTTTTTGCTTCTAAGGATTCATTAGAATATTTTGAAATAAGCTTGTAAATATCTGTGGCAGAATGACCAGTTGCCAAAATCACAGCAAGACCTTTTATTTCTTCTTCTAGATTTGTGTCTAGGTGTTGAATTTTAACTCCCTGAACAATTTTTCCATCTGTTACAAAATCTATACACCTAGTATCAAATAGAACCTGTCCACCAAGTTCAATGATTTTAGCAGTTATATTTTGAATTATTCCAGGAAGAATATCTGTACCGATGTGAGGATGGGCATCCGTTAAAATTCCTTTTGAAGCACCAAAGTAATGTAGCACCCTATAAATTTGGTTGGGGTTACCTCGTTTTGTGGAGCGAGTAAAAAGTTTTCCATCAGAAAACATTCCAGCCCCACCTTCGCCAAAACAATAGTTACAATCTGAATTTAAAGTTTGACTTCTACTTATTTCTGCAATGCTTCTTTTTCGTTTAGAAGCAGAGCTACCTCTTTCGATAACAATAGGTTTTACACCTTGTTCCAACAACTTTAGTGCAGCAAACAAACCTGCAGGTCCAGAACCAACTATGATAACAGGGTTTTCAGAAGCAACGACACGATAGGAGGGAATAAACTGTGAATTATTTTCTGATTCTGGAAAATCCTTTCCTGTGAACACTCGATACCGTAAATGATATTTTACTTTACCGTGTCGAGCATCCAAGGATTTTTTCTTTAGAATTAGGGCATTAATATCTGATTCAGTGCAACAAAGTTTTTTCGCAACAGATTGACGTATAAGTTTTTCATCTATATTTTCTGCTGCTTTTGTGGAAAACAGAGTCAGAGTAACATCTTCTATCATAACCTAACTTATTTGTAATCGGCTATATTAGAAGCAAAAATATCTTTTATTTGTTGATCAGTTAATGTTCCGTTTTTAACAAGATCTTCACATTGTTCAGAAACAGATTTATTAAAGAACATTAAATCATCTGTACAAATTGAAACACGAATTCCTGCTTGAACAAATTTTTTGATTGGATGCTCTTCGTAGGATTTTACAGCTCCCAACATAATATTGCTAGCTGGTGTTATATTAAGACGTAGATTTCGATCTTTAATAAACTGAACCACAGAATCATCCTGAATAGCTCCAATTCCATGCTGAATTTCATCAAGTTCAAAAAATTCTACAAAGGTACGAACTGATTTTGCATCAGAAAATTCTCCTACGTGAGCCTTCTTTTTTATTCCTAATTTTCCAGCTAACTCGTAGATGTCTTTGAAATCTTCTATTCCTTCCTCTACTTCTGGTCCATACAAGTCAATACTTTTAAAAATGCCACTTTCAAGACAAACAGGAGCCCATTCTTTAATTTTTTCGATACCAAAAGTTTTCCCCATTCCAAGTTCTGGACGGAAATCAATGCGGTTTTGATACTTGTCTTTTACACCTTGCACAAGATTTAAAAATTGATCTACACCACCACAATGATTAACAAAGCCAATATCTACGCTACCTTCAAGAATGGCAACCCCATCAGCAATAGCATCTTGAACAGACAATACCAATAAATCGTTTACATCTTTAGCTGTCTTTGTTCTAGGACGAGTATACTGTCCTATAATTTCATGCATTTCACCAAGACCGTTTAATTTTCTTGGGAAATCAGGAATATAAAATCCTGCCCAAGCTGCATATGAAGCATAGCGCATTCCTAAATTCAAATGATTATGCGCATCAATTTTTGGAAGACCAATATATTCGGAAACAGACATCACCTTACGCTCCTGCTTATAGTTATACAGTTAAATTATCGGTTACTATGAACAAAATCTTTAGCAATTTATAGAATTTCCTCTAATTGTTCTACTAGCTGACCAAATCTTGCCAAAGCAGCTTTCACTGGCTCTTGAGATTCCATATCAACACCAGCAAGTCGCAAAGATTCAACGGGATATCGAGAACCACCAGACTTAAGGAAATTAAAATAATCCTGTCTTTCACTTTCGCCACCCTTTGTCACTCTTTCTGCCAAGGCAAGAGCAGCGGAAATTCCTGTTGAATATTTATACACATAGAAAGCATTGTAAAAATGAGGTATTCGCAACCCTTCCATATCACTGAATTCTTCAAATACCATTTCAGGACCAAAATATGTTTCAAGTAAATTGCGATAAGTACCACGAAGTACGTCCACAGACAAAGGATTGCCGGATTCCACCAACTGATGAATTTTCAATTCATATTCAGCAAACATTGTCTGTCGATGTAATGTTGCAAGTATATCAGAAGCTCTACTGCTTAACAAATATGCTTTCATTTCTGAAGAAGATGTATTTTTTAGCAAATAATCAAATACCAACTGTTCATTAAAGGTAGATGCTACTTCTGCCTCGAAAATCGTATAATTGTATTGCATAAAAGGATTAGATTTTGCCGAATAATAGGAATGCATAGAATGACCACCTTCGTGAGCCATAGTAAACAAATCCCTTAACACATCTGGCTTATAATTTAGCAAAATATATGGGTAACCGGTATATGCTCCAGACGAAAAAGCCCCGGAACGCTTTCCTTTGTTTTCGTAACGGTCGACCCAACCATTTATTAAGCCTTTACACAAAACATCTGTATATTCTGTACCTAAAGGTGCCAAAGCTTGACGAATAATTTCTACACTTTCTTCGTAGCTAGTGTGAGTTTTAACATCACAAGTAAGGGGAACATAAACATCATAGTGGCGAAGTTCATCCAGTTTTAGCACTCTTTTTCGCAAAGCATAATAACGATGCAACATAGGTAATTCTTCTCGAACAGATGCTATAAGATTATCGTATACACTTTCTGGAACTTTGTCTGGAAACAAAGCCATTGCCCTAGATGAAGAATATCCACGACTACGAGCTTCAAAAATATCTTGATTTACGCTACCTTCATACAAAGAAGCTATTGTATTCCTATGATTATAAAAAACTTGGTAAAATTGGTTGTATGCTTGACGTCGAACTTCTCTATCTTGATTTTCTAACAAAATGGAATAGGTTGATTGGCTTAAAGGAATTTCTCCTTTTTCTGTTTTTATACTACCAAATTCCATATCTACGTTTGTAAGCATTGAAAAGGCTTTGTGAGCAGCCCGACTGGATTCACTTTGTAGCGTAAGAATTTTTTCTTCTTTTTCTGAAAGAATATAAGGTTTAAGTCGCAACAGTTTTTTGAGCCAAATTCTATAATCTGAATAATCTTGTCTTTCAATCCAAAGTTCAATCATTTTTTCATCAATGGCTTGTAATTCTGGAATAAAAAAGCTGAATAGTGTTTCTGCCGCTGTTGCTATCATAATATAGCGACTTTGCATTTCTTGAAACTTGCTTTCTCCAGCGTCACCAGCTGTCAGTAAAAATGCATAACTTCCCACCAACTCAGAAATCTTTTCTATTTCTTCTAATTTTTTTATACCAGAAAGTAATACTTCTGGGGAATCAGCAAGTTTACCTTTGAATTGTGCAATTTCTTGTGCCAAAGAAGAAATCTTATTAAGAGACTCTTCCCATTCTTCATCAGATTTAAAAAGTGTAGATAAATCCCATTTATCTTGTTCTGGGACATCTTTGCGTAAAGGAATTATATTTTCGTTCATAACAATATTATATCACGTTTTTATTTCATCAACAATTCCTTTAAAGACAAAACTATTACCCTATTAATTATATGAGCAACTAAAGTGTTGCTTTTTTTATTATACAAGATATAATTGCTATATAAATTAATACTAAAGGAGCCATTATGGGACAGGAACCTTCAAAAGTATTTTTTACAAATTTTAGAACAAATCATTCAGAAAACCTTTTACAAAAATTGCAACGATTAATTACTGTTGCTGGAATAAAAAACATTGATTTTACTGACAGATATGTAGCAATAAAAATACATTTTGGGGAGCCAGGAAACCTTGCATACCTTAGACCCAACTATGCTAAAGCTGTTGCAGATTTAATTAAATCCTGTGGAGGCAAACCCTTTCTTACAGATTGCAACACTTTATATGTGGGAGCTAGGAAAAATGCCCTAGACCATATGGATGCTGCTTATACCAACGGATTTTCTCCTTTCGCTACAGGATGTCATGTAATTATAGCCGACGGTCTAAAAGGAACAGATGAATTATATGTTCCTATCGAAGGTGGAGAATTTGTAAAAGAAGCTAAAATAGGCCGTGCAGTTATGGATGCTGACATCTTTATTTCTCTATCTCACTTCAAAGCCCATGAAGGCACAGGTTTCGGTGGAGCAATAAAAAACATTGGAATGGGCTGTGGCTCTAGAGCAGGAAAAATGGAAATGCATTGTAGTGGCAAGCCCTATGTTTTTCAAGAAACATGCATCGGTTGTTCATTATGCCAAAAAAATTGTGCCCAGGATGCCATAACTATAAACAATGGTAAAGCAACTATAAATCATGATAAATGTGTTGGATGCGGACGATGCATTGGTATCTGCTTAAAGGATTCAATTCGACAAGGCCAAGAACATTCCAACGAAATCCTATGTAAAAAAATGGTAGAATACACAGTTGCAGTCCTTAAGGACAGACCTCATTTTCATATAAGCTTAGTTATGGATGTCTCACCTTTTTGCGACTGCTATGCACAAAATGACGCACCTGTTGTTCCTGATGTAGGAATGTTCGCAAGTTTTGACCCTGTTGCCTTGGATATGGCTTGTGCCGATGCAGTAAATCGTCAGCCAATTCTAGCCGGAACTTGTCTTGATGAAGTTGAACACAAACACGGAGACCATTTTTGCGACATTCATCCTTCTACAAATTGGAAAAGCCAAATAACTCATGCTGAAAAAATGGGACTAGGAAGTAGCAATTACCAAATAATTACCGTATAAAATTAAACAGAACCGATACAAAAAAAGGGGCTGCATTTCACATGAAGCAGCCCCTTGCTTTAAGTAAATAAAACTTAAATCTTTGCTTTGATGATACCCATAGCAGAAATCATTATAGCGTCTTTTGCAAGATTTGAAATGAAGTCCCAAATCTGGAAAGACTTACCTTTGAACAATGGAATAATATCTTCAAGAACAACAAATACTGCAATCCATACAATCATGATGATTAAAAGGAACAAATCATCTAATTTGTCAAGTTGCTTAATATTGAGCAAATCAAGAATAAGCAAAATACCAGCAATCAATTCAATAGCAGCCATTACATATACGACGATATCTTTTACTGTTCCATTGAATAAACCACCAACAGCATCAATTAAACCAAGAGAATCACCTGCTGATTTAATAAATACACTCAAACCGCCAATGATAAGCATTACAGCCAAAGCGATTTGTAGAATTGTCTTCCACATTGATGTGAAACCACCTTTTTTTGCCATACTAGGCCTCCTTCATTTACCAAAGAAAATCTTTGGAATATTAGAAATATTATATCATCATATATATTTTTTCACAAGAAAATACTAGTTTTTGAGATAAAAAAACAAAAATTTATTATTTACCTTGACATAATCTATTTTTTTTTGTTTAATATAAAAACACGCCGGCGTGGTGGAATGGTAGACACGATAGACTCAAAATCTATTGCGGGTGACCGTGTAAGAGTTCAAGTCTCTTCGCCGGTATAGTAAAAGGGCTGTCTAAGAATCATTAGGCAACCTTTTTATTTTTAAATCACAAATCCATTTAAAAGACTTGAACTCCGAAAGTGCCGCCGACCAGGTGGGAGGAAAAGCAGCCAAGGACGGCTGCGACAGGCACTGTAGGCGTACTGGAAAGGAGCAAACAGGATGTTTGCGACTGGACAGTCAAGTCTCTTCGCCGGTAAGATAAAAGGTTGTCTAAGAA
>JAGAOP010000006.1 GCA_017623685.1 Spirochaetaceae bacterium
AAACTAGGATTACATAAAATAACATCATAATTAAAAGGTGCTTCTTTTAGTTTTTTGAGTAATGCTTGTTCAATGTCATCTTCTGAAATAAAACTCTTCATGTCACTTCACTATGCTATAAAATTTTCTACTACATTCTACCACAAATTCCCCAAATTTTCCATAACTCCATACTACCACACCACATGTCGCAAATAACGTCCCTATCACTTTTTTTTTTGGATCACATCACATCTCAAAAGCGACACCTGTCTCTCCAAATTCCCCAAAAATTCCACCCCTCTAGCGTTCCGCAAGATAAAGCCTTGTTCCACAAAGATCCCTAATTCCTTTCACATCAACAACTTATTTGTAGGACAACTCCATTTTCTGTGGTACAATCCATTTAGACAAAAAAAAGAGGTGGTCAAGGGACGTTTCACAGCCTTCAGTATCGATGGACTCTTTTTTTAGTTTTTTTTGATGAGTCAATAAAAAATACATATATAGATAAAGAAGACTTTTTTTCAAACATTCAGAAAATTAAGCCTAAATCAAGCAGAACACATTTATGAAATAATGAAATGTCTAACAAATTCACTAACAGAATATTAGCTGTCAATTCAATCAATAACTATGTCTAACTACGAGTCCTCCATTCATGGTGGTCAAAAAAAAGATTTAGTGCATATGCTACCTGTGTCACTTGCGATTTTATCGGATAACTGGCAATTACCAGTAGGCGAATATTTTTATGAATACAAAAATATAAAGTCAAGTTAAAGGATATTCATTTATACTGCATTTTCGACTTGATAAAACCCGTTTTTTTGTGTACAGTAAATCATATTTTATAAAATCAACCATTGTCTAAAAAAGGATATAATATGAATAAAAGTTTGTCTTGCTACGCATTTTCAAACTTTATTTAATTATTACCTATAAAATACAATTTGGTTGTTTATTAGGAGCAGAACATGAAAAAATTGCTTTTGACAGTTTTACTTTGCTGTCTTGTTGGTGGAACAATTTTTGCTGGAGGCAAAAAAGAACCTGCCGTAGACAATTCATTGGAAGAATTGAAGGCTCGTGGGGAATTTGTTTTAGGACTTGATGATTCATTTCCTCCTTTAGGCTTTAGAGAAGAAAAAACCAACGATATCGTAGGTTATGACATCGACTTAGCCACAGAAGTTTGTAAAAGACTAGGAGTTACTCTTCGCTGCCAACCAATTGATTGGAATGCCAAAGAACAAGAACTTAATACAGGAAACATTGACTGTATCTGGAATGGCTTTACCATGACACCAGAAAGAGAAGAAGCCCTTTCTTTTACAAAACCCTACCTAGAAAATGCTCAGGTTGTAATTGTTCGTGGTGATTCACAAGTAAAAACTCTTGCCGACTTAGCAGGAAAGACCATTGGTCTTCAGGGTGGTTCCAGTGCTGCAGATGCTGTTGCTGCAAACCCAGAATTTCAAGCCTCACTTAAAGAAATTATTGAAGTAAAAGACAACCTTACTGCTTTAATGGATTTGGAAATTGGCGGAGTTGATGCAGTTGTTATGGACATGGTTGTAGGAAACTATAGCATTAAAACTTCTGGCAAAGATTTTGTTGTTCTTGACGAAAGTCTTTCTGCAGAAAAATACGGCGTTGGTTTTAGAAAAGGCGACGTAAAACTTCGAGACGAAGTTCAAAAAATCCTCGAAGAAATGGCTGCTGACGGAACAGTTGCAGAAATCTCTACAAAATGGTTTGACAAAGACATTTCTGTAATCGGGAAATAATAAACCATAGGGCGGCATAATGGACGAATTAAATGCGTTATTACTAATATTTTTAAAAGGGACTGGAGTATCTGTAAAGATTTTTTTCTTAACACTACTTTTCTCCCTGCCCTTAGGTCTACCATTAGCTGCCGCCCGAATGTCAAAAAATCCTTTTCTATCCTTACCTGCAAAAATATTTATGTTGATAGTCCGTGGAACGCCATTGATTCTTCAACTTATTTTTGTTTATTTTGCACCATATTATATTTTCAAAAAATCATGGGATAGATTCACGGCAGCTATAATCGCTATGTCCATAAATTATGCTGCATATTTCGCTGAAATTTATCGAGGTGGAATTGAATCCATTTCTCAAGGACAATACGAAGCAGGAAAAGTTCTCGGTTTTACAAAAGCACAAACTTTTTTCCGCATTATTCTGCCACAAGTATTCAAAAGAATTCTTCCAGCCACAGGAAACGAAGTTATCACCCTTGTAAAAGACACTGCATTAGCTCAAACCATTGGGGTTTCTGAATTATTCCGTGCAGCACAGAACGCTGCAAGTCGTGAAACCTCTACAATTCCAATTTTTATAGCTGGTATTTTTTATTTTATAATGAACTGGATAGTTTCAGCAATTTTTGCACGGCTTGAAAAAAAACTTGATTATTACAAATAGGATGGAAGGAAATATGTCTACAGAAATTAATCCAATGGAAATTGCAGTAAAAGTACAAAATCTTTCTAAATCCTTTGGAAATCTAAAAGTAATTAATGATATTTCTTTCACTGTAAAAAAAGGTCAAGTTCTAGGAATCATAGGTCCTTCTGGTTCAGGAAAGTCCACCATGCTTCGATGCATTACGCAACTCGAGACAGTTTCTGGTGGCTCCATAATGCTAGGAAATGAGTACCTTGTAAAAGATGGTGTTTATGCTGAAAAAAAAGTTTTGCGTCAAATTGGATTAAAAGCAGGGTTAGTATTCCAAAACTTTAATTTATTCCCACACTTTTCTGTTTTACGAAACATTACAGAAGCTCAAAAAATTGTTTTAGGTCGCTCAAAAGAAGAAGCTGAAACAAAAGCATTTTCTCTTTTAGAAAAAATGGGCTTACAAGATAAAGCTGATTATTACCCCTTTCAGCTTTCTGGAGGGCAGCAACAACGAGTTTCTATTGCAAGAGCTTTAGCCTTAAACCCTGATGTTCTATTCTTTGACGAACCTACTTCGGCACTAGACCCAGAGCTTACTGGCGAAATTCTTCGAGTAATACGTTCTTTGGCAGAAGAAAAAATGACTATGGTAGTAGTCACCCACGAAATGGCATTTGCCCGAGACCTATGTGATTATATTATTTTCATGGACGGGGGTATTATCGTCGAACAAGGGGAAGCAGAAGAATTAATAAACAATCCCCAAAATGAAAGAACAAAGGCATTCCTAAGTAAATATTAATTTTTTCAACCTTCCATTTTTTTGCTAAACATTTAGAACAAATTTTCTAGGTAAAAATAATTTTCGTAACTTTTCACTTTTTGGAGATTTCAATAATAAGCTATTATTAATCATTGAAACAGCTTTAATAAATTTATAAACCAGTTGACATTTTGTTATAGTTAGGATATGCTTACTACGTTAGTACAGGCTAACTTATTAGCATACAGGAGGTGAATATGCCATTAGCAATGTTATCACAAGGTGAAAGTCGAACAATTACTTCTTTAAGTGCAGCAGGCGAAATGAAGCAACACCTAAATGATATGGGATTTATTCCTGGGCAAACAGTTACTGTAATGGGTGAATCAAATTCAGGACTCATCCTACAAATCAAGGGAACTCGCCTTGCATTAAACAGAGGATTAGCACAAAAAATTCTGGTTTCTTAAAATCAGTGTATATAGTATTAAATATTTTAGAAGGAGGTAGCAAGAATGACTTTACGTGATTTAAAACCAGGTCAATTTGCACGTGTAAAATCGATTACTGCTGAAGGCTCATTTAAACGTCGAATTATGGACATGGGAATAACTTCTGGTATAGAAATCCAAATGGTAAAAGTTGCTCCATTAGGTGATCCTATTGAAGTTACCTTACGAGGATATCAGTTAAGTTTACGTAAAAACGAAGCCGAATCAATTGAAATTACAACCGAAGGTTGCTCTTGCACTGGGTGTGAATCAAATAGTTTTAATTAATAAATTTTTTTTAACAAATAAGTTACCCTATGCTAACTTATTTGTATTAAGCGAAGTGATAAAGCCTTTTGTAAAAAAAAAGTAGAGGCTTTATCTAAAGTTTGCGTTACAAACTTTGAATATAAGGCTGTTTCTCATTACATTACGAAACAGCTAAAATAGGAGAATATTATGACGTATACCATTGCTCTTGCAGGAAACCCAAACTGTGGAAAAACATCTCTGTTTAATGCCTTAACTGGTTCTAAACAGCACGTAGGAAACTGGCCTGGAGTTACAGTTGACAAAAAAGAAGGGGTTTACAAAAAAAACAAGGATTTTAATATCCTAGATTTACCTGGAACATATTCCCTTTCACCATATTCTGCAGAAGAAATTATTGCCCATGACTATATTGTAAATGAAAAACCTAATTGTGTTATTGACATTGTTGACGGTACAGCCATCGAAAGAAATTTATACCTTTCTTTACAAATTATGGAAACAAAAGTTCCCACTGTAATCGCTTTAAATATGATGGACGAAGTTGAACAGCGTGGAATAAAAATTGATTGTGACAAACTATCAAAAGAACTTGGAGTTCCTATACTTCCAATTATTGCTCGTTCCGGAAAAGGAATTAATGAATTAATGGAAAAAGCAATGGAAGTAGCAAAAAATAGCACAACTCCTACAAACCTTGATATTTATACTAAACTTGAAAATGTTAGCGAAAAAGAAGGTACAGACCCAGAAGAAATAAAAACCGATCTTCGCTATAAATTTATTAGTGAAGTTGTAGCAAAAACTGTTAAAAAGCCTGTTGGGAATGCTATTAAAGAAACTAAAACAGATAAAATCGACAAGGTTCTTACTAATAGATGGCTTGCATTGCCTATTTTTGCTGTAATTGTGTATTTTATCTTTGCTTGTACATTTAGTGAAAACTTTTTATTTATCCCCGGTTGTCCTAGCCCTGGAATTTTACTCGCAACTTGGGTTGAAAATCTATGGGGTTGGCTAACTGATTTAGTTGCAAGTGGCTTAGAAGCCCTAGGTGCTGCTGATTGGGCAATGAGTTTAGTTATTGATGGAATTATGGGTGGTATTGGCGCCGTTCTTGGATTTTTGCCTTTAGTACTTGTTCTTTACCTACTTATGTCCTTCCTTGAAGATTCAGGATATATGGCTCGTGTTGCCTTTGTTATGGATAGAATTTTCCGTAAATTTGGACTTTCAGGACGTTCTTTTATTCCTTTGTTAATGGGATTTGGTTGTGGTGTTCCTGCAATTATGGCAACTAGAACCCTGGAAAGTGAAAAAGATCGACACATTACAACTATAATCACAGCCTTTATGCCTTGTGGTGCAAAATTACCAATTTTTGCCATGTTTGTAGCAACATTTTTTACTTCACATCAAACATTGGTAATGTTTTCTATCTACATCGTAAGTATTTTAATTGCAATTATTGTATCCTTGATTTTGAATATTGTAGTATACAAATCTAAAGCTTCAAATTTCTTAATGGAACTTCCACAATATAGATTGCCTACTCTTAAAAGTGTTGGAATACATGGATGGGAAAAAGTCAAAGGATTTGCACAAAAAGCTGGCTCTGTAATCTTAGTTTCTACAATTTTACTCTGGTTACTTTCTAACTTTAATATTAATTCTTTTAACGGAAAAAACAAAGCTGATTCAATAGCTCTAGGCGAAGAACCTACAGTTATGTGTTCCATGGATGAAAGTTTCCTTGCTTCTACCGCTGGAATTATTGCTCCTATTTTTAAACCATTAGGCTTTGGTGAATGGAGACCTACAGTAGGTGTAGTAACAGGTTGGATTGCTAAAGAAATGGTTGTAGTTAGTTTCGCACAATTATACGAAGAGGACATTTCTCCAGAATACCTTGAAAAATACTTTGCCGAAATGAGTGTGGAGGAACTGGAAGAATTAGGCTTTGAAGGTGGAACTTACAATTCAGAAGATGCCTTTGATATTTATGCAGAAGTTGTTCTATTTGAAGGTGCAGACAAAGATGCCTTGCCTACAATGCGGCAAGACATAAAAACACCACAGGCAGCCTATGCATACATGATGTTTAACCTCTTATGTATGCCTTGCTTTGCTGCAGTTGGAGCAATGAAACGAGAGCTAAAAACCTGGAAACGCACAGCTGGAGCAATTGGAATCCAAATGCTTACAGCTTACATTGTAGCATTAATAGTAAACCTAGTAGGCGGATTATTCGCCTAAAACAATTCCTTGTTGTAACACACATTTAAAAATCCGAATTTAAGCCAGAGAGGAAAAATCTCTGGCTTTTTTTTATTAGGATTTATTAAACAGAGCTAAATCAAGAACTTCTTCTATTTTGCTTACAGGATGAAATTTAATACCTTTCTTTACTAAATCAGGAATATCATCTAAATCTCTTAGATTTGCTTTTGGAATAATAATATCCCGAATTTTATTTCTTTTTGCTGCCACTGTTTTTTCTCGTAACCCACCTATGGGTAAAACCTGACCAGTTAAAGAAAGTTCACCTGTCATAGCCAAAGCACTTTTTATTACTTTGCCTGTAATTAAAGAAACTAAAGCTGTTGTTAATGTAATACCAGCAGATGGTCCATCTTTTGGGGTAGCTCCTTCTGGGAGGTGAATATGAATTGTATTATTATCAAACCATTCATTTGTCACAAGGTTATTTTTTATAGCATATTTCCTAGCCCAACTCATAGCAATAGAGGCTGACTCTTTCATAACATCTCCAAGTTGCCCTGTTAATGTAAAACCTTCTTTTCCTGGAATATCCACAGTTTCAATAAGCAAAGTATCTCCACCCATACTAGTCCAAGCAAGACCAAGAGCTGTTCCAGGCTTATCTGCCTTAAGTATTTCTGATTCATCAAAAACAGGAGTTCCCAAATACTTTTTAGCTAACTCCACATCTATAACGTATTCTTTGCCTAAAAGAGCCTTTAGTTTTTTTTCTGCTTCGCTTAAAACTTGTTTTTCTTGTGCCTTATCTCTATTTTCTATGTTGTCCTCTTTGGCAAATTCTTCTTTTAATTTTTTTACATTAGCTTCTGCTTCAATAACTTCTTGCATGGAAACTATTTCCATAGCAACTTTTCTTGCTATTTTATCTATGCATTTTTCAAAGTTGCGAACACCAGATTCTCTAGCATAGGATTCAGCAATAAGGGCTAAAGTATTTTTTTCAAACTTAATCTGATTCTTTTTCATTCCATTTTTTTGTAAAGTTTTAGGAATCAAATATTTTTTTGCTATTTCCATCTTTTCTTGGTCAATATAACCAGAAAGCATAATTATTTCAGCACGATCCAATAAAGGTTCTGGAATTGTATCCAAAGTATTAGCAGTAAGAATAAAAAAGATATCCGATACGTCAAAAGGTAAATCCAAATAATTATCTCGAAAAGAAACATTTTGTTCAGGATCTAAAACTTCTAATAAAGCACTAGCTGGATCCCCTTGATGACTAATACCAAGTTTATCAACTTCATCAATTAAAAATACAGGCGACCGACTTTTTACTATTTTTAAGCCTTGAATTATTTTTCCTGGCATTGCTCCGATATAGGTACGACGATGACCTTTAATTTCTGCTTCATCCCGCATACCACCTACGGAAAATCGGAAAAAGGGTTTATTCATAGCAGAGGCAATGGAACGACCAACACTAGTTTTTCCAACTCCTGGTGGCCCTACAAGAATCATAATGGAACCCTTGCTATCTTTTTTTAATTTTTTAACAGCTAAATATTCTAGGATTCGTTTTTTAACATCATCTAATCCATAATGGTCTTTTTCTAATATGGCTTTTGCCTTTTCTATATCAAAAAAATCCTGAGAGGCTTTGCCCCATGGTAAAGAAGCAATAGTATCAAGATAATTACGAACCGTACTGAATTCACTTGAACTAGGGTCTAAAAGTGCAAATTTTTCTAATTCTGCGTCTACGGCTTCTTTTACTTCCCCTTCAAACTCAAAGGAATCGATTTTATCCTTAAACCGCTGATAATCAGAATTTTGGGCATCTGTTACAATGCCTAATTCTTCTTTTATAGCCTTAAGTTCTTCTCTAAGAAAATATTCACGCTGCTGAGTTTCTATTCTCAAATTCAATTCTGTTTGAATACGCTTTTGAATTTTAAGCAACTCTTGTTCTTTTTTTATAAAAACCAGCACCTGTTCCATACGCTGGCGAACATTCAGCATTTCCATTACACGCTGTTGATCTTCCTTGTCTATATTTAAAATCGAGGCAATGAAATCGGCAATTTTTCCAGGATGATCAATATTCACCATGTTCATTCGCATTTCTTCTGAAAAAAGAGGATTATTTTCTGAAATTTCTTTCATTTCGCTAATTAAAGCTCGAGTTAAAGCCTTAACTTCAAAAGTATCATCTTCTTCATCATCCAAATATTCTACAATAGCCACCATAGGCTGACGATTTTTTAGAACTTTGCGAATCTTAAAACGTTTAATTGTTGAAATAAATATATTAACTCCACCGTCTGGCAGATTAATCTTTTTAATTATTCTTGCAACAGTACCCACTTCATATAAATCAGAAACAGATGGAGAGTCTTTGTCTTCTTTTAACATTACAATACCAATTAATCCATCTGAAGAATAGGCTTCTTCTGCCACTTTGGCATCTTCAGTAGAAGTAATCATTAATGGAGTAAAAACTCCGGGAAAAATTGGATGACCAGAAAGAGGAATCAGCATTAACTTGTTGGAAAGAGTTTGTTCCACAGGCACAATAGTTGCTTTTTGTGAATCTTTATCTTGTACCTTGGATTTTTTTCGTCTACCCTTTTGTTTTTCTTCTTTTGAAGATAAATTTTGTTCATCTATATCATCTCTATCTTTTTCGCTCATAAATTCTCCTTGTATGTAAAAGCCAATTATCTAAGTTTTAAAATTTCAAACTACCTATAATAAAATATGCAAACAAAATGAATAAAAAGCAATATAAAAATATTTAAAGTCTAAAAAGATTTAAATAGTTTTTTTGCAACAAATGAAATATCTACTGAATTTGAAAAAACAAAAGCTATTCTTTTTTATGCAAAAGTGCAGTAATAAATAATTCATCTTGATACCAGTCAATTAATAAAGAGAAAATCTCTTCTTGGTAACCTTTTGCCACTGCTTTAAATTTCCAAACACCAGCTGTTTTCAACCTTGATTTATCAAAATTATCCAAAGAAACCCATTTCCCTTCGCTTAAAACTTGAAATTTTGTATCAGAAGTAATTTCTTTTCCTGTATCTGCATCTATAGCAGTACCATGAACTGTAATATTTCTCGAAGTGTAGCTACGCAAATCCAGTTTAGCAAAAGCATCTTTTTTTTCTACACGAATTGACTTCCACCATACATAAGGACCTGCTGCAACCTTTATTCTATATTCACCTGGACGAAGATAAACTGGCTCTGTCCTATACACAACAGCTTGAGCGTTATTATTTTCTTCTGGAATAAAAACACGTCGGCTACCTTTAACTTCAGGAATTTCCTCATTGTCATTTTCAAAGAAAAAAGCCCTTAGGGGTAAATCTGACTGGGGAGAAGCGGTAGCTGGCAAAGTAATAGAAACGGAAAGTGGAGTATAATATGCTCTCAGTAAATATTTATGAATAAAACCTTCATTCCATAGGTAAAAAATTCCAGCAAAAAAGGCAATAACACAAGATGCAATTAGGGCAATTTTTCGACCTGTATGCTTTTTAGGTTCAATTTTTGGAACATTAAAAGATTTGTCTCCAGCTAAAATAATTCTAGCTAAATTTTCCCTTAAAAAACGAGTATCATATTCTTTTAAATATTTTTTTACAATTTTAATTATAGGTGCAATATCCTGATATCTTTTTTTTGGGTCAGGACGAATCATCTTTTTAATAAGACGACAAATTACAGGAGAAATACTTTTGTCTAGCTTTTCAGGTGGAATATACTTTCCCTTTTGAATCTGAGCTACAGTTTCTGGAGACAAACTTCCATTAAAAGGTTTAGAACCAGTTGCCATTTCGTATAACATTACACCCATGGCATAAATATCAGCACGCTTGTCCACCGACTTGCTATCTGCAAATTGCTCCGGTGGCATATAGGATGGAGTACCTAATGTGACTCCAGATTGAGTAAGGTCATCTTCTGATTCTTTATCCGTACTGGCTATCCCAAAATCTGCAAGTTTAACCCCTGCTCTTTTTGAAATAAGTAGGTTTCCAGGTTTAATATCACGATGAACTATGCCTTTAGAATGAGCGTAGCTAAGGGCATAACAAGCATCAAGAAAAATCAACATAGTTATTTGATTTGGTAAAACTACTTGTTTTTTTAAAACCTTATCTAAAGACATACCGTCTACGAATTCTAAAGCAATGTAGTGATAGGATCCTTCGATAAAATAATCATACATGTGAACGATGTATGGATTTTGCAAATCCAATAAAATTTGAGCTTCTCTTTTAAATCGTTCGCGAATGGCTGGATTACCACGAATAGTAAGTTTTTTTAAGATTACTTCACGCTTTAAACTTGGGTGCAATGCTTTATAAACCGTACCCATGCCACCCTTTGCGATTATTGAAATAACCTTGTATTTTCCTATGGTTTCTGGTAAATCAGCCATTTTTTCCTCCTGTTGTAGATTCTGGTGGCAAAACAGAAATTATATTTAAATCTGGATTAAAAGGAACAGATGGAAAAACCACTGCCACATTCCATTCCCTTGGATTATGAATTTGAATAAACTTTCCACCCTGCCTTAAAGAATAATTTCCATGGACAGGTCTATGTCCAGCAATATAAACTGAATAGGAATTAGTGGGTAATAAATCAGCTAAAATCTTTGCAACTGAACCTTCTTGACTATCACCGTTAGAAGTCCAAGTAAGTCCCTGGGTTACTTGAGCATCATTTAAGCCATCAATAATTTCATCTTTTGAAAAATATTGAATAGGTTCAGCATGGGAAATAACACAGTTTGGAAATACAGCACAAAGGGGAAATAAATCTTCCATACAAGCATAAAGCCTAAGTAAATCTTCACCGTAAAAATTCTGCATAAAAGCTAAAACCATTTCCCCTTCTTGAACAAATTTTCTAAAAGGATGGTTTCCATGACGATTTGAATTTAAAATATTTTCATGGTTGCCCTTTAAAAAATGGAAATGCTTAGGAAAAGTACATTTACATTTCATAACCATTTCCATTAAAGCAAGACCTTCTTTCATTTCTTGAGAAATAGCTTCTCCCATAACATTTCCCTGTTCGTAGTCATTGTAAGCAGCTATCCATCGTATTTTGTGAAGTTCTGAATGTAGACCATCCCCTACACAAATCACATAGATTCTATTTTGCTCAAGTAAATCAAATACAGTTTCGCTTCCATTAATATTGGTATTTTTAAAAACAGGCTTATATTTCAAAATTGCTGCAAAAAAATCTCCCCGACTATGTAAGTCAGGAACTATAATTACAGGTAAAGAAGAATCTATAGTTGAAAAATCCAATAATCCACCTGGTCGTCCTGTAATAGAATCATGGGGTCTATAACTAGAAGATTCTTCTTCTAAGATTGAAATAGTGTCTTGTACAATTACAGAAAGCTTTTTTGGTGAAATTAATTTCGAGGAATTTACAATTTTAGCAATTTGTTGCAAAGAGAATGAAGCAGAAATAAAACCCTCCTTTTTACAAAAACCTTATGACAAAATCAAATTAGAGTTGCCAATGGTAATTTTGTCCCCTGGATTTAATTTTACATATTTGTCAGAAGGAATGCGTCTGCCATTAAGGAAAGTTCCGTTTGTGCTATTTTCGTCCTTTAAAAAGTAAGCATCTTTTATTTTTTGAATTAAGGCATGATGGCGACTTGCTAATTTATTATCGATAACAATATTATTATCAGGAGATCTACCAATTGTAATCTTTGCTACAAGTTCAATCTTGCTACCACCAAACATAAGATAAGACACTTGGTCACTATCAACCATACTTTCTAAACGTTGACCAACTTTACTAGTTGTTATAATTGTTGTATCGTGCATACTAAAATTATAACCCTAAAATAAAGATTTCACAAGTACAAGTTACAGTGTTGTAGCTGTAGCTTTGGTGAATAAGTAATGATTTATTCAAAAATCGCCCTAAGAACTTTTGAAGAAACCTGGGGCAAAAAACCTCCTCGCCATATTCGTTGCCTTCCGGATTGTTTTTTCCCCAGAACTCTGCTTGTAAGAATCCTGTTTTTATATGTAAAACAGGTACCTTTAGCTTCGCTTACGATAAACGTACTGTAAAATCTTGTGTATAATCTACACCATCATAGGTGCATGTTACATTAAGTTTTTCTATAGTATTACCTTTGAAGGTGGAGAAATCAACTTCATTATAGTTTACTGTACTTTCGTATTGAGCGGTAATAGACCATTTTGATAGATCAGTAACTTCAGTTCCATCACTTAAAAAAGCCATAAAATCTAATGATGAATTTTTGATAACTGATATTGTTTCCCCATAACTATAGCCATATGGCAATATAGTAATTATTTTTACTACATTTAAAGAATTTTCCGATGAGCTATGGGTTATTTCGTAGCCTTCTTCGTCAGAAAAGAAAATTGTCTCCCAAGGGATGTCCTCACTGATGCCCCCAGCAAAAGCAAAGGGGGCATCATAAGGGGCTTCGACATCAGAGGGTTTTGTTATACCGATTTTTGAGCCATTTACTAAATCCCCAATATTATTTAAGCTAAATTTACCACCAAAAACAAGATTCCTAGCCTTTCCAGTTAAATCTTCATTATCATTTATAATAACCTTACCTTTAAAATATGGCTCGGCTGCATAGTTAGAATCTCCTTCTAAATAAACACCATCACCTATATTATTTGTAATTGAAATATTAGAAATTGCTGGACATTGAGAATCACATATATATATACCACCACCAAAATTTGCAGTATTTCCTGTAATTGAACCACCTTGTATCAAGTCCCCTGTACCAGCCGGACTATTATTTGAATAAACTCCACCACCTTTTTCGGTTGCTTTGTTATTTTTTATAACCCCACCATTCATCGTCAACATCCCCGTTGAAGCTCCAGAAGTATAAACCCCACCACCATTACTAGCTTGATTACCTGATATTTCAGAACCAGAGTTTAAAACTAATTTACCATAATTACATACATAAACCCCACCACCATTTTCCGCTGCAATATTACCAGTAATCACTGCTCCTGCCTCTAATGTTAAAGTACCACCATAAATATAAACACCACCAGCACCTATATTGTCGGGATTAGTTCTATGTCCACCTGTAATTATTATATCTTTTAAAGTAATAGTTGCACTAACAATTTTTAGTACACCACCTTGTTTTTTTGCATCGATTGTAGCAGTGTTTTTATAGCCACAAATTGTAATTGGTCTATTTGAAAAATCAGTATCATCAATTTCTATAAACCAAGCATCCCCTACCGAAGATTCTGCTTCTATTTTGCCGTCAATCATAATGGTAAAGGGTACAGTATCGTTTGGGGTAAAACCCATTTCATCAAGATTTGCATCATTTATTGCACTTAGCGCCTCATTTATAGATGTAAAGGGTAAAGCTTTACTTCCCAGTTGCCCAGAGTATCCACTGTCAGTTGTTTCGGGTATAGATAAGTACTTGGCTTCATTACCTACAACATAGGCTGTTGTTAAATTTTTATCTTTAACTGCTACTACCAGCGTTAATGGCAAAGAATCTAAATATCCCTTTTGTTGTGCCCATGTTTCTACAGTCCATATACCACCAGGAAGTTTTGCATTTACACTACCTGTTCCACTACCAGAATATACATCCCCAGAAGAATTTGTTGCAATATAATGAACCTTTGCCTTACTTGTAGGTGCAGTAATCTTTATTGTTCCCCAACCAGTTTCTATATTTGTATCTACAGAGCCTTTTCCATTGTAAAAATTATCAGGGGTGGGGTCTGTTGTATAAGTTACATTTGTTGTTGGAACATCTAACTGTGTTGCACTTACAGAAACTGTGGCACTAGAAGAAAATCCTTCGTAATCTGTAAGGGTTATAGTAAAAGATACATTTTCTGTATCCTTTTCAAAATAATCTGTTTCAAAATAAATACCTCGAGGTAAACCATCCCCCACCCAGGTCGCAGTATCTGTATTATCACCTGTTGCCGGTATAAAATTTCCCATTGTAGTTGGATCAACAATAACAAATTTTGTATCACTATTTGTATCTATGCCGGCGTCGTCTGTACTATTTGGATTCGGTGTAATAGGAATTGATAGTTCAGTAAAATCAGCCATGTTGCTAGATACAGTTAAATTGACTACATCCTTGTGTATTCCTGAAACATCAGGCATATTAAAACAAAGTATATACTTATACTCTCCAGAAATATCAGTTTCTTTTCTAAATATAGATAAATTTCTAACAGGCATAGGAGTACTGTTACAAGCAAGTTTTATTTTAGGAGAAGTAAACTTTCTTCCACTGCCAGCTTCTGTAAGGGTAACATTTGGCATAATATCTCCCTTACCCTTTGTGTTATTATCTGCATCTGCACCATAACCTGATTTTACTCCATCAATTTGAGTTAAATAGCTTGCACTTATTGTAACTCGGACAAGGTTTGGATCAACTTGTTCAACAAACATATAATTATTGACAGCAGCATCATGTTTCACACCATTAGAATCACTCTCTACAATGGCGTAATTTTCTGCCATATTTTTTGAAATAGTATTTCCACCAAAAGAATACAACTGAGGATTTGAAATATAGTAATCAATTATTAAATCTTCTGCAGAAGAAACGCAAAGATAATCATCTTTATCTTTGCGTGTTGACTGGTTTAATTCATATTTCATAAAAACTACATTTTCAGTATATTTTTTTAATTCATTTAGCATAGGTTTATTTAAGAAGGAACAAGTTGTAAGAGTAGTAATTGAAAATAAAGCAAAAAAAGAAAAAGAAATAATTCTAAAAAATTTATTCACCATAAATTACCTCAAAAACACTATTTCATTTTGTATTTTATCATAGTGTTTTTGTGAAAACAAGTATTTATAGAAAATTTTATCATTTTGAATAATTCGAAAGGGATTTTGAATTTATGTCTTACTTGTTAAATCTAAAACTATATTTTTTGATAAATTTGTGTACTTAATAATACTTTCTATATCTATATTATCTTTTAACATAGCCTTAGCCGTTTCGATTGCTTTTTGATGCACCCCTTGAGATATCCCCTGGGATATACCTTGGGATATACCTTGAGATATACCTTGAGATATCCCTTGTTGGAAGCCGTCTTCAAAGCCTTCTTGGCGTTGTTCCATGAGCCTGCTATAAGTTGTCATGTATTGCCTCCTTTGCTGAATATCCTTCTTTACTTGAATGATTTGATCATCAAGGGCTTTTGTTAAGGATGTTCCT
>JAGAOP010000007.1 GCA_017623685.1 Spirochaetaceae bacterium
CAATATCTTCACCCTTCTTAGAATAGGATTTCTTTGCAGCTTGCTTCATAAGATCGATTGCTTCATCAATAGGCATAACCTTTGCCAATTTGAAGAAAGCGGACTGAAGAATTGTGTTTGTTCGTTTACCCATACCGATTTCGATAGCTTTGTCGATGGCGTTAATTGTGTAAACTTGAATATTGTTGTCTGCGATGTATTTTTTTGAAACAGCAGGCATATGCTTGTCCAGTTCTTCGTCAGACCACTGGCAGTTAATCATAAAGATACCATTTGGTTTTACATCCTGAACCATTTTGTATCCCTTGATTACATATGAAGGATTGTGACAAGCTACAAAGTCAGCTTGATTGATGTAGTAAGGGCTACGAATAGGTTTGTCTCCAAAACGCAAGTGTGAAATTGTAATACCACCTGTTTTCTTTGAGTCATACTGGAAGTATGCCTGAATATACTTATCAGTGTGGTCACCAATAATTTTTGTGGAGTTTTTATTTGCACCAACAGTACCATCTCCTCCAAGACCCCAGAATTTGCATTCTACAGTTCCAGGTGCAGCTGTAATAGGAGCTGGTTTTATTTCTGGTAGTGAAAGATTTGTAACGTCATCCACAATTCCGATGGTGAAACGTGGTTTTGGAGCATCTTTTTCTAATTCTTTGTAAACAGCGAATACACTTGATGGTGGAGTATCCTTTGAACCAAGACCATAGCGACCGCCAACAAGAACAATGTCGTTCAAGCCGGCTTCGCGCAATGTGGTTGCAACGTCCAAGAACAAGGGTTCACCTAATGAACCAGGTTCTTTTGTTCTGTCAAGAACTGCGATTTTCTTTACGGTTTTTGGCAATTTTTCAAGGAATACTTCTGAAACCCAAGGGCGATACAAGCGAACTTTAATAAGTCCTACTTTTTCTCCGTGAGCATTTAAGTAGTCAACAACTTCTTCTGCTACATCGCACAAAGAACCCATTGCTACAATCACACGATCAGCGTCATCTGCACCATAGTAGTTAAATAGGTCGTAGTTAGTTCCTAGTTTAACATTGATTTTTGCCATGTATTTGCGAACAACTTCTGGCAAAGCGTCATATACGGAGTTGCAGGCTTCACGATGCTGGAAGAAAACGTCACCATTTTCATGAGAACCACGCATTGCAGGTTTTTCTGGATTCAAAGCGTGTTCACGGAAAGCTTTTACAGCATCCATGTTGCACATTTCTTTTAAGTCTTCGTAATCCCAAGTTTCAATTTTTTGGATTTCGTGAGAAGTTCGGAATCCGTCAAAAAAGTTTAGGAAAGGAACTTTACCTTCGATAGCTGCCAAGTGGGCTACAGGAGCTAGATTCATTACTTCCTGAGGATTTGATTCAGCAAGCAGTGCAAAACCTGTCTGGCGACAAGCGTAAACGTCTGAATGGTCACCAAATATGTTTAGTGATTGAGCAGCTACAGTTCTTGCTGAAACGTGGAAAACGCCAGGTAATTGTTCACCTGCAATTTTATACATATTTGGAATCATCAAAAGAAGCCCCTGAGAAGCTGTAAAGGTGGTTGTTAATGCACCTGCGGCAAGTGAACCGTGAACGGTACCTGCAGCACCTGCTTCTGACTGCATTTCGATAACCTTTGTTTTGGTTCCGAAAATGTTCTTTTGACCGTTTGCTGACCACTGGTCAACAAAATCCGCCATTGGGGACGACGGAGTGATGGGGTAAATTCCTGCAACTTCTGTAAATGCATAAGCAACATGGGCTGCAGCCTGATTACCATCCATTGAGTGTTTTTCTCTGGACATCTATTTTCTCCTGTTGTAATTTATGGGTAAAAAACCCACCTAAATAATTGATAACTATTTATTATATAGAATACATCTATAAACAGAAATTTGCAAGGATAAAAATCCTTTGTTGTGAACAGAATAAAAACTTTATAAATTCAACTGGATTATCTGTTTGCAAAATTCAATTTTTTTTATTTGCTAAAGAACAAAAAGTTTCATTAAGAGGTTTCTTTAATTCTTGGAAAAGAAAATCTTGTTCCATACGCAAAAAGGCTGTTCGGCTTATGTTTTTACCTCCAAATCTTGCAATATTATCTGTGTAAACTTGTGAATCAATTAGTTTCCCTCCACATTCTTTAAATGCTTGGACAAAGTGGACAAAGGCAGACTTAGCTGAGTTGTCTTCTAATGTAAACATAGATTCACCAAAAAATACTTGTCCGATTAAAACACCATAAAAACCACCGACTAAGCGATTATCATTCCAAACTTCTACAGAATGGGCAAAGCCTAAACTGAATAATTCACAGTAAGCTTTTATCATTTCTGAGCCAATCCAAGTCCCCTTTTGGTCAGGACGATATATTTTTGCACAGTTTATAATTACTTCTTCAAAGGCATTGTCCATAGTGTAGGTAAAAGGATTATGTTTTAAAAAACGATTTAATCTAGAAGGAATATGTAAGTCTTGAGGAAGTAGTACAAATCTTAGTTCCGGAGACCACCATATAACATCATCCCCTTCATCTTCGTTGTACCAAGGAAAAATTCCCTGTAGGTAAGCAGAATATAATAGGGGAAAATTTAATTCTTCTGTTATAGCAACAATTCCTCCGTTTTTTTTAATTGGAGGAGGAAAAATAATTGGGCAATCTGGATAAGAGAGTTTTTTACTGTTCATAGGTGAAAAATATTTGTTTTTCAGTTTCAAAGGAACAAGTTACTTTGCCTCCGGAAGCTAATTTCCCGAATAAAACTTCATCTACAAGGGGTTGGGAAATTAAAGAATCTATGGTTCTAGCAATATTTCTTGCTCCAAATTCTACAGAAAAGCCTTGGTTTGCAATGAAATCCACACATTCCGATGTTACTGAAAGGAAAACCTTTTTTTTAGCCAATCGCTCTGATAGTTTATTAATTTCTTTTTGAACAATATCCTTTGCAACATTTAATGAAAGATAATCAAATGGAATAATTGCGTCTAAACGATTCCTAAATTCTGGTGCAAAGGTATTTTTTATTGCCTCTTGAACAGCATTCATTCCTTGATTTTTTCCTGCAAAACCAATTATTTGTTGTGACATGTTTTTTGCACCTGCATTACTTGTCATAATAAGTATGGCGTTTCTAAAATCAGCTTTTCTTCCTTGGTTATCTGTAAGTTGCCCATAATCCATTACTTGAAGTAAAACATTATAAATGTCGGAATGAGCTTTTTCTATTTCATCTAAAAGAACAAGAGAGTAGGGGTTTTGCCTAAGAGCTTGTGTTAGAAGCCCACCTTCTTCAAATCCCACATATCCAGGAGGAGAACCGATTAACCGGCTTACAGTATGTCTTTCTTGATATTCACTCATGTCGTATCGTAAAAACTTCATTCCTAAGTTTTGGGCTAAAATTTTTGCTAATTCTGTTTTACCGACTCCTGTTGGACCAACAAACAAAAAAGAAGCTGTGGGCCTATTGTTGTCTGACATTCCTGCTTTGGAACGTTTAACAGTTTGTACTATTTGAAGAATTCCCTGATCTTGTCCGAAAATCTGTTTTTTTAAATCATCTTCAAGACTTCGAAGATTTTCTCCATTGGATACAGTAATCTTTGGTTCTGGAATTCTAGCAAGACGGGCTACAGTTTTTTCTATGACAGAAGGTGTAACTCGTAGAAAATTAGTATTACTTTTTTTTCCTAATGTTTTTGACATCCTAAGAGAAGCCCCAGCTTCGTCGATAATGTCTATGGCCTTGTCTGGAAGTCTACGGTCATTCATATACTGAATAGATAATTCAACAGCTGTTTTTATAGCAGTTTTTGTGTATAAAACATGATGAAATTCTTGATATGAATTTTTTAGACCTTCTAGGATTTTTATAGTTTCTTCTACAGAAGGTTCTGTTATGTCAATTTTTTGGAACCTACGGGCTAAGGCTCTGTCTTTTTCAAAAATGCGAGCATATTCTTCAAAGGTGGTAGAGCCAATACAGCGAAGTTTCCCAGAGCTTAAAATGGGTTTTAACAAATTTGAAGCATCTAAATTTCCTGAGCCTGTGGCACCAGCACCAACTATTGTATGAATTTCATCTATGAATAAAATAACCTTTTCTTTTTGAATTAATTCTTCTGTTATTCGTTTTAATCTTTCTTCAAAATCACCACGGAATTTAGTACCTGCAATTAAGGCTCCCATGTTTAGGCTGTATAAAGAATAATCTTTTAGAAGTTCTGGAACTTTTCCTGTGGCAAGTTTAATGGCAAGTCCTTGAGTAATTGCAGTTTTTCCAACTCCTGCGTCACCTACATGGATTGGGTTATTTTTTGTTCTGCGACAAAGGATTTGCATCGTTCTTTCAAGTTCTTTTTCTCTGCCAATTAAATTGTCAAATTTTCCAGCTTCGGCTTCTTTTGTTAGGTTTACTGTGTATTTTTCAAGTGCAGTTTTTCTTGTTTTTTCTTCTTTTACATGTGAGTTTGGTTGAATATTAAAATTATTTTCTGAATTTTCAAAAGACTTCAATTCCTTATAATTTTCTGATTGTAAAAGCTCTGAAATTGCATCTCCTAAATCCTCAGAATTTCCATTGTATTTTAAGTAACTAATAATTTCGATAAGACGTAATCTGTCAACCCCATATTTTTGTAAAAAATAGGAACAATAATTATTTGTTTCTTCTAGCATACTAACAATTATGTCTGTTGCTTCAAGTTGTTTTTTTTCAGCTGCTACACAGTTTAAAATTGCTCGTTCAATTATGCTTTGAAAACCAACGGTTTGAATAGGAGGCTTATTTTTAATAATTAAAATGTTATCTTGAATATATTCTTGTGTGCTTTTTTTTATTTTTTCTACATTGCCTCCACAAGCAAGTAATAAATCCCATATGGGTTTATATTCTAAAGAGGCGTTTAACAAATGTTCTGGAGTTACAAATTCATGTCCAGCTTTTTCTGCATCAGATACTGCTGAATTTAATATTTTCTGTAATTCATTTGCAATTTTCATTTATTCCTCTTGTAGCTGGCACTGTAAAGGAAATCCATTTTTTCTAGCTAGTTGAATTGCCAATGTGGCTTTTGTGTTTGCAATATCGTAGGGATAAACTCCAACTACTGCTTGACCCTTGCTGTGAACTTTTTCCATAAGTATAACCGCTTCACTTATGTCTATGTAGAAAATATTAGTTAATATTTCTACAACAAATTCTTTTGTTGTATAATCGTCATTAAGCAACACAACTTGATATTTCTTAGGTTCTTGAATATTTGTTTCAAAAATTACATCTGAATTGGTACTAAATTGATTGTCCATAATATAGAATATAGCATATTTTAAAATATTTTTAAATATAAAAAAAAGGGGCTGAAAAAAACTTTTCAACCCCATATTTATTTAGTTGTTGTGTTTTTTAGAATTCTTCAAAGTCGTCATCAGAAATACTTGAAGCTGGTCTATGAACTACAACACCTGCTGTTTTTTTTGCAATATTAGGTTGCATAGAAGGGGTAGGAGCTACAACTGTTTTTGCAGGAGCTGTATTTCTGTCTTCCATAGACATCATTTCTTCGTCTAGTTTGAAGAAACTTACCAAATTAACAAGCTTTTGAGCGTTAGAAGAAAGTTCTTCTGCCATAGCTGCCATTTCTTCGGATGCAGCTGCATTCTGTTGAACAACAGTATCCAACTGAACAATAGCTTTACTTACTTGCTGAGCACCATTGTCTTGTTCGCGACAAGCAACTGCAATTTCTTCGATAAGTTCTGTTGTTTCTGTAACACCAGGAATAACTTGTTCAATTAACTGACCTGCATTTTCTGCAGAAGAAAGTGTTTTTGCGGAAAGTTCGCTAATTTCACCAGCTGCAATTTGGCTTCTTTCAGCTAAGCGACGAACTTCGCTAGCAACAACGCTAAATCCTTTTCCTGCTTCGCCTGCACGTGCAGCTTCGATAGCAGCGTTAAGTGAAAGCAAGTTAGTTTGACTTGCAATGTCTTCAACAATATGAATCTTTTCTGCAATTTCACGTACGGCAGCAACTGATTCAGAAACTGCATCGCCACCGTTTTTGGTATCTGCGGCAGAACGTTCTGCAATGCTATTTGTTTTAGCAGCATTATCTGCTGTTTGGCGAATGTTAGAAGCCATTTCTTCCATTGTAGAAGACATTTCTTCTGTAGAGGCTGCCTGTTCTGCGGCACCGGAAGATAAGGATTGACTTGTTGAACTGATTTGTGCAGAACCACTTTCGATTTGGCGAGCAGCAGCATAAATACCTGATGTCATTTTAACAAGTTGTCCTAGCATGTCTGCCATTGATCTTCCCATTGCACCTAATTCGTCTTTTCGATTATTAACATTTTCTCTAGTTTCTGCTGGAATATTTTTCAGTACCAAGTCTCCAGATGCAATTCCATGCAAAGCTGTTTCAATTACTTTGACAGGACGAGTAATTCTTGCACCTAAGATTATTGCTACAACTACACCAAGAGCAATAAATACAACTGCAACACAAAGCATTGTAGCAAGCATAACATTGATTTCACCTGTGTATTCAGAAAAAGGTGCTTGAATAGCAACGCTCCAGTCTAAGTCAGGAACGATATTTGGAATCATTGTATAACCAATTAAATAAGTTGTGTTGTTTAATTTATAGGTTCCTGCTCCTGATTTACCTTGTTTCATTTCGGAAACATAAGCAGCTAATTCTTCGTAATCTTTGTTGCTACGAGAAATGTCAATAATATTTTGTTTATTTGTTATATTTGCTGTGTTTACATCTCCGATTGTATTTCCAGTAAGTGTAGAAATAACAAATGGATGACCAGTTTCACCAACAGTAATATGTGCCATTATTTCAGATAGCAATAAACCATCTTTTTCCAAAAATAAACAACCAGAGATTTTTCCAGCGGCATTTTTAAGAGGAACTGAATATGTTATAGCAGATGTTCCTGGTAGAATTCTACTAGGATAAGGATCGGTTACAAAATTCTGTCCTTGCATAGCTTTCTTAAAGAAGTCTTCGTTTGAAACATCTAGAGCCATCCCTGTAGTTGTATATGCATTTCCTGTTAAATCTGCAATTCCATAGGCTTGTCGATTTTCGTCAAGTCTTTGAACTTCAACAAGATCCTCTACTTTTTCTCTCAATGAAAGCATTTGTGATTGGAATGTATTTCTTAACGATAAGGCTTCCAATGTGGCAATTTCTGTTCCAAGTTCTGCACTTAGATAATCAGCAATTTCGGTTACTAAAACAGAATAGTCTTTTTCGATGATTGTGGTTGCCGCATCACGAGCAAAGGCATAAGCTAGTAAAGTAGATGCTAAGGCAACAACAACAACAACTGCGGTTGTAACCAGAATCAATGTTGTTTTTAAACTTTTCACAACAACGCTCCTCTTGTATAGGTTGTTTAACCAAATTATTTGCAAATCAATTTTGACTTGTCTATAATTATATCGGATTTAATTTATAAAAACAACAGTGTTTTGAAATAAATACTTTGTATTTATACATATATTTATTATCAATAATTATGTAAAAAGTAAGGTTATGTGTTTTATTTAGCTGCAACAAATTCAATTTGTATATTTTATTTAAGATACGGAACATTATAAACTTTGAAAATTTCTTTAACTTTTGTGTCTGTTAAAATAATAAATATGCTTGGAGTTTTACCTTGCCCTTGTTTTTTTCTACAAGAATCTTTACAATGGAGAAATGTTTCGTATATATGTTGAAAGGAAAGAAGGTTTCCAAAATGAAGCCTCTCGTATTTATTCAGAAGTTACAGATTTTCTTGGTATTTCCAGTGTTACAGGAATTAGATATTTAAATCGCTACGATGTAGAAAATATTGATGAAGAAACAGTTTATGTAGCTGCTACTAGAATTTTTTCTGAACCACAAAGCGACACCTGTTTTTTTACACATATTCCACTACAGGCAGATGATACAGTTATTATTTGGGAGTATCTTCCTGGACAATATGACCAACGTTCAGATTCAGCTGAACAATGCCTTTCTTTGTTGCAAGCTGGGCTAAAAGAAGTTTTTACTAAAACTGGGAATTCACCAAAGGTTCGTTGTGCAAAAATGGTAATTATTTCAGGTAATGTTTCTGCAGATGATGTGGAAAAAATAAGAGCTTATCTTATTAATCCTGTGGATTCTCGGCTCGCTACACCGGATATTCCAAAAACCTTAGAAATGGAATCTACAGTTCCCAGTGATATTCCTTTTGTTGAAGGTTTTATAAATTTTGATAGACAACAATTAGAGAATTACCACAAAAAAATGGGTCTAGCTATGGATATGGCAGATCTTTCCTTTTTGCAGAATTATTTCAAAGAGGTTCAGCGTGATCCCACAGAAACAGAAATTCGAGTTTTAGATACATATTGGTCAGACCATTGTCGTCATACCACCTTCAATACGGTGCTAGATGATATTCAAATAGAAGAAGGTCCGTATGCAAATCTTTTTCATAACTCTTTAGAAACCTATACTTCCATGCGTACAGAAATTTACGCTGGTAGACAGGACAAGCCAGTTACTTTAATGGATATGGCAACAATAGGTGCAAAATATTTAAAGAAGCATGGAAAATTAAATGATATTGAACTTTCAGAAGAAATAAATGCCTGTTCAATTTATATTGATGTAAAATTCACTCATCCTGAACCTAAAACTGAGCGTTGGCTTTTGATGTTCAAAAATGAAACCCATAATCATCCAACAGAAATTGAACCTTTTGGAGGGGCTGCAACTTGTATTGGAGGAGCTATTCGAGATCCTCTTTCAGGTCGTTCTTGGGTTTACCAAGCCTTGCGAGTTACAGGAGCTGCAGATCCTACAGTTCCTCTTTCTAAAACCAGAGAAGGCAAACTTCCTCAAATGAAGCTTACTCGAGAAGCTGCCGCAGGATTTAGTTCTTACGGTAATCAAATTGGTCTTACCACTGGTCAGGTTACAGAGGTTTATCATTCTGGCTTTGAAGCAAAGAGAATGGAACTTGGGGCAGTAATTGCAGCAGCTCCAGCAAACCTTGTTATGCGAGAAGAACCAGAACCAGGTGATATAATTGTTTTGGTAGGTGGCGGAACTGGCCGCGACGGAATTGGAGGTGCCACTGGTTCATCAAAGGTTCACACTACAAAATCGGTGGTTGACGCTGCGGCAGAAGTTCAAAAAGGAAACGCTGTGGAAGAAAGAAAAATTCAGCGTTTATTTCGTAACCCAGAAGTTAGTAAAATTATTCGTCGCTGTAACGATTTTGGTGCAGGAGGCGTAGCTGTAGCTGTTGGTGAACTTGCTCCAGGTCTTGAAATTAACTTAGATGCTGTACCTAAAAAGTATGAAGGACTAAATGGTACTGAGCTTGCAATTTCAGAGTCTCAGGAAAGAATGGCCCTTGTTGTTAGAAAAAAAGATGTTGAAAAGTTAATGAAGGCTTCTGCAGCAGAAAATCTAAATGCAGCAGTTATTGCAGAAGTAACGGATACAAATCGTCTTGTTATGAAATGGCGAGGTAAAACCATAGTGGATATTCATCGTGGATTTTTAGACACAGCTGGAGCTAGCAGAAAAACAACTGCTGTAATTGACTCTCCTGATTCACAGTTGTGTCCTATAACTAAACCTCTTGTATCTGTTGAAAAACAACTTTCCAACAAAGATACGGAAGAAAGTGTAAAAAATGCATGGAAGGCAGCAATGGCAGATTTAGCTTGTTGTTCACAACGAGGACTACAAGAAAGATTTGATGGTTCCATTGGTTCATCTTCTGTGTTATTCCCTATGGGTGGACAATATCAATGTACTCCAGAGGCAGGAATGGCAGCAAAGATCCCAGTTGTTTTTCCAGCAGAAACTTCTACAGTTAGCCTTATGACCTATGGTTATGATGCAAATATTGCCCAGTGGAGTCCATGGCATGGAGCTCAAACTGCTGTCCTTTCTTCTTTGGCAAAGATTGCTGCCTTAGGAGGAAATCCGAAAAACTGTCGCCTTACCTTTCAAGAGTATTTTGAAAGAACTGTTGACGCTGGCTCTTGGGGAAAACCTGTTGCAGCTTTACTTGGAGCCTTAGAAGCCCAAAAAATTTGCGAAACAGCTTCTATTGGTGGAAAAGACAGTATGTCAGGTTCTTTTCAAGAATTAAAAGTCCCTCCAACCCTTGTTTCTTTTGCCGTAACTACAGAAGATTGTACAAAAGTTCGTGGTGGTTCTTTTTCAAAACCAGAAGATTATGTTTATTTAATTTCAGTGCCTTATTCAAAAGAAGTTGCTCCAGATTTTCAAGTGTTTAACAAAAATACCCAGGCTCTTTATTCCCTCGAAGAAGGCAAAGTTGTTTCAGCTTATCCTCTTGCAGCAGGTGGAATTGCAGAGGCTGTTACAAAAATGACAATGGGAAATAGAGTGGGAATTAATCTTTTTGCATTGCCACAGAAAAATGCTACTTCAACTGCCAAGGATTTATTTCTTCCTGAATATGGAAGCTTAGTAATAGAAACTTCTTGTGAACTTTCTACACAAGATTTAGCAAAATTTGAAGAAGGAACAGTAACTTTAATCGGTAAAACTATTGATAAACCTATAATTCAACTGGGAATTCCTAGTTTACCACAGTTTAGTATTGAACTATGTGATTTGGAAAAAACTTGGGAATCAACTTTATCAAAAGTATTCCCCCCAGTTTCTTCTGCAAAAAAAATAGGGGATTATCCAGAATTTGCCACAAAGCAACATAGTTCATTAATAGAGGCAAAAAATAAGGTTGCTTCTTTTACAATTAAAACAGGAAAGGCTAAGCCAAAAGTCCTTATTCCTGTGTTCCCTGGAACAAACTGTGAATTTGATATGGCACGTGCCTTTACTCTAGCTGGAGCAGAATCCAAAATTTTAGTTTTCCGCAACAATTCAGCCGATGCCTTAGAAGAATCAATTGTGGAAATGGAAAAAGAACTTGCTTCAACTCAAATTTTAGCTTTAGCAGGTGGTTTTTCTGCAGGAGATGAACCTGACGGTTCTGGAAAATTCATTGCCAACGTACTTCGGGAACCAAGAATTCGAGAAGCTGTAACAAAACTTCTTGAAAATCATGATGGACTTGCATTAGGAATCTGTAATGGATTCCAAGCTTTGATAAAAACAGGTCTAGTTCCTTTTGGAAAGATTATGGATCCATCCCCAGAAATGCCAACCCTTACATACAACACCATTGGACGCCATATTTCTAGAATAGTAAAAACTCGTATGGTTTCAGCTGTTTCTCCATGGGCAAAACATGAATCTGTTTTAAACCCAGAAGCTCATTATGTTCCAATTTCCCACGGCGAAGGTCGTATTATTATTAGCGATGATTTGGCTAAAGTGCTTTTCGATAATGGACAAGTTTTTACTCAATATGTTGATGCACAAGGTAATCCTGCTACAACAGAACCTGATAATCCAAATGGTTCTGCCTATGCTATAGAAGGTATTACAAGTCCAGATGGTCGTGTTTTGGGAAAAATGGGACACAATGAACGAACTGTCGGAACAGGAATTTTAGGATGTTCTGAAGATTTGATAAAGAATGTTGCATTTAGTGGAGATGCTGCAAATAAAGCAAGTTCTTGTCAAAATATTTTTGTTGCAGGTGTATCCTACTTTGCATAGTTTTGTTTTTTATATATATTCTTTATTAGGAAATGTATAAAAACCTTATAAATGCATAAAATGTTTGCGTTGCAAACTATTAAATAATCTACTGTTTCTAAATTTTGAAACAGAAATTTGAAATAAAAACTTTGTAACTAAGAAGAAGTTTTTTTAGGAGAAATATGAAAAGAATTAATTTATTTTTTGTTTTAGTTGCTATCCTTTCTTTTTTGCTTTTAGTAGTTTCCTGTGATAAAGGAACAACAACTTGGATTGATGATTATGAAACAGCAATAGAACTTGCAAAAGATCAAAAAAAGGATGTGTTGCTTTTTGTTACTGGTGAAGATTGGGATTCAAAAAGTGCAGAGTTAAAAACTAATATTTTTGGCACAAGATCTTTTATGGATAAAGCTGGGAAAAACTTTGTTTTAACTCAGTTGGATTTTTCTAATGCCTTGTATGAAACTTTGGAACTCCCAGAAAATGCAACAGACGAAGAAAGAGTAAAAGCTGCTGAATTGGAAACTCGTTTAGAAAAGAATGCAAATGTCGCCATGGAGTTAAACGCTACCAGTATGGCATTGCCTGTAGTGATGTTGTTGACATCTGACGGATATGTTTACAGCGTAATCGACAATGTGGACAATTTTTCTACTGCTGAAAGCTATCTTGATTATATAAATGCACAGAAAAAAACAGGTGAAAAAATCACTGAATTGTTGAAAACTGTTGATTCAAAAGAAGGTGTTGAAAAAGCAAAGGTTATTGATGAGCTTTATGAAACAATTCCTGCTAGCCATCGTTATTTAGTTTCAGATTATGCAATTTTGGTTCCCGAGTTGGATCCTGAAAATGAAACTGGTGCTGTTGGTAAATATGAAATTTTATTAGCTTATACTGATGCTATTAATCTTATCAACGGGAACGACCCAGAAGGTGCAATTAAGGTTTTTCTTAATGTTATCGAATCAGGTCATTTGAACGAAGAAGAAACACAAGAAATGTATTATCAAATTGCATATTTCTATAATTTGCAAGGGGAAGCATACTTGGATGACATTTTGAAATATTTGCAACTTGCTATAGAGATTGCTCCAGATTCAAAGGTTGCAAAAGAAGTGATTCAACCTACATACGATTCCTTTATTCAACTTAAAAACCAATAAGATTCTGTAGTAAAGTATAAATGAATAATTCTTCTGAAAATATTACTACGGATCCTTCGTCTATGAGTACAGAAGGGGTATCAGTTCTAATTATAGCTTTTTTAGTTTTGATACTCCTTTCTATGATTTTTTCATGTTCAGAAAGTGCTTTCTTGTCGATTAACAAGCTTCGTGTTCGTTTTTTACGAACAAAGAAAAATAAAGGTGCTATAAAAGTTAGTAAATTGCTAGAGCGAAAAGAGTTATTGTTGAATACTATTTTAGTTGGAAACAATATTGTAAATATAGCAATTACCTCCTTGTTGACTTCTTTGGCATTGCAATTTTTTGGTCAAGCTGGAGTTGGATTAGCTACAATTTTTGCAACAGTGTTGCTTCTCATATTCGGAGAAATTACACCTAAAACAATAGGTTCAAGATATTCTGAACCTGTTGCCTTTTTGCTTTCTGGAATTATTTCTTTTTTTATGATGATTTTTTCGCCCCTTGTTTATATTTTTACATTGATATCCAGGGGAACTGCCCGCTTATTTAGGATAAAATTAGAAAAAAATCAAGTTTCTTTTACGGAAGAAGAAATAAAAAATTTTATCGATGTTGGTGAAGAAGAAGGTGTTCTTGAAAAAAATGAAAAGAATATGATGCACCGTGTATTCAAATTTACAGACTTAGCAGCAAAGGATGTAATGACACCTAGAACAAAAATTGTTGCAATTCCATCTACTGTAAATTATAACGAAATTCTAGAACTATCCATGAAAACTAAGCTTTCTAGGTTCCCAGTTTATCGTAAAGACATAGATGATATAATTGGTATTTTGTATGTAAAAGATATGCTTTTTTATGGAGTACATCCTTCGGATTTCTCTGTAAAAGAAATAATGCGACCACCCTTATTTGTTGTAGGAACAAAAAAAATGTCATCTGTTCAGCAAATGATGCGTGAAAATAAGCAAAGTCTTGCTGTCGTCATAGATGAATATTCCGGGACAGATGGTATATTAAGTACCGAAGACATTGCCGCTGAAATTTTTGGTTCAATTAGTGATGAATATTCTCTTTCGCAAAGGCCTTTAACCATACAAATTAACGAAAAAGAAACAGAGGTAGATGCTTCAATCAGACTTTCTGAATTATCAGAAAAAATGGGTATCCTACTTCAATCTGAGTTTTACGATACACTTGCAGGTTTTATTACAGAAAAACTAGATAAAATTCCACAGGTTGGAGATTATATTCTGGAAAACGGATATAAATTTACTGTAATCGATGGTGATGAAACCCATATCAAGCGAATTAATATTTACAAGGAGACATCTTTTTGAACATTCTAGTTACTGCAATACTTCTTGTGCTGCTTGTTTCTGTCTCTGCCTTTTTTTCTTCTTCAGAAACAGCATATTTATCTTTGTCAAAGGTAACTTTAAAGCAACTTACTAAAGAAAAGGTGCCTGGTATTAAGCGTGTTTTAACTTTAAAAAATGATATGGATAGGGTTTTAACAACTATTTTAATTGGAAACAATTTTGTAAATAATTTAGCATCATCTTGTGCAACAGCTTTGGCAATTTCTTTATTTGGTCAAAACGGGGTAGGGGTGACTACTGTTATTATGACAGTTGTAATAATACTTTTTGGTGAAATTTTACCTAAAACTATTGCTACATATAAGCCATCAAAATTTGCTATAAATTCTTCTTTACCCTTGTATTTGTTGCAAAAAATAATGTTTCCTGTGGTGTGGATTTTTTCTAAATTAACAAAGGGAGTAGGTTCTCTTTTAGATAAAATCTGGAAGTCTGAAACTCCCCTCGTGACAGAAGAGGAATTAAAGACACTAATTGATTTAGGAAACGTGGAAGGTACTCTAGAAAACGATGAAAAAAATATGCTGTATAAGATTTTTCAGTTTACAGATTTAAAAGTTCGGGATATTACTCGTCATCGTTCATTTGTAAAAGCAGTACCATGTAGTGCAAGCTATGAAGAAGTTGCAAAAGTTTTTTCCACAACAGGTTATTCAAGGCTTCCAGTATACGATGATTCAGATGAAGGAAATGTAGATAGCTATGTAGGGCTAATTCATTATAAAACTTTGCTATTTTTTAAAGGTGAAAGAGAAAAAAAATATTTTGCAAAGGAAAATATGGTACAAGTTATGTATTTTCCCGAAACAAAATCTGCAGTTTCTTTGTTGCATGCTTTTAAAACAAATAAGTCAAATTTTTCTGTTGTAGTGGATGAACATGGTACAAATAGTGGTATTGTTACAATGGACGATTTGTTAAATGCTGTAATGGGCAGAATAACAGATGAATATGCAAAATATACCCCACCAGACAAAAGAATAAAAATTCTTACACCAACAGATTTTCTTTTACCAGGAGATTTGCATTTGCAAGATATGCAAGAAATCTTTAACCTTACTTGTGAATCAGAGGATTTTGATACATTAGGTGGTTGGTTATTAGAAACATTTGGATATTTACCATCTAGTGGCGAAAATATCAAGTATAAAAATTCAGTTTTTATTGTGGAAGATGTTGAACAAAGACGAATCCAATGGGTTAGAATGAAAATTATTCGTTAAAAGCCACCAAAGGAATAAAAATAAACCCCCGATTTGAAAATATCTCAAGTCGGGGGTTGTTTTTTAGGTTTCTTATATTTCAAAGAAACCTAAATTAAACTATTTTTTCTTTGTGGTGGCTTTTTTAGCACTAGAGGTTTTTGGTTTTACCTCTTTTTCTTTTGCTTTTTTTTCTTCTGGAAGTGGCAATAACTCTAAGAATTTTTCTGCCTGATATTCAGCTTCTTTTTGAGCAGCGGTCAACAAGGCAAAAATTGTTTCGTATTTATTATGGTCACTGGCATCTGCTCCCTGCATTATTGCAGAAGTAACAACTGTAAACCATACAGAATCTGTCATTCTTTCGTCATTAAACCATAATACGTTATTATAATTGTTCACTCCGGCGGTTAAGGTTGCAGAGGGTGATTTAATTAAAATATTAGCAATCTTCCCTGCAACTTCCTTAAATTTGGCTGTAGAAATTTTTCCGGCAGAATCAGCTTTTAGTTCTTCCATGCAATCCACAGATGCTAAAGAAGCTAAAATTGTTCGCAATGGAACATATGTAAGAGCTACAGGAATATTTTCGTTTAGTAATATATCCTGAAGTTTTCGTTCTAATCCCCACAAGCTAATTAAGGCTGCTGCATTTTCTGATGTTGCCTTGTCTCCAAGTACATCTTTCAATGAATATAGCACTGCATAAGATGCCAGCATTTCCCCACAGAATTCACGTTCACGTAGACCTTCTAACAAGGAAACAGCAAAGTTATCAGCGGATTTTACTTTACCTTCTTGAACTGTTGTAACTAAAGAAGTTAATCTTGCTTCAAGAAGTTTCCATGTTTTATCTGCAGCAAGTTTTTTGCCACACTTTGTTCTGTCAACTACTGTTTGAGCTCCGTAGTTTCCATCAATAAATGAATCTGCTACTTCAAATAGTTTTAATGCAGCTGGTTTAATGGAATCAAGTACATCTTTTAGTTTAGGAAGAGTTTTTCCATCTGCTTCTGGTGAACAAAGGATTCCAAAATTCTTTAGCATTTCTGGAGTAATAACATCTGTAACAGCTTTATACAAATCCTTTAAGAATATTTCACGTAAAGTAGTTTCGATATCAGAAACGCCTCTTCCGTTTAATGTTTCACAAAGAATTCTGTATTTACCGGTGTCGTCATCTGTAACCTGGGAAATATCCATCATTACTTGAGATTCAAAACCATTCAACTGTAAGAATATACCATTGTTGCAAATGTCGCTAGCTGAACGAATGTACCAAAGACCACTTCTTTGTTCACGGAAAATACAGTAATTTCTATAATCAGCTGTAAGACCCAGAGCTTCTCCGATTGTTTTAGTTTCTTGGTGAATATTTCCGTCTCCATCTTTTACAGCATACTGGCAAGATTGTTTAATCCAACCTGTGGCCTGTTGATAAACGTTGTTATAAAATACCACTGCTCTTTCATTTCCACAACAGTTTGAATATGCAAACACGTTTTCGTTTACGTGCCCGTTATCCCAAACATCATAGAACAAGAAGTTATCTATTTCCGCAAAGATGTAACGTTTTTTCATCAATGGGAAAATGTCATGGTAATGGCGGTTAATTAAATCTTCATCTGGTGTTTCATTCCAGTAAGCTTTTGTGAATTCCATACCGTATTTTTCGGTGAAACCTTCAATTTGACCATGGCCGAACATCGGTAAACCGGGCATGGTAATCATTAAGGTACATACACCAAAGTATTTGTCACCCTTACCAAACTGAGCAACCGCAGTTTCTTCGTCTGGATTGTTCATAAAGTTTACGTATCTTTTTAATACCTGAGGATCAAATTCAATTGTGTTTTTGATAGTGGCTCGATATTTTGCATTGTCTTCTCGTTTAAGCATGTTCATAAAGGCACTATTGTAAACACGATGCATACCCAAAGTTCTAACAAAGTAACCTTCCATCATCCAGAAAGCTTCTGCTAAAAGCAATGTATCTGGAACTTCACGGGCAACTCTGTCAACAACTTCTCGCCAGAATTCTTCTGGAATACGAGCGTCGAACTCTTCTCGGCTAATGGCATATTCAGAACGGCTTGCAATATCACCACCCTGTCCTGGTTCTGGATACCATAAGCGACGAATATGTTTTTTTGCAAGAACCATGGCTGCGTCAAAACGAATAATAGGGAAGTTCCGTGCAACATGGAGAATTTCTTGCATTACAGCTTCTCTTGCTTCAGGATTGAGGAAGTCAATTTGGGCTGTGTCATTCCATGGCATTCCGGTTCCGTCGTTACCATGGTAAATATATCGAACATCCCCTGTATGATGGTCAACTCGCTTAAATACTACAGCACAGTCGCTTTTTGAATAGTAGTGATCTTCTAGATAAACACCAACTCTATCGTTGAGAGAAAGATTTTCACCGTTAAATGTGTATCCAGGGAAAGGACATTCTCGTGTTTGAACAAACAAATCAGGATGTTCGTTTATCCACTGTGAGTCCATACCTGTGTGGTTAGGAACCATATCAGATGCAAGACGAATTCCTCTGTTCCATAGGCGACGGCGTAAATTATCCAAAGCTCCCCAACCACCTAGACCTTGAGCTATGTCATAATCATAAAGACTGTAGGCACTGGCAGCTGCTTCTGGATTTCCACAAATCTGCTTGATTCTTTTGCTTCCGTGGGAACGTTCCCATAAACCGATAAGCCAAAGTCCCGTAAAACCTCGTTGTGCTAGTAAATCCAATTCTTCATCTGGGATTTGGTCAAGACGTGTAATATCTCTGTTGTATTTTTTTGATAACTGATCTAGCCAAACTAATACAGTTTTTGCCATCAATACAACTTTTGGCATCCATTCACTGTCAGGACTGAATCTTTCGTATTCATTCATTAAAGAATCGAAACTATAAGGATCCATATCAGGTGTAACTCCTGTCATGGAAGCCCAAGCAGCTTTTTCTTCTTCGCTAATCATATCCATTCCGGCTAGCAAACGATTCAACCATTCACCAAGTAAAGACATCCAGTATTTACGAATATAATCTAGCTGACCTTTTAAACTGTTGGGGCTAAAAACAACAGGTTCTTTTAGCATAGTGATTAAATCTACACTGTTTGGACCAAAAGTAGGTTGTGTTTTAAAAAATTCTTTTATTTTGTTCCATACTTTATCGTAGATTTTATCTTCAACTAGTTTTTCGTCTCCGAATAAAAGATAGAATGGTTTAAATGCAGGGTTTTCGTTGGCGAGACGCAACAAAATCATTTCTTCTAAAGTTGCCACACGATTGGAACGCATGGTATTTGTTCCTGTATCTAGAGCTTCTGATTCTAAATATTTTTCTATGGTTATTTCGTTTCTGTATACAGCTGTTGGTGGAAAAATTTCGGAAAACTTATATAGTAATTCATCAATTTTTTCTTTGCCGAATTCAGAATCTAAATGAGTCATTAATTCATTGAAAGCTTCTGGATTTGCATCTCTACGGAATAATCCGCAAACATAATGAAAAATTTCATCAATAAGGCCCATTGCATTTAACTGGCCAGCTTTAACCATTTTTTTACCAGCGGTTACCTTATTACCAATTTCTTTTTCTAACATGTCGTTGATTTTCTTTGCGAAAATACGAACATTCTTAAAGTTTGCTAAAACCACATTTCCTGTGGAAGCAAAAAGAGTTCCGTCAAAATCACATTTGTCGCGAATTACCTTTGAAACATGGAATTCGTTTAATGACAATCCTTTAGCTGTAACATTTTCTTCAGTTACATAAAACCGCACCATAGGTTTTTCTCCCAAAAACAAGATATTTAACATTATATACCATATCTAATGATTTTTGTAAAAAAAAATACATTTTTTACAAAAATCATATTCAATACGGGAAAAATCTAGTGATGTTATATTGATTAAGTCCCGTATTGAATTTTTGTTGCTTTTAATTTTTTTGATGTAAAGAAACAATTTCTTTGATTGAAGAAATTAATTCTTTGTCAGAAATTAAGTCTTCTACCAAAACAGGAAGTCTGTATGTCCAGTTAAACTCATTTACGCTACCTGGAACATTTACTCGTTCTAGTTGTGGGTCATCGCTGTAGTATTTTTGGCTAAGAGAAAGCATATCTTGTAATGGATGAACGCAGAAACAACTAGCACTAGATGCAAATTTCTTTAGCAAATATCGTGCTGTCTCTGGAGTATAAACTCCTGGGCGAATTTCGCTACCTGATTCTTCTGGAGGAAAGGCCTGAAAGAAATCATTAGCATCTGGTTCTGTTAGCCACCATAGTCTTAAAGTCGATGAATCGTGAACAGAGGCAGTTGCAACACTGTGCTTTGGATAACTTTCAAAAGCCTTGTAGGGTTTACCTGGAATATCCCAATCTCTGCACCAACGAATAACACAAAGTCGTAAAATTGAAAGATCACCTAAAACACTTGGAAGAGATTCAGGGTTTGCACCTAAATCTTCGGCACAAGCAATCATGTCTGTGGCAGAAGTAAGTTCACCTAATAAAGTTCTAGCTTGCTGTTCCCACAAATATTCTTGATGAGCAGCTTTTCTAGAAATAAGTTCGTTTAATCTCCAGCGTTCATCATCGGATAAAGATTTCCAAGGACCACTATCACGGTATAACCACAGAGGAACAAAAACATCCTCTGATACAGTTACCAACGTCCTGTCACGCCAGAATTGAACAAGGCGAGCTTTTACGCTATCTGGAATATCAGGAGCATTCCAAATGTCTTTATCTCCGGTAATTTCTTTTTTGAAGAGCCATAATTCTTCGTTACCGATTCTATCCATTAGTTTATGAAGATATCCATGGGTTCCTAGATAATCATTGTTGTTTACATCTTCAATAGCTCGAGTTGGAACATGGGGCTGACTTAGCCAACGAATTCTGTCATCGTTAAATCCAATGTCATGAAGTTCTTGGCGACTAATACAGTCTGAAGGTTGGGTCATTCCCAAAATTGCAGAACTTTCGTTTTCTGGTGTTGCCCAAATTCTAAAAAAACCAAGAACATGGTCTATTCGGTAAGCTTTGTAATATTGCGATGCAGAAATTAATCTGTTTTTCCACCAGGAGTATCCATCTTTTGCAAGGTTATCCCAGCGATAAACAGGGAACCCCCAGTTTTGCCCCTCTGGAGTTCCACCGTCTGGAGGAGAACCAGCTCTCATTGTGTCGTCAAAAAATTCAGGGTGAGCCCAAGCATCCGCTGAATCTTCATTCATCATTATAGGAATGTCACCCTTTAATAACAAACCCTTATCAGCAATTTTTTTTGCTGCATCTTTAAATTGTTGAGAGGCTCTAAGTTGAAGCCATACATAAAACAAATGATTTTCCCGAAGTTTTTCGTCAAGCCATCTCTTTTCAATTTGTTTTTTAGTAATTCGTTTGTATTTTTCTGGCCATTCCTTCCAAGAAGCTTCTTTGTATTGCCTTTTTAATTCCATAAAAACAGCATATTCAGTAACCCAAGGATTTTCAGAAATCCATTTAGAAACTTCTGAATTCTTGGATTCAGCATCTTTTACAAATGAATTCACATTGCTATCGAATAAAAGACGTAAAACTTTTAGCTTGTCGGAACGTAATTGACGATAATTATATCTAAGTTGTGAATCATGCTTTTTATGTAAATCTTTTAAAACCTTTTTTGCATCTGGAACAGAATCAAATTCAGGTAATCCTTCTATACTTATGTATATTGGATGCAGGGCAAAAGCAGATAATGCACTGTATGGAGAACTTTCTGTACCAGTATCATTTACTGGAAGTAACTGAATTAAACCTAAGCCTGCTTTTTTACAAAAATCAGCAAAAGGAACCAAATCTGGGAATTCTCCCACACCACAACTACTCTTTGTTTTAAGTGCGCCTAATGGAATCGCAGTACCAGTTAAAACTGGAATTTCTTTAGAATTAGTACTCATAACTACATTATATCACGAGATTTTCTGGTTGTGTAAAAAAAAAGAAAATTAAGAATCTTCTTGAATCATTTTGGAAAGAATTCTTGCGATGTCCTCTGGTTTCACACTCATCCCTTGTTTTTGCAATTTTTGAATAGGATTGTCAGTATCATTATGCCATCGAACAATTTTTTCTGGAGGTAAAAGACCTTTTCTGACACAATAACTTTGAAATTCTTCTAACACAGCAATATCATCTGCAATGTTGAAGGATGAATACATAACTTCTGATGTATTATTTAAAATATTTAGTTCTTCTGTGGAAAGTTGTTCTAAAATTTCTACATTGTTTTCTGGCTTTAACAAATGAATTAAAAGAGCTGCCTTTTGTCTTCCTGAAAGAAAACTATTTGACTTAGCGAAATAACTGTCGGTCATTAAAACCTCCTATTAAAAATAGTATATCACATTTTTTTTCCCATGCAAATGAAATATGAACGAAGAATAAGATTTATTTTTGAACAAAAAGCTTCTTATGCTGCGTATAAATCAGAGGTTTTCACATAAACAAAAAGGGTAGCTTTCGGAGAAAATCCAAGTCTTCACAAGAGCTAAAACTCGAATGTCTCGAATGACATTTTTTTCTACGTATTTATTTTTTTTCTGTAACGCCCGCTTTGTGGTAGAAATGTCAGTGTTATATGCAACACCGGGTACTGTTGCAAATCAAAGGCAAAGGTGGCGTGTATGGGTTAAGTCGTACTTGAATTTACGATGCTGATTTTATTTCCACAAGTGAGTGTGTCCTGTTTTCTAACAGGTAGATAAGCACGAATAAATCCCTTTGTTTTACAAAAGAAATTTATAGAAATCAATAGTACGCAGAGTATTTTTTCTTAAAATTGCTAATAGTACGCAGAGTAAAAAAATATCGTGACAAGATTCCTAATCAAGTTCGGAATGACGGTATTTTTAATTCTTACAAACAAGGAATCATATATGGAGGAATTTTCATTATTCCATTTTCAAAACTGAATTGTTTTGGATGAACAATAATTTGATTTTCTATTTTGTTTCCAAATTTTTCGGTAAATTTTGTTAATGATGTTGTTGTGTAATTTTTGCTAGATTTTACTTCCAATGGAAAAATTTTAAAATTTGTTTTGCTTTCGTTTGAAAGTAAAAAATCAATTTCAATATCGTTACGACGTTTTTCTAAATTATATTGAGTATAAAAATAAAGTTTTCTTCCCTTTGAAACTAGCATTTGAGCAATTACATTTTCATACAACATACCTTCATTTAATGAAAGTTTTCCATTCATAATTGATTTATATAACTGTTCATTTGCAATTTCATTTTCACTAAATGCAAGGCTAACTAAAAGACCTGTATCGCCCATATAACATTTAACGCTAGATTCATTTTTGTTTAATGCAAAACCTACACAAGGATCATTACATTTATAACAAAGATTACAAATCATAGAATCATCAAGCCAGAATAAAGGTTCGTCGTATTTGTCAAAGGTTGCATTCTTATCAACTTCACTTAGCACAATTTTCTTTTCGTGAGTTGAAAGATATGCTGGAATATTTTCAAAAATTGCAGAAACTTTGGAATTGTATCGTTTTGCAGATTTTTTTATATCATTTCTGTAAAGTTCCAAAATATCACGTTTTTCAATATCACTTTTTTCAAAATCTAAGG